>JAVEVO010000041.1:0-45851 GCA_034005005.1 Myxococcota bacterium
GCCACTTTACTAGGAGTCCGAAGACCCCGTTCTCGTTCGACTTGCATGTGTTAAGCACGCCGCCAGCGTTCGTTCTGAGCCAGGATCAAACTCTCCAGTTGAATCCTTGGCGCAGCGCACCCGACCCAAGGGTCGAATGCCCCGCTTTTTCGTTGTTCGGCATCCCGAGCTCTCCACCCCTCTCGAGGTGGATCGCTCGGCCGCGCGATTCTCACTCGCTCTTGCTGCTCTTCCGTTTTCAAGGATCGAGTCTCCCCGGGGGCGAACGCCTCCGCAGGGACAGCTCTCCAGGAACCGGGACTTATATAAGTGCCCGTGGCGCTCCTGTCAAGCCGATTTTTCCTGCCCCGTGCGGGATGGCTTCCCAGCCTTTCCCGGCGAGGCGTTGCGTGGTGTCTGGCTCCCCGCAACGGCCGACAAGATAGGCGGCACCTGGTGTCCTGTCAACGAGATTTTTCAACTGCACCCAACCGGCCGTCGACGAAGGGAATTCCTCCTTTCCAGGCCCCTCCCGCCGCATGCGCGACGGCCCTGCGCGCCCCCCCGGGCCCCGTCCCGCCGCCCCCCGGACCAGGGTGCAGCCGGTCCGAGTGGGCGGATTCATTGCCAATCTCCTCCTGCACCCGGCTCGAGCTGCAAAATCTCTCGCCGAGCCGCAGAGTTCGCAGAGAAAAGTGCTCCGCTGGCTGAGCCCTCTGCGGCTCGGCGGCTCGGCGAGAAAATCCTTTTCGTGCGGGGGGTTGTGCCAAGGCCTCGCTGCTCGCTCACCAGGATGATCTGCACCCCCCGGACCACCACACATCGATCAGAAGCGTGACCGCTCGCCCGTTGACAGTCTCCCAGCCGGCGTGTAACCGATCTGGATCCCAGGGTTCTAGAGAGCGCCGGCCCTGGGTGTTCGCCGTCCCGATGCCCTGCTGGCGGGGCCCACTGCCAGCCTGCCGAGGAGGATCCAGCGTGAGGAAGACACTTCTGCCACTCGTCACCCTGCTCCTGGCGACCGTCGCCTCGCTGCCCGAGGCCGCGGCCGAGCGAACGTTGATCATGTCCTTGCGCCAGCTCCCGGGGACCCTGTCCGACGTGGTGCAGCGTGAAGCGAACCGGATCATCTGGCAGCGCGTCGCCCCCGTGGCCGGGCCCGGCACCATCGCGGAGGCGCAGCTCGCCACCCAGCTCGGCGCCAGCTACGCCAGCTTCCAGGCCTGCGGCCAGGACGGCTGTATGCAGCAGCTCGGCTACCTCGGCGCGGTCGACCGGATCGTGTGGGGGTACGCTCAGCGCACCAACGACGGCGGCTTCAAGGTCCACCTGCGGGCCTTGCGGGTCATGACCGGCGAGATCACCGGCACGGTGGAGGCCGCGTGCGCCCAGTGCGCCGAGGCCGAGATCCTCGGCCGGCTCATGAGCCTCGATCCGACCGGGCTCCGCTTGCCCGCGGTCGCGCCGGCGCCGCCCACACCGCCCGCCGCCCCCCCCGCGGGCTACGCCCCCGCCGCCCCCCCCGCGGGCTACGCCCCCGCCGCACCCCCCGCGGGCTACGCCCCCGCCGCCCCCCCCGCGGGCTACGCCCCCGCCGCCCCCCCCGCGGGCTACGCCCCCGCCGCCCCCCCCGCGGGCTACGCCCCTCCCGCGGCCATGCCTCCCGTCGCCCCCACCACGGGTCAGCTCACCATCAAGAGCAAGCCGCTGGGCGCCGACATCCTCGTCGGTGAGCGCAAGGTCGGCGTCACTCCCATGATCCGGGTCGAGCTGCCGGCCGGCGCGCACTCCTTCCTCCTGCAGAAGCAGGGCTACACGCCCACCCCCCTCGTGGCCAACGTCATCGCCGGGCGCTCGGTCGAGGTGGAGGCGGAGCTGCGCGCCGCCACCACGCCGGTGACCATCCGGAGCACCCCCCAGGGCGCCTTCGTCTCGGTCAACGGCGCCGCGGTCGGCCAGACTCCCCTCGTGAGCATCCCCGTCGCCCCGGGCGCCTACGACATCGCGGTCGTCCTCGACGGCTACCAGGCCGAGCGACGCCAGGTCACCATCGAGGGCACCAAGCCCCTGGAGCTGCGCTTCCAGCTCAAGGCCGCCGCCCCCGTCGACGGCAAGCTCCTGCTCACCACGAAACCGGCCGGCGCGCTGGTCGAGGTCAACGGCACCAACCTCGGCGCATCGCCCATCGAGGCCATCCTGCCGGCGGGGACGGCCGAGGTCATCGTCACCCTCGACGGCTACCTGGCGCAGCGGCGGGCGGTGGAGATCCAGGCCGGGAAGACGGCCCGGCAGACGGTCGCGCTCGAGAAGGAGCCGCCGGCCGAGGGTAGTGCGAAGGTCACGTCCACTCCCCGCGGCGCGTCCCTCTTCCTCGACAACCAGCCCGTCGGTACCACCCCGGCCACCCTCACCGCGAGCCGCGGCAGCCACCTCCTCCGCTGGGAGCTCGACGGCTTCGCCCCGGTGGAGAAGACCGTGGAGATCAAGGGCGGCGGGCGGCACACCTTCGACGCCAAGCTCGCCAAGGCCCCGCCCCCGGCCGGCACCGGCTCGGTGGAGATCGCGGTCACCCCGAAGAACGCGATCGTCGCCATCGACAACCGCGAGTTCCCCGCGGGCAACGTCGCCGAGCAGGTGCTGATGGTCGGCTCCTACCCGGTGACGATCAAGGCCGAGGGCTACCAGCCGCTGGAGTTCCAGCTCGACATCCTCGACGGCCAGGCACAGAAGCTGCGCAAGGCCCTCACCCGCCTCCCGCCGCCGCCGCCCCAGGGGAGCCTCTTCGTCAACTCGACCCCGAAGAAGGCGAGCGTCCAGGCCAACGGCGTCGACATCGGAGTGACGCCCCTGAAGAACTTCAAGCTCGATCCGGGCTACTACACCATCGGCATCTACCTGGACGGCTACGGCCCCTACGAGCAGGAGGTGCAGATCCTCTCGAACAAGAAGGCCACCATCGACCAGAAGCTGAAGAGCCTCACCGCCACCTTGAAGGTCACCAGCAAGCCGGCCGGGGCGACGGTCTTCCTCCAGGACCAGGAGATGGGCGTGACCCCCGGCACCTTCAAGGGCCTCAAGGGCGGCACCTACAAGATCCTCGTCTCCAAGGAGGGCTGCCGGGAGGTGCTCGGCGAGGTCACCCTGAACGAGGGCGAGACGACCACCGTCAGCTACGACATCGAGCAGGCCCCCGGCTACCTCACCCTGCGCGTGACCCCGAAGCAGGCGACGATCTTCGTCGACGGCAAGGAGGTCGGTCAGGGCTCCTTGCGCAAGCACGAGCTGACGCCGGGCGCCCACGAGGTGACCGCCAAGCTCGAGGGCTACAAGGACGCGGTGGGCCGCGTGACCATCGAGCTGGGCAAGGAGAAGAACCTGAGCTTCGAGATGGAGGCCCTGCCCAAGGACGAGCCCGCGCCCCCGCCCGCGGAGCCGGAGGTGGACCTCGGCACGACCCCGCCAGCCGGAGAGGAGTCCGGCGAAGATCAGCCCGCCGGCCCCGGCGAGATCGTTCCCCCCGCCGCGACGCCCGCGGACCCGGCGGCCCCCGCGGACCCGGCGGCCCCTGGCGAGACCCCGCCGGCAGCCACCACGCCCCCGGCCGACGAGCCACCGGCCGACGAGCCCCCGGCCGACGAGCCAACGCTGCCCTGATCCCGACCGCCCGCCGCCCGCCCCGAGTCCCTCCTCCCCGCGAAGATGACCGGTCGAGCATCTGGTGGCGACCGGCCTCCGCGCCGGTCGTGCAGGTGCCGACCTGTCGGCCGGCCCCCACCCGGGCAACTGCTCGAGACCCCTGACGGGGTACTAGTCCCGACCCCGTCGGGCTACGGTGCGTACAGGAAGTCCACGTAGTCGAGGGACCAGGCGTCCCAGGTCCGGACGCTGAGGTGCCGGTACTCGAAGGAGTCGATGGAGAAGACCGGCGCCCGCCCGGCGGTCATGGAGATGAACGATCGCCCACGGGGGATCTCGAAGACGCCGGGGACCCGCGGCAACTGGAAGGAGCGCTGCGGCCCGGCGAAGATGAGCCGCCAGGCGACCGCGAGGTCGGGGCCGAGCATCCGCAGGCTGTAGACGTCGGGCTCCACCCCGCCCTGGATCGTCCACGCGAAGCGGTACTCGTCCGTGAGGGAGATGACGCCGGTGGGCTCGCGCAGCCGGGGGATGCCGACGAAGGGCCCGATGGCCAGGGTCTCGGTGGCCAGGGGGACGCTGCCGGTCCAGACCACCGAGTATGGACGGGTCCCCGCGGTGTACAGGCCGGTCTCGAGGTGGAGCTGCACGTCCGCGAGCGGGGTGGCGTCCGGCTCGGGCAGGTACCGGACCCAGGTGTCGAACCCCTGGCCCTCGACGGTGTTGTGCGGCGCGTAGAAGCCCTCGGGGAAGAACTCGAGCCAGCTCTGCAGGGTCATGGTGTCGGGCCCGCGCTGCCAGTCGTAGGGCGGCTCGAGCAAGGTGACCGCGATCTGGTGGTCGAGGAGGACGTCGAGCACGACGTCGGCCCCCTCGATGGTCCCCCGCAGGGGCATGAAGAGGAACCGCACTACGCCCATTCGCACGGGGACGAACTCGCCCGTGAGCTCGTGCCGCAGCCCGCCGACCGCGACCACGGCCAGGTCACCCGGCCGGGCGGTGATGGTGTAGGGGCCGTCCTGGAAGAGGGTTCCCCCCGGCCCGGGCAATGGGTTACCGCCGTAGATCGAGCCAGCGGTCGTCTCGACGTAGGCGACCCGTTTCCAGAGGCCGTCCGTCGGCTCGATGACGTACTTGTCGAGCCCCGAGAGGTGGCCGGAGATCGTGCCGTCGACCTCCTCGACGACGCCGCCCCCCCCGCCCTCGCTGGGGATGGGGTTGCGGGGCACGAGGAAGAAGGTGGCGTTGCGGCCGTTGGTGCCCAGGAAGGAGCCCGGCTCGTACTCCACGTGGCCGGCGTGGAGGTCCTGGGGGCCGACCAGGTCGAGCTCGGAGAGGGTCACCAGGCCCCGCTCGTCGGTCCCGCCCGAGCGGCCGCCGAGGGGATCGGGGCCGAGCAGCAGGGTCGCCCCGACGATGGGTCGACCCGTGTACGAGTCGCGGATCGCCACGTTGACGGCCCCGTCGATGGGCCCGCCCCAGACGCCGCCCGCACGGTTGTAGGGATCGAAGTAGGTGTAGGCCGCCGGGAGGAGCGCCTCGCCGGGGATCTGCACGTCGATGGTGGTCTCCGCGGCGACCGGCGGCGTCCGCAGCATCAGCAGGCTGGAGCTGACGTACTGCACGTCGGTGAGGGGCTGACCGCCGAAGATCACGGGCAACCCCGGCCGGAAGCCGGTCCCGATGAGGCGGACGAGGGTGTTGCCCGCGATGGAGCCCTCCGGGGGGTCGAGGGTCAGCAGGCGCAGCCGGCCCTCGTACCCGAACGCCCCGGGCAAGGTCACCCGCTGCGCCCCCTGGACGACGGTGACGTCGACGGGGCCGGCCGCACCCGGCGGCAGGACGCCGGACAGGCGCGTGCCCCCGCCGTGCACCCGGACCCCGGTGGCGGGTGTGGACCCGAACAGGACCACGGCCTCGGGGTGGAAGCCGCTCCCGGTCAGCTCCACCGCCACGCCCCCCTCCTCCGGGCCGTTTTGGGGAGAGACCCGCGTCAGGGTGAGGTCCTCGAGGTAGCGGAAGCCTCCGGGCAGGCTCAGCAGCGCCCCGTCCGCCTGCCGGAGGACGACGGGCACGAGCCCGGCGACGTGCGCGGGGGTGACGCAGCTCACGGTCTGCGGGTCGAGGGTGACGCAGGAGGCCGGGGTCCGGTCGAAGAGCACGGTCGGCTCCGGGAGCAGCCCCTGGCCGAGCAACGAGACGGAAGTACCACCGGCGCTCGCGCCCTGACCCGGCGTGACCGCCTGCAGGGACGCCTCCGTCTGGGCCGGGTCGAGGTAGACGAAGCCGTCGGACACGGTGGTCTCGCCGACCCCCGTGCGCACCAGCAGGTCGACGGGGCCGGTCCGGGTCGCGGGCGGGGTGACGAAGCGCCGCGCGGTCGCGTCGCCGTCACCGCTGACCCGCACGACCTGGCTGCCGAGCACGACCTGGACGTCGTCCTCCAGGCCGGCGCCCGTGAGCTGGACGAAGGTCCCACCGGCCAGGGGACCGACCCGGGGGGTGATCCCCTCGATCCGGGGCGGCTCCCGGTAGCGGAGCGCCCGGTGCAGGGTCGCGGACTCGCCCCGTGCGAAGGCCCACAGGTCCGCGAGCCCGGGGGGATTGGCGGGGAGGGTGGCGAGCACCGTCGCATCGCTCTCGACGACGACGTCCCAGCACCGCCCCTGCCCGACCACGAGCTCGACGCCATCGGCGAAGCCCGCTCCGTGCACCCGAAGCTGCGTGCCGCCCGCGACCGGTGCCACCGCGGGCTCCACCCGGTCGAGCTGCAGACGGTTGTGGTAGCGGTAGCCCGCGACGAGCACGCCGACCGCCGAGGCCGTCCGCACCTCCACGTCCACGGAGCCGATGGCCGGCGCGGCCGGGGTCACCACGCGGAGGCGGTCCGGACCGAGCACCTGGAAGGTGGTCACGGGCTGCCCGCCGAGCAGCACCGCGGTCGCGTGGATGAAGCCCGTCCCCTCGAGGAGCACCGACTGCCCGCCGGTGGCCGGCCCCGCCGCGGGATCCACCCGGGTCACGGACGGCCGCCGCTCCTGGAAGGGCGCGAGGTCGGGCCAGTCACCGAGGTCCGACGCACCGCCGTCCGCCGCCACGCCGCCGTCGACCTCGACGTGCGCCGCATCGGGCAGCACGGGATCGAGGTCTGTCTCCCCCGGCACCACGACGGGGCGGTCACCGTCTGCGCAGCCACCGGCCAGGAGGAGCAGCCCCAGCAGCGCGACCACGCCCCGCCCACGACGGTGGCCCCGTTTCCCTGACGCACCGCTGAGCACCGGGCTCTTCACGTCCACCCCTCCCCTACTGGCCCTGGCACTCCCCATCGACGCACGAGGCGCTGAGGGGGCAGTCGCTGTCGACGCGACAGGTGTTGATCAGGTTCAGGTTCAGCCCGCCGGGGTAGGCGTAGGAGACGTACTGGTCCCAGCCGTACAGGATCACGCCGATGCCCGGGGCCTTCGCCTGCCCCGGGCCAGGGACCGAGGCGAAGGTGTGGACGCCGTCGTCGACGGGGATGCGGGCCACCACGAACTCGCCGTCCCCCACCGGCTCGAAGGAGCCAGGGGGGATCTCGGCCCCGTCCAGCAGAACTTTGGTCCCAAGGGGGGCGGTCACCGAGGCGTAGTCGAACGCGTACTCGTCCGGCGAGAGCACGACGTACCGGCTCATGTACTGCTCGACGGGGACTGCGAGCAAAAAGGCCGGGTCACCGGTGCCCGCATCGCCTGGTTCCTCGCGCCCCCGCAGGTTGGGGTCGGGGGCCTGCTCGGCCGCGAGGAACTGCCCGACGAGGACGGCGTAGTTGGAGCGGATCTCGAAGTGGCCCGCGGACTCGAAATCGACGAACTCGCCGCGGGCCAGGGGCGGGATCGTGAGCTGATGGGGGATGGTCTCGACGGTCGTGCCGTCCCGCTGGGCCATGATGCGCCAGACGTCGGACTCCTGGTTGCGATCGTAGCTCTTGGTGGCGATGTACCGACGGCCCCAGGTCTCCAGCGGGAAGTGCTGCATCTCCAGGTGATCGGCGCAGCAGGTGATGAAGTCCTCGCAGTCGGAGTTGTCCTGGCAGGGAGTCGTGCCGTCCCAGCACGTGCCGGTCTCGCCCGGCACGCCGCTGGCGCTGCAGTGGTTGGTGTTCGGTGCGTTGGTCGCCTCGCTGCCACCGAAGACGGCGATCAGGCGATCCGCGAAGACCTCGGACCCCGTGAGGTCGTCCCCGGTGCGGCAGTACCCACGCTCGTCGTAGGGGCAGTTGGTCTCGAGGTTGAGGACGTCGAACTGCTTCATCGTGAAGCGCTTGCGCTGGCCACGGGCGAGCGCCGGGATCCCCGTGCCGGGGAGGGTCCGGACGGTGGGCGTGACGTAGACATCGGTGGTTCCGGGGAGCACGGCGATCACCGTCAGGTAGCTCTTGAGATCGGCGAAGGTCTGCTCTCGGGTCATGACCAGGTAGTTCTTGCCCAGGGCGTTGATCGGCAGCAGCAACGAGGCGTCGTTGGAGAAGACCTGCTGGTTCTCGAGCGGGTTGAACTGGTAGGCGTTGATGGGGATACTGCTCTGGACCTGGAAGGCCAGGGGAGCCTGGATCGTCCCGTTGACGTCGCGACGGGTGAGGTTGAAGATCCGCAGGTGATTGACGGAGACGTCGATCTCCTCCCGGCACTCGAGGCGGCCGACGGAGGTGCAGACGTCCCGCCAGGTCAGCTTGCCCTGGGCGTCGACCTGGGTGACCGTCGTGCAGCGCTCCAGCGCCAGGCAGCGTTCGTAGTCCGGGGCGCACCAGACCGCCTCGGGGTCGTAGTCGAACGCGCCCTCCTGCTCCTCGGGGATGTCGGCCCACTCGGTGCAGTAGACCGGGCCCTCGTTGGTGGCGATGCGCACGAAGGCGTCGAACTGCTGATCGACGTTGGAGACGACGACGGCGAACTGCTTGCCCTGCGCATCGTGGTAGCCGCTGGCCGAGTCGCCGGGCACGAAGGCGTTGTCGAGGTCGACGGCCCAGTACTCGCAGCCGATGTAGCTGCGCTCCTTGCGCGCGACCTCGCACAGCTCGGTGCACTGCGCGCCCGTCTCGCCGCCCTCGGCGCAGACCCGCGAGATCTCGCGACAGCTCTGGACCGCCAGCCAGCCGGTCCCGGCCGCGGTGCACTCCTCGAGGAGGTCGTCGTCCTGGCAGCGCCGCTTCCCTGGCCGGCAGACTTGCCCCTGGCAGCCCGCCGGCTCGGTGCAGGCGCCCTCGCACGGGACCTCCTCGTAGGCCGTGCCCGTGGCGTTGCAGCGGAGCTGGGTCTTGTCGTCGACGCAGCTCTGGAACTCCCCCGGCACCGGGCAGACCCGGTCGCGGCAGACGCCCTCGACGCAGGACTGCTGCTGCCCCGCCTCATCGACGCAGCGGGTCACGGTCCAGCCGGCCCCGTCGTCACGGCAGACCTGTCGGTGCTCGAGGTCGCGACAGCCGGCCACGCCCGGGGTGCAGGGCTCCTCGATGATGGTGGGGAGGTCGGCCTCGACGCCGCCGTCGCGGGGCGGAAGGGCGCCATCGGGGGCGCCGGCATCATCGGCGCAACCGCTCGCGAACGAGGCGAGCAAGAGGGCCCAAAAACCGAACTGGCCGCCACGGCTGGTTGGTGGTCTCATCCTCTTCCGTCGACCCTCCCGCATCCAGACCATGATAGGAACCGGGCCGGTCTGGGTCAAGGCCAGGCGGAGGAAGGCGTCCTCAGTGATTTTCTTCTGATTTCGGGAAGTTGAGCAGGAGGTCCTGGAAGGCCCGGTGTGGGATCGCTACGGGGCGGGGGCCGGGGCGGGCGTCGCGGGAGCGGGCGCTGCGGCCGGAGCGGGCACCTCGGCTGGCGCGGGCGCCGCGGCCGGCGCGGGCGCCGCAGGCGTCGGCTCGCCCGTGGGGCCGGTGGGGACCAGCTTGACGCCCTCGGGCAGCGCCGACGGCTCACCGGCCTCGACCGGCGTCGCCAGGGGCGGCAGCTTGAGGTTGTTGACAATGGTCGCCGAGGCCTTGAGGCCCCGCAGCATGTCCGACTTGCGCTTGCGCATGTCGCGGCTCTCGAGCAGCTTCTGGATCGACTCCCGCACCTCCTCGAAGGCCTTCTGCCCGGCGGGCTTCTTCTCGAACACCTTGATGATGTGGTAGCCGAACTGGGTGAGGACCGGCTTGGAGATCTCGCCCGGCTTCATCGCGAACGCGACGGCCTCGAACTCGGGCGCCATCCGGCCGCGGGTGAACAGGCCGAGGTCGCCGCCCTTGGGACCGGTAGGGCCCTCGGAGTGCTTGATGGCGAGCTGGTTGAAGTCGGCCTTCGGGTTCTTGGCCTCTTTGTAGATGCCGTTGGCCTTGGTGAGTGCGGCCGCCTTCTCTTCGTCCGTGGCGTCCTTGCCGAGACGGATCAGGATGTGCGCGGCCCGCACGGTCTCCTCGACCTTGTAGCGGCTCTTGTTCTGCTCGTAGTACTCCTTCATCTGGTCTTCGGTGACGGTGATCGGGCCGTCCTTGGTGAGGAGCTTGTCGAGCGCCTTGTTGAAGCGGATGTTCTCCTTCACCTTGTCGAGGGTGGTGTTGGAGGACTGGAGATACCGCTCGAAGTTCTCCTCGGTGCGGAACATCTCCTTGTACTTGGTGAGCCCCTCGTCCATCTCCTCCGGGGTGACCACGACGCCGGCCTTGGCGACCGCCTGCTCGATGAGCTTCTTCTCGACGAGCCGGTTGACGATGTTCTGCTTGTGCCGACGGGCGACGTTCTCCGGCACCGGCTTGTTCCGGCGGGTGTAGACGCGGGTCATCTTGTCGTACATCTCGTCGAACTCGGCGCGCGAGACCTCATCGCCGTTGACGACGGCGATGGGCCCGGTCTCCTCGACGGGGGCGACGGCCTGCGGCGGAGCACCGCCGGCATCGGGCGGAGCCGCCGGCTTCTCGCCGGGACCGCACTGAGAGCAGCCGACAGCCGTCAAGGCGAGCAGGCCGAAGAGCGCAGTGAGAGCCAATCGCAGGTACATCTCGCTTCCTCCAGAGCTTCCCGGGGCGGCCTCGCGGTTGGTGCAGGAGGCAGGCCAAGGGGCGTCGACGAGCAGGGGACACTAGCACCACTGCCAGCGAGCGTCAACCGGGATGGACCCCAGCCTATTCCGGGCACCGCGACCGTCCCGATCCGGCCGCTTCGCTATTCCCCCCCGGGCCTCTGGCAGGCTATAGTCCGGCGAGCGACCGGACCCGAATCCCGAGGAGGAGACAGCACATGCCCAGGTGCTCCCGCTGCGGCAACACCCAGATCCGACAGGAGGCCCTCTTCTGCGACCTCTGCGGCACCCGGCTCCTGGCGAGCCCACTGCCGGGCCCCACCGCCGGGAGCCAGCCGTCCCTGCCGGTCGTACCGGCGGGCCGCACTCCCTCCCGCCCGCCCCTCAGCCGGACCGGCGCCCCCCCCTCCCGGCCGCCCAGCGGGCCCCGGACGACCTGGCGCGAGCTCGAGCTGCAAGGAGAGATCCCCGACGAGCTGAACATCGAGGGGGTGCGCTGGGTGAAGGTCGACGAGCTCGAGCCGCGCAACCGCGAGTCCGAGGTCGCCCACGGCTGGACGATCAGCGAGACGCGCCAGATCTTCCAGGAGCGCGGGGCGAAGAGCTACCCGGATGGCGTCGAGGCGAGCTGTCGCGGCTACCTGGTGAAGGGGGGGATCACCCGCTTCACGATCAAGAACCTGGCTCCGGGGGCCCCCGTCGCCATGGTCCGGCAGGCCTGGGCCGAGGGCCGGGAGCAGGGGGAGGTCTACGTCGGCGAGTACACCGCGGGCACGTTCGCCCACCAGGACCTCGACCTGAACCGCCCCATGCGCAACCGCATCCACCTGATCCCGCGCAGCATCGTCACGGGCAACGAGCTGACCGTGGAGCAGGAGGACCTCGGCTCCGAGAACGGCCTGTACTACTTCGGGCTCAAGTTCTTCCAGCCGGGCGACGTGGTCGACGCCCTGTCCTCGGCCGTCGCCCGGGCCGCCGCGACCGGCAACATCGCCGCGGGCGACGCGGCCCCGGTCAAGGTGATCGCCTCCGGCACCACCATGAGCTGGGAGTCGATCAAGCGACTCGGGCGCGGGCTGCCGGACAAGATGAAGCTCGGCGGTAAGGAGTGGGAGCTGGTCGACTGGATGTCGTTCGACGACAAGCAGAGCCCCGAGGACCACACCTTCGCGGTCTACGACGCGGAGAACTACTACACCCAGAAGGTCAAGGGGACCTACCCCGACGGCGAGAGCGTCGAGGACGCGGGGATCCGCTGGGACACGGGCTACGCCGAGTGGACCGTCGGCGACACCTTCGGGGCCCGGGACCTGGCCATCATCGTCCGCCTCGACGTGCGGGAGCTCCCCGGCCCGGTCGAGGTGCTCTGCGACGAGCGCTCGGCCGGATTGCTGCAGGTGGAGGGCCGGGACCCGGTGAACCGCTGGCGCAACTGGAGCCACATCGTGCCCGCGAAGCTGGTCTCGGAGAACGGCGTGCGGATCCGCTTCGCGCTCCCCGAGGGCAGCACCGGAATGAACATGTTCCGGCTCTGGTTCTACCAGACGCGCTGAGGAAGCGCCCGATCCGGGTGGAGGTGGCGAGACCCATGCCAGGCCACGGGGCAGGCCCCGGTCGACCGTGTCCCCGCTCGCGGCTGGTGGCCAGGGGCCGGCTGCTGCTCGGCGGCGCGGTGATCGCCTTGTTGCTCCCGCTCCCCGCCAGCGCCGCGCGCCAGCTCGCCCAGCAGCCCTTCACCTTCGCCGTGATCTCCGACACCCACGTCGGTCGCGCCAGCGACCGGGCCCGACTCAAGGAGGCGATCGCCCTGGTCAATCGCCTCCGGCCGGCGCCGAAGCTGCTGGTGGTCGCGGGCGATCTGACCGACGGCTCGCGCCCGGAGCAGATCCGGGACTACCGGGAGATCCTCGCGACCTCGACGGTCCCCTGCTTCGACATCCCCGGCAACCACGACATCGGCTTCCGCCCCTCCCCGGCCGGCACCGCCCGCTTCCAGCGGCTGCTGGATCACCCGCCCCTGCCGCGCGTCCTGACGGTCGCGGGCCGGCACTTCGTCGGCTTCGACTCCATGCTGCTGAACACCAAGCGCGACCCGCCCGCCCCGGACGACCAGGGCCATGCGCACCTCGACGCGCTGGAGCAGCTCCTCGCCGGCCTGCCCCCCGGGCCCATCTTCCTCGTCACCCACATCCCGCCGGTGGAGAACCACGTGCGGGACGCGGCCCGGGCGAGCTGGCACACCCCCTTCCTGCTCCGCTTCCGGGAGATCCTGGCGCGCTTCCCCGTGGCCGCGATCCTCGCGGGCCACTTCCATCGCGACGAGCTGTACTTCCTGGGCGACGTCCCCCTGATGAGCCTCCCGGCCACCGGCAGCCGCTACCACATCGTCGGCTCCGTGCGGGTGATCACCCACGACGCCCGGGGCATCCGGTATCGCCAGGTGTACTTTGGTCCAAAGGGACTAGGACGAAGTTACTACCACGACCTGCGGGACCTCGACATGGTGCAGCACCGGCAGGAGCTCGAGGCCGCCAGCCCGGAGGAGCTCCAGCACCTCTGGCATCGTCGCTACACCTACGTCCCCGCCTCGGCTGCCACCTTCTCCCCCGGCAAGCGGGTCACCACCGAGCGGATCCGCACCATGCTCATGGCCGAGGACTCTCCGGGCTGGAGGCTGCTGCAGCCGGTCGCGGACTGAAGCCCGGCCGGGCTCCCGGATCGCCGGGCTCCCGGGACGAGGCGTTCCGGCACCGCGTCGCGCCCGGGAGCAGGGGCACGCCAGACCGGGACCGAGGAGGAAGTGCTTGTACATCCTGGGGATCAACGCCTTCCAGGCCGACGCGGCGGCAGCCTTGCTAGGCGACGGGGAGCTGCTGGTCGCGGTCGCGGAAGAACGCTTCACCCGCCAGCGGCACGAGGCGGGCTTCCCCACCCGGGCGGTCCGCCATTGCCTGGAGGCGGCGGGGATCGGCCCCGGCGACCTCGACCACGTGGCCATCGCCCGTGATCCGCAGGCCGACCGGCACAAACGGATCCTCTTCGGGCTGACACGGCGGGGCGTCTTCGCGAAGACGCTGCTGGACCAGCTCGCGAGCGCCGCCCGGGTCCGCGACGGACGGGTGGAGCTCGCCCGCGCCCTCGGCGTGGCGCCGGACGCCCTGCGCGCCACCTTCCACCAGGTCGAGCACCCCAAGGCCCACCTGGCCTCGGCCTTCTTCGTCAGCGGCTTCGACGCCGCGGCGCTCTGCAGCCTCGACGGCTGCGGCGATCTCGTCTCGACGATGTGGGGTCGCGGCGAGGGGAACCGGATCCTCGTAGAGGGCGAGGTCGAGTTCCCCCACTCCCTGGGGCTGCTCTTCACCGCGGTCTCCCAGTGGCTGGGCTTTTCGGGGTTCGGCGAGGAGTCCAAGGTCATGGAGCTGGCTCCTCACGGCGAGCCGAAGCTCCTCGACCGCTTCCTCGACGAGCTGCTGCACCTGGAGGATGGTGGCCGCTTCCGCCTCGGCCTCGAGTACTTCGACCACGCCACCACCGGCCTGGCCATGACCTGGGACGAGGGCCGACCCAATTGGGGACGTGTTTTTGGCGACGCCCTGGTGAGGCTGCTCGGCGCGCCGCGGGAGCCGGGCACGGAGCTGACCTGCTACCACGAGGACGTCGCCGCGAGCCTCCAGCGGGCCCTCGAGCTGGGGATCGGCCACGTGCTCGCGCACCTGCAGCGCACGACGGGCGAGACCCGCCTCTGCCTGGCCGGCAGCGTGGCGCTCAACGCGGTGGCCAACGGGAAGATCCCGACCCTGACCCGCTTCACGGAGGTGTTCGTCCCGCCGGCCGCGGCCGACGACGGCACCGCGCTGGGCGCGGCCTGCTGGGTCTGGCACCAGCTCCTGGGCAACCCCCGGCGCTTCGTCATGGAGCGGGCGGCCACCGGACCGAGCTACTCCTCGGCGCAGGTGGCCGAGGCGGTGGAGGCGTACCGGGCGCGGCTGGGCGGGATGGTCGTCGAGCAGATCCCCGACGTGCCGCGGCTGGTGGCGCGGCTCGCCCGGGAGCTGGCCGCGGGCCGCGTCTGCGGGTGGTTCCAGGGGCGGCTGGAGTTCGGCCCCCAGGCCCTCGGGCAGCGCACCCTCGTCGCCGACCCGCGACGCCGGGAGATGAAGGACGTGCTCAACGCCCGGCTCGCGCACCGGGAGCCCTTCCGGCCCTTCGCCCTGTCGATCCTCGCCGAGGCCGCCGGGGACTACTTCACGCTGGACCACCCCTCGCCCTTCCAGCACCTGGTGTTCCCGATCCGCCCCGAGCACCGGGCGAAGCTCGAGGCGGTCAGCCACGTCGACGGCACGGGGCGGCTGCAGACCGTCGAGGAGCGCGTGCTCCCGAAGTACCACGCGCTCCTCGCCGCGTTCGCCCGGGAGACCGGCGTGCCCATGGTGCTCGCCACGAGCTTCGACGAGGACGCGCCCCTCGTCTGCACCCCCCGGGAGGCCCTCGACTGCTTCGTGCGGACCGACATGGACGTGCTGGTGCTGGAGGACTGGTACATCGCCCGCTGCTAGCGCGGATCGACACCGCCGCCGGGATGGACTAGGCTCCGGCCGCGTCGCGACCGCACGACGGTCGGTCGGCCGGCCGGCGCACGGAAGGAGAGCCCATGAGCACGATCGACCCCGGGGATGGGGAGCTGGACCTGCAGCAACTGCTGGAGTACCAGAAGGCCGGCCCACGCTACACCTCCTACCCCACCATCCCGGTCTGGCGAGATGGCTTCGGCGAGGACGAGCTCACGCCGCACCTGCGGCACGCCAGCGAGGCGCGGGCCGGCCAGCCGCTGTCGGTCTACGTGCACCTCCCCTTCTGCCCCCACCGCTGCCTGTACTGCGGCTGCGCCTCGTGGGAGAGCAGCGATCCGACCCGCCTGGACCGCTACCTGGACCGGCTGGGGCAAGAGATCGACCGCTGGGCCGCCTTGCTGCCCACCCGTCGACACCTCGCGGCCCTGCACCTCGGGGGTGGCACGCCCAACGCGCTGAGCCTGGCCCAGCTCGAGCGGCTCCACACGCTGCTCACCCGCTGGGTGACCCCGCTCCCCGGCGCGCAGCTCGCCCTGGAGGCCAACCCGGCCACGCTCACCGACGAGCAGGTCCGGCTTTTGGGCCGGCTCGGCTTCAACCGCCTGAGCCTGGGCGTGCAGGACTTCACGCCCGCGGTGCAGGAGGCGGTGCAACGGCCCGGGAGCTTCACCCGCACCCGCGAGCTGATGGCCCTCGCCCGGGCGAGCGGCTTCGGCGGGGTCAACCTCGACGTGATCTACGGCCTCCCCCGCCAGACCCGGGAGACCTTCGCCCAGAGCCTGGCGCAGGTGGTCGAGCTGGCCCCCGACCGGGTGGCGGTGTTCGGCTACGCGCACGTGCCCTGGATCCACCCGCTGCAGCGGTCCCTGGAGGTCTACGGGATCCCGGACGTCCTCGAGCGCGTCGAGCTGTACCGCGTGGCCTACCGGACCTTCACGGCCGGCGGCTACCGCCCCATCGGGATGGACCACTTCGCCCGTCCCGAGGACGAGCTGAGCCGCGCCCAGGACGAGGGGCGCCTCGACCGCAACTTCCAGGGCTACACGGTCAACCCCGCTCCCGACCTGATCGGCCTCGGCGTCACCGCGATCAGCCACGTCGGCGGGGCCCACGCCCAGAACGAGAAGGAGCTGGACCGCTACGAGGCCGCGGTGAGCCAGGGCCGGCTCGCCACCTTCCGCGGCCTCTCCCTCTCACCCGACGACGAGCTGCGGGGGTACGTCATCAAGGAGCTGATGTGCAACCTCCGCCTCTCCTTCGCCGACGTCGCCGCCCGCTTCGGCGTCCAGCCACGCACGGAGCTGGCCACCTCGATCGACCAGCTCGAGCCCTTCCTCGACGCCGGCCACGTGCTCCTCGACGCGCAGGGGATCCGGATCCCGGCCAGGAGCCGGCTGCTCATCCGCAACATCGTGATGGTCTTCGACGCGTACCTCGGGAGGGAGACCGCCACCGCGGGGCCGCGCTTCTCCAAGACGATCTGAGACGCTGGCCATCGACGCCGGCGGCCCGGCCCGATGGTCGCTGGGAGGGTTTACCATGAGGTCGAGTCCCTGGATCTTCGTGCTCTGGAGTGCCGCCCTGCTGGGTGGCGCCTGCTCCCCCGAGGTGAAGGCCCCCCCCGCCGGGGGCAGCGGGCCGGCGGCGGCCCCCGGGCTCGCGACGGCCCCGACGCCGGCTCCGCCGCACGCGGGGACCCCGGCGACGCCCGCGGGCTGGACCAGCCTCGAGCGCGGGGAGCGGCCCGCGATCCGCCCGACGCCCCTGACCGCGCTCCTCGCCCAGCCCGAGAGCTTTCGCGGCTACACCGTGCGCACCTCCGGCACCGTCGACGTCGCGTGCCCGGGCGGGTGCTGGCTGCAGTTCGGCCAGGGGCTGCCCGGCGGGCCGGTGCGGGTGACCCTCGCAGGGGCGGAGATCAAGGTCCCCGCCGACTGCCAGGGAGCGACCCTCGACGTCCAGGGCACCCTGGTGCTCGAGGAGCTCCCCGTCGACCGCGCGCAGCTCCTGGAGAACGAGCGCGCCGAGTCCCAGGGCGAGACGCCCCGGGCGATCACCGCCCCCTTCAATCAGGTGGTGATCCAGGCCACCGGCTGGAGCCTCAGCCGCTCCCCGGAGCGAGCCGCAGCCCCCCCGGCCACGGACGTGCCCCCCTGCCAGAAGCCCGGCGAGGAGCCGCCGCCCTGCGCCCGGGGCGCCCACGCCGAGGATCTGCTGGGCACCCCCCGCTGAGCCGAGGCCAGCCCGCGGGATCGTCCACCATTTCACCCGACACACTAGACAATGCAGGGGCCACCCTGGACCGGAGCGGCCGGCGGGGTCGGATCGGGCTCAGCCGCCCGGGGGCACGCAGCTCTCCTGCTCCGGCGCCCGCCGCAGCACCCGGAGCGGGGCGGGCAGACCGGGCACGGGCAGCTCGTAGGCCGTCTCCCCGGGGGTGAGGGCCCGCAGCGGCGGCAGCGCCACGAAGCGGCTGCGCACCGTCTCCCAGATGCCGGTGGTGGGCACGATCACGCAGAGGGGCCCGGCGACGTGCACGTCGAGGGTGAGGTACGGCGGCGGCCCCGGGATGGTGAAGCCGTGGGGCCGGATCTCCGTCCGGGAGACGACGGTGAAGCCCCCCTGCGCGTCGGTCGCGACCGGCGTCCCCGGCCGCTGCGCCGGGATCACCGCCCCCTCCGGCTGGGCCCAGTACGAGAGGCCGACCTGCCCCCCGGGGGGCGCCTGGCCCTGCAGCTCGAGCGCGTACGTGTGCGCGCAGCCGCCGAGGAGGAGCAGCAGACCGGCGAGGAGGAGCCGCGGGAGGTGTCGTCGCCTCATGGGCCCATGATGATCCCCCGACGGGCGCGAGGCAAGCCCCCCGGAGCGCGAGCGGGGGGGCGTGACCCGGGAGGCCGGGGCCGCTATGGTGAGGTAGGGACCGGGACCGGCAGGGTGCCGCGGCCCGAAAGGAAGAGCCCATGAGGATGCTGCTCGTGTCGTGGCCCGTCCTGCTCGTCGCCTGCACGCCGGCGGACCCGCCAGCCGCCGGGGAGCGGGACGCCACGACCGGGAGCCCCGGGGAGGACGCGCACCTCCCGGAAGACTCACCGGATGGGACGACGGCCCCCGACGCGCGCCTCGCCGACGCGGGGGAGCCCGCGGATCTCGGGGGACCGGCCGGGGACGGGGGCCGGGACCAGGGCCCGGACGACGCGGGCCACGCTGCGCCCGAGCTCGGCCTCCCGGATGGCGGACCGGACCGCTGCGAGGCGCCGACGCCGTTCGTCGCCCCCAGCGACCCGACGGGCTGGCGCCACGACACGACCCGGCTGCTGACCGTCACCCAGGGTGCGCCCAACCACCGGGCCCAGGACGTGATCGTCCCCACGGGCCGGCCCCAGCTCATCGTGGGCAAGTTCGCGTACGGTCCGTTCGACAAGGACCTCGAGGACGAGGAGGTCGAGGTCTTCGTCCAGCAGCGGCCACCCTGCGGCGAGTGGATCTCCCTGGGAGTGCAGCTCACCTCCCGGGACGGCCAGTACGGAGACCAGTACGGCCTCGCGGACGACGGTGGCCGGATCTTCTTCACCCTGCCGGACGCCCAGGCCCGGCCGGTCGGTCACCACCCCCTGCGGCTGCTGGTGCGCGGGGACGGCAGCCTGGCCACCGCGACCTTGACCGTCCTGCCCGCCGGGACCTCGACGGTGGTCTTCGACATCGACGGGACCCTGACGACGAGGGATTTCGAGCTGATCCGCGAGCTGTTCACGGAGCTGCTCCAGGGCCGCTACGTGCCCGAGATGCGGGAGGGGGCCCCGGACGTGGTGTGGGACTGGGTCGCCCGGGGGTACCTGGTGGTCTACCTCTCCGGCCGTCCCGATCTGCTGCACCGCCAGACCCGCCTCTGGCTCCAGGAGGAGGGCTTCCCCCCCGGGCCGCTCCACCTCACGGACACCAACGCCCAGGCCCTCCCGACCAGGGCCGGCGTCGGGCAGTACAAGATCGATTTCCTGAGGAAGATCGAGGAGGAAGGTCTGGTGACCCTCGCTGCCGCCTACGGCAACGCGACCACCGACATCTTCGCCTACGCCGGGGCGGGGATCCCCCTGGCGACCACCTTCATCGTCGGCGAGCACGCGGGGGAGGAGGGGACCACCCCCATCGCCGGCTACCCGGAGCACCTGCCGGAGGCCGCGGCGCTGCCGGCCGCCACGGTCGCGGCCCCCCCGGCCGGCGACTGGTAGCCCCGGACCTACTCGACGGGCACGGGGGGCAGGGGCGCGTAGCGGTCGGCCCGCGCCGCGCGCCGCTGCGCCAGGCGGTACAGCTCGACGTACTCCTGCGCCGAGGCCCGCCAGGAGTGGTCCAGCCCCATGATCCGCTCCTGCAGGGCACGCCACGCGGCAGGCTCCTCCCGGAACAGCCGGTGGGCGCGCGCGATGGCGTCGGCGAAATCCCAGGCGTGGTAGCGATGGAAGACGAAGCCGGTCTCCTCGTCG
This sequence comes from Myxococcota bacterium, assembly GCA_034005005.1. Classification (GTDB taxonomy): domain Bacteria; phylum Myxococcota_A; class JAVEVO01; order JAVEVO01; family JAVEVO01; genus JAVEVO01. The sequence continues at coordinate 19,703 of JAVEVO010000041.1, forward strand.
CCTACCGTGTCCCGCAGGCCGCCCGTGGCGTGGACCAGGGGCGGCGTGCCATAGGCTTGGGCCGCGAGCTGGCCGAGGCCGCAGGGCTCCTCGTGGCTGGGCATCAGCAGCAGGTCCGCACCGGAGTAGAGCAGCCGGTGCCAGGGCTCGTCTCCCCAGGGACGGTGGCGCACCGGGAGCTGGGGGCTGTCCTGATCGAGCAGGTGCTCGAGCAGCCCGTTCTCGCCCTCGGAGGCGATGCCGAGCTGGATGTTGTATCCCTCCCGCCGGAGGCGGCCGAGGGCCTCGGGGAGGAGCGGGTAGCCCTTGGACGCGGTGAGGCGGGAGGTCATGATCGCGAGGAGGGCCGTCGGGTCGACGGGCAGGTCGAAGAGCCGCTGCAGCTCGGCCTTGTTCGTGGGGCGGTCCGCGAGCAGCTCGGCGGGTGAGCGCGCGGGCAGCCAGCTCGGGTCGAGGCCGTTGAGGATGCCGCGCAGGCCGCCCTGCGCGGCGATCCAGCGCAGGGTCGGCGCGTAGCTGCCGCCATACTCCTCCCGCTGCAGCTCCTCGGCGTGGCTCGGGCTGACCGTGGTGACCACGTCGGCCCGCACCAGTCCGGCCTTGAGCAGATCCATCCGCCCCTCGTGGAGCAGGCCTCGCCCCGCCCAGCCGTAGAGGCCGGGGTGCCGGGACTCGCGCTGCCGGGTCAAGCGGTAGAAGACCTCGGGCGAGACCCCCTCGCTCTGGCGGACGTTGTGTACCGTGAAGACGCTGGCGATCCCCGTCCAGTAGAACTGGGTCGTGAGGAGCAGCGGCACGAGGCCGGCGGGCCAGTCGTGGGCGTGGACCACGTCGGGCCGCTCGCGTCGGCGGGCGGCGATGGTCGCGATGACCTTGGAGAAGAAGGCGAAACGGGAGAAGGTGTCCTCCAGGGAGCGGTGCGAGGCGAGCGCGGACTTGGCGGTGAAGTACTGGAAGGTGTCCGCGTCCACGAGGTGGACCTTGACCGTGCTGTCGGGCAGGCGGGTCGAGTAGATCCGCGAGCGGTAGAGGTACGGGCCGAGCCGGACCTTCACCGGCGGGAAATCCCGGGCCCGGTAGATGGGCAGGTCGTGCAGCACCGGGTACAGCAACGCCTTGAGGTACAGGGGGATGAAGATCTCGACCTCGTGGCCGAGCGCGGCGAGCTCCCGCGGCAGGCCGGAGGTGACGTCGGCGATGCCGGAGCTCTTCTCGAAGGGGTGGCACTCGGCGGCGGCGAAGAGGATGCGCAGGGGGCGATTCCCCTTGCCCTGAGCGACGGCTTGCGGCTTCATGAGTCGATCCCTCGTCGCCGCGCAGGGGGCGCGGGCGACCTGCACTCCCCGGACGACCCGCCGGAGAGGATCTCGAACCACCGAGTTCGAGGAGGTAGCTTCGCGATGTCGGGCCGAGTTGGCAAGGGTGGTCCCCGCAGCCCGAGACACGACGCCGGCTGCCGGGCGAGACCTCCCGAGCGGGTGGGAGGAGCGCAACCATGGAATGTCGAACCACATCATCCCCTTCGGGGCGCGGGCTGCTCGCCAGCCTCCTCCTCCTGCCGGCCATGAGCGGCTGCCCGGGGAGCCCCAAGGCCCCGCCCCCGGCCGCGGCGACCGCCTCCAGCGCGACGGCGGCCGTCACACCGGCCACCACCCCGGCCGCCGCGCCCGCCGCGCCCACCGCCGCGCCCACTCCGGCCGCCGGGACCGGCGAACCCGGGGCCCCGGCCGCCCGGCCGGCCTGGCGCGAGGTGGCCGAGCCCAACGCCCGCTTCCAGCTTCTGTACGCCGAGTACGAGGCCCGGGCGGCCCCCCTGGCGCGCGCCAACGATCTCGCCTGGTGGGACGCCGCGCTCAGCGGCAAGGCGGAGGATTTCAACCGCTCGGCTGCGCTGGAGAAGGAGCTGCGCACCCTCCACGCGGACCGGGAGGTCTATGCGGAGCTCACCCGGCTGAAGGCGGGCGGGGGCGTCACCGATCCGCTGCTCGCCCGGGTGCTGGACGTGCTGCTCCTCGATTTCCAGGAGAACCAGGTCGATCCGGCCCTGATGCGCACCCTCGTCGACGAGGGCAAGCGGCTGGAGCAGATCTTCAACACGTTCCGTGCGACCCTCGACGGCCGCCCGGCCACCGCCAACGACCTGCGCACGATCCTCGCCACGAGCGACGACAGCGCCCGTCGCCGGCAGGCCTGGGACGCGAGCAAGCAGGTCGGGGCCCTCATCGCCCCCTCCCTGCGAGAGCTCGTCCGCAAGCGCAATGAAGCAGCAAAATCGCTCGGTTTTTCAAACTATTACGAGATGCAGCTCCGCCTGGGCGAGCAGGACCCCGCCCGGATCGCCGCGCTCTTCGAGGAGGTCGACCGGGCCACCGCCGCCCCCTTCGCCGCGATGAAGGCGAAGCTCGACGACCGGCTGGCCCGCAGGTTCGCGATCCCCGCGACGGAGCTGCGGCCCTGGCACTACGGGGAGGTCTTCTTCCAGGAGAGCCCGGGGGTGGAGGGCCTCGACCTCGATCGGGCGTTCGCCCCCCTCGACCCGCAGGCCGTCGCCACTCGCTTCTACACCAGCCTGGGGCTGCCGGTGGCCGAGATCCTCGCGCGCTCGGACCTCTTCGAGCGTCCGGGCAAGGTGGAGCACGCCTTCTGCACCCACATCGATCGCCAGGGCGACGTGCGGGTGCTGGCCAACCTGCGCAACGACGAGCGCTGGACGGGGACCCTGCTGCACGAGCTGGGCCACGGGGTCTACGACGCGGCCATCGACCGCCGCTTGCCCTGGATCCTCCGCACGCCGGCCCACGCCTTCACCACCGAGGGTGTCGCCGAGCTGTTCGGCACCCTGACCCGGGACCCGGAGTGGCTCGCCGAGTACACCAGCCTGCCGCCGGCCACGCGCGAGCAGCTCGCGGCCCTGGCGCGGGAGGACAACCTCCAGGACCAGCTCATCTTCGCCCGCTGGTCCCTGGTCATGGTGAACTTCGAGCGGCGGCTGTACCTCGACCCCGAGGCGAACCTCGCCGAGGTCTGGTGGGAGCTGGTGAGCCGCTACCAGGGCCTGCAGCCGCCCGAGCGGGTGAGCGAGCGGCACGACTGGGCGACGAAGATCCACGTCGTGACGGTCCCGGCCTACTACCACAACTACCTGCTGGGCCGGATGTTCGCGGCCCAGTTGCGGCAGCGGATCGGCCAGCAGCTCCCCGCGACCATGGCCACGGGCCGCCTCCGCCTCGCCGGCCACCCCGCAGTCGGCCAGTTCCTGACGGAGCAGGTCTTCGTCCCGGGGCTGCGCCTCCCCTGGGACGAGCTGGTGAAGCAGGCCACCGGGGAGCCCCTGTCGCCGCACGCCTTCGTCGCCGCACTCTGAGGTCCTTGTCTTTTCGGGGCCTTCTCGCACATACTGGGAGCCGTCGTCCTCTCCGCTCGGGAGCGGCTGCAGACGTCCCAGGAGCCTGCCATGCGCACGATCATCGAGCCTTTCCGCATCAAGTCGGTCGAGCCGATCCGGATCACCACCGTGGAGCAGCGCAAGGGCTTCTTGGCCGAGGCCGACTACAACCTCTTCCGGCTGCCGGCACGCCACGTGCTCATCGACCTGCTCACGGACTCGGGGACCAACGCCATGAGCGCCGAGCAGTGGGCCGGCGTCATGCGCGGCGACGAGAGCTACGCCGGCGCCGAGAGCTTCTACCGCTTCCAGGGGACGATCCGGGATCTGACCGGCTGCGAGCACGTCATCCCCGCGCACCAGGGACGCGCGGCCGAGCGCATCGTCTTCGGCGAGCTGCTCCGCCCCGGCGACCTCGTCGTCGGCAACACCCACTTCGACACCACCCGCGCCAACATCGAGCACCAGGGGGCCGAGGCCCTCGACCTGCCCTGCGCCGAGGCTGCCCAGCTCGACCTCCCCGCGCCCTTCAAGGGCGACATCAACCTCTCCCGGCTGGAGCAGGTGCTGCGGGAGAAGGGCTCGCGGGTGCGCATGGTCCTGCTGACCCTGACCAACAACTCGGGGGGCGGCCAGCCCCTGAGCCTGGCCAACGCGAAGGCCGCCGCCGAGCTCTGCCGGCGCTTCGGGGTGCCCTTGTGGTTCGACGCGGCCCGCTTCGCGGAGAACGCCTACCTGGTCAAGCTGCGCACCCCGGAGCTGGCCGGGCGGAGCCCCCGCGAGATCGCCCGGGAGTTCTTCGCGCTCGGGCAGGGCGTGATGATGAGCGCCAAGAAGGACGCCATCGTCAACATCGGCGGCTTCATCGCCGTGCGCGACGATGCGGTCGCGCAGCAGCTCCGGCAGGCCTTGATCCTCACCGAGGGCTTCATCACCTACGGCGGGCTGGCCGGGCGTGATCTCGAGGCCATCGCCCAGGGGCTCGAGGAGGTGCTCGACGAGGGGTACCTGCAGTACCGGATCGCCTCCATCGCCTACGTCGGCCGGAACCTGACCGCGGCCGGCGTGCCGATCCTCCAGCCGCCCGGGGGCCACGCGGTCTACCTCGACGCCAAGCACTTCTTGCCCCACGTGCCGGTCCGCTTCTTCCCGGGGCACGCGCTCGCCTGCGCCCTGTACGAGCACGCCGGCGTGCGCGGCTGCGAGATCGGCAGCCTGATGTTCGGCCGGCGCGACCCGCAGACCGGTGAGGAGCAGCCCGGCCCGATGGAGCTGGTCCGTCTGGCGATCCCCCGCCGCGTCTACACCCAGAGCCACATGGACTACGTCGTCGAGGCGACCGTCGAGCTGTTCCAGCAGCGGTCGCAGATCGGCGGGATGCGGATCGTCGAGCAGGCCCCGGCCCTCCGCCACTTCACCGTCCGCTGCGCGCCCGTGCCCGCGAACGAGCTGCCTCGCTGAAGCCGCTCGGACCTCCTGGCCCCCTCCCGACCAGCACCCTGGCGCGCATTGACACCACGCCCGAGCTGGGCTAAGCCCGACCCCAGGCTCCAGGAGCATCCCGGAGCCCGACCGGGGAGAGGCGGGGAAGCCGGTGCGAGTCCGGCGCGGTCCCGCCACTGTCAGCGGTCGGAGGCGCCAGCGGGCGGCCTCCAGCCCTCTCCCGGAGCCACCGCGGCTCCAGCCACTCTGGGCGACCAGGGGAAGGCGGACGAGGGACGTAACCGCGAGCCAGGAGACCTGCCCTCCCCCGCTCCACCCTCGTGGCCGGCGAGCGACCGGCCAGGGAGCACGCCATGCGGGCGACGGCAGACGTCCCTCTCCACGCGGTCCGACGACCGGCGAACGCGACCAGGTGCGCAGCCTCCTCCCGGCGGACGTGGTCGCCCGTCCCCTCGGGCCGCGCCCCGGTCCGGGGGCCGAGGACGGCCCTGCTGGCCCTGCTGGCCCTGCTCGGCGGGCTGCTCGGCGCCTGCGACGACTCGCCCCTCGCCCGCACCCCGCCGCCGAGCTGGGCCCACCTCACGGTCCCCGCGACCGCCGCCGGTGCCGATCGACTGGCCGTGGTGCTCGTCAGCGACTGGACCTCGGGGGGGGTCTCGGTGATCGACCTCGCCACCCGGCAGGTCGCCCCCCTGGTGACCCTCGCCCACGCGGACGCCTTGGCCCGCTCCCTGCCCGGGCGGCTGCTGCTCGTGAACCGGCTGGGCCAGGACAACCTGCAGCTCCTGGACGGGGACTGGTCGACGCGCTGGCAGGTCTCCGTCGGCGCAGGCAGCAACCCCCAGGACGCCCTGCTCCTCCCGGACGGCGAGCGGCTCCTGGTCAGCCGCTACGCGGGCGACCCCTTGCTGCTGTCCCTCACGGACGGCCAGCGGCTCGGGGAGCTGGACCTCTCCGCCTGGCACGACGAGGACGGCGCGGCCGAGTGCGGCGCGCTGGCCCGCAGTGGCGAGCGCGTCCTGCTCGCGTACCAGGGCCTGCGGCACTACGAGGTGGTCGAGGGCGCCGGCGGGGTGCTCGAGGTCGATCCGGCCACCAGCAGCCTGCGCCGCCACCCCACGGTCGCGGCCAACCCCTACTCCCCCATCCTCCCGGACCCGTGCGCCCCGGACGGCTTCCTCGTCGGCATGGCCGGCCGCTTCGGCGCGCTGGACGGCGGGCTGGAGCGGCTGGACGCGACCGGGCAGAGCCGGGGGCTCTGGTACACGGAGCAGGAGCTGGGAGGCGACCTGCTGGGCTTCGCCTTCGCCCGGGACGGTCGCTTCGGCCACGCCCTGGTCGCGGTCGCCGGCGCGGACGCCGGGCACCAGTCCACCTGGCTGGTCGCCCTCGGCGACTGCACGCACAAGCAAATCCAACCCCTGCTGCGCCCCACGGACTGGTCCCTCACCTGGCTCGCGACCAACGACCGGGACGAGCTGTACGTCGCGGACCGCACCGTCGACCGCCCCGGGATCCGGGTGCTCGACGGCTCGACCGGCGCGGAGCTGACGGCCGCGCCCCTCCCCACGGGCCTGCCGCCGTTCCAGGTCCTCTTCGTCCCATGAGGCCTGCTGCCCGGCTGCTGCTGCTGCTGCTCGCCGGTCCCCTCCCGCGTGCGCACGCCGACTCCGCGCCGCCGTCCGGCCTCTCCGCGGCCGAGCTCGCCGCGCTGGAGACCGTGGAGGTCGTCGCCCCGGCCCCCCCGGCTCCCGAGCCGGAGCCCGCCCGACCGCCGGGCAGCAACCACCTCACCTCCCTGTCGCCGGGCCCCCGGGGCGGCGCGGGCCAGGACCTCGCGCGGCTGCTGGGCGAGGTGGCGGGAGTGCGCGCCGAATCCCTCGGCGGGCTGGACAGCTACGCCACCCTCTCCCTGCGCGGCTCCTCGGGGAGCCAGGTCCTGGTGCTGCTGGACGGCGTCCCGCTCAACGACGCGCTCACCGGCGCGGTCGACCTGTCGAGCCTGCCCCTGGAAGGGATCGAGCGGATCGACGTCTACCGCGGCGGCGCGCCGGCCGCCTTCGGGGGACAGGCCGTGGGCGGCGCGGTGGAGCTGGTCTCCCGGACCGCGGACCACCCGGGCCGCTCGGCCAGCATCGAGCTCGGTGGCGGCTCATTTGGTACCTTGGACCTAGCGGGGAGCCTCAGCAGTGGTACCTGGGGCTCACGCAGCAAGGCCGCCTTCTGGCTACGCCGCAGCGCGGGAGATTTCGCGTACCACGACGATCGGGGCACGCCCCGGGAGCCCGCGGACGACCGCGTCGCGACCCGGCAGAACAACGACCTGCAGCGCCTCGGCGGCCTGGCGCGGCTCGCCGGACGGCTCGGCGGCTGGGAGGTCGCGGCCTTCGCGCACGGCGAGCACCTCGCTCGCGGGCTGCCCGGCACGGGCAGCCACCCGGCCCAGGAGGCGCGACAAGCGCGCGACCAGGGCTTGCTCGAGGTGCTGGCCAGCCCCTGGATCCCGGGCCAGCGGCTGACCCTGCGGACCTGGTCCCGCCTGCAGCGGGACTACTTCACGGATCCCGCGGGCGAGCTGCAGCGCCCCGGGGTCGCGCCGAGCACCTCCGACGACCTCACCTGGACCCTCGGGACCCGCCTCCTCTCCCGGCTGACCTTCTCCGCCCACCGCTTCGAGGGGGCGGCCGAGCTGCGCCGGGAGGCGACCTGGGGGCGGGGACCCGCGGCCAGCGGCCCCACCGCCCAGCCGACGGACGACGGCGCGACCCGGAGCCGTGGCACGGCCGCGCTGGGTCTCGAGCCGACCCTCGTCCTGGCCGGGGGGCAGGTGGAGCTGACCCCGGCCCTGCGGCTCGAGGGGATCGCGGACGCGTTCGGCGAGGAGGCGAGCCAGCAAGCGAGCCGGCTGCTGCTCAGCCCCCGGGGTGGGCTGCTGCTCCGCCTCGGCGCGCCCCTCGAGCTGCGCGCCAACGTGGGCCGCTACCACCGCGTCCCCACCTTCTACGAGCTCTTCGGCGGCAAGGGCACCTTGTGGGGCAACCCCGCGCTGCAGCCCGAGGAGGGGACCACCGCCGACCTCGGCCTCCGGCTGCAGCTCGGCGCCCGACCGCAGCGCGAGCAGCTCACGCTGGAGGCGGTCGTCTTCCAGCGCTGGGTGAGCTCCCTGATCACCTGGATGCAGACCAGCCAGGAGCAGATCCAGGCGGCCAACCTCGGGGAGGCGCGCGTCCGGGGGCTGGAGCTGTCCCTGCACGGCCGCGCCCGCGGCGGCTTCACCCTGGACGTGGGCTACACCCTGCTCGACGACGAGAACCGCTCCCCCCGCCCCGAGCACGCCGGGAAGCGGCTCCCCCTGCGCTGGCGGCACGACGTGGACGCCAGCCTGGGCTGGCAGTCGGCCCCCGCGGCCGCGAGCTCCCTGATCGCCTTGAAGTCGCGCCTCGCCTACGCCAGCCAGAGCTTCCTCGATCCCGCCAACCTGCACCCGCTGCCGCCCCGGCTGCTGCTCGGCGCGGAGCTCTGGCTGCGGCCCTGGCGGGAGCGGGGACCGGCCCTCCTGCTGGAGGTGAGCAACCTCCTCGACGCCCGGGTCGCCGAGGTGGAGCTGACCCGGGGCGGCCTCCTCGATCCGGCGACGGTGCCCGCGGCCATCGCCGACTTCGCCGGGTATCCGCTCCCCGGTCGGGCCGGCTATGCGGCCCTGATCTGGAGCTGGGAGGAGCCGCGATGAGGGACCGGGACCGCCGGAGATCGCGGCCGGGACCTCGCCCGGCGCGGGCGGGCGCCCCCCCGCGGCACGGGTTCGTCGGCTGGAGCCTGGCGCTCTTGCTGCTCGGCGGCTGCACCGGCCCGGACCTCCCGCCGGTCCCCCCCGCTGGCGGCCCCGCAGCCGCCGCGCCCCCCGGCACCGGCCCCGCGGCCGCCGCGCCCCCCGGCGCCGGCCAGCGGATCGTCTCCCTGGCACCCGCGATCACCGAGATCCTCTTCGCGCTGGGGCTGGGGGAGCAGGTGGTCGGAGTCACCCGCTTCTGCGACTGGCCCCCCGAGGCGGCCCGGCTCCCCCGGGTCGGCGGCTACCTCGACCCGAGCCCGGAGGGGATCATCGGCCTGCGCCCGACGCTGGTGGTGGCCGCGCCCTCTCCCGGCAACAAGCGGCCGGTGATCGCCCTGCAACGGCTCGGGCTGGAGGTGCTGGTGGTGCGTGACCAGACCCTCGCGGACCTGCGCGCGACGGTGACCGTGCTCGGGGAGCGGCTCCAGCGGCCGGCCGCGGCCACGGCCTTGCTGGCCCGGCTCGACGGGCAGATCGCCGAGCAGCAGCGCCGGGTCGCGGGGCGAACCCCGCGCCGGGCCTTGCTGGTCTACGGTCGGCGGCCCCTGGTCTGTGCCGGCGAGCATAGCCTGGGGGGCGAGCTGCTGGCCCTGCTGCGGGTCGACAACGTCTGTCGCGGGCCGGAGCCCTACCCCCTGTTCAGCATGGAGCGGGTGCTCGCCGCGGGCCCCGAGGTGATCCTCGACGGCGCGATGGACGTCGGCCCGGATGCGGCCGGCTACTGGGAGCGCTGGCCGAGCCTGCCCGCAGTGGCCGCGGGCCGCGTGGTGCGGGTCGACTCCGCAGCCCTGCGGCCCGGGCCACGGCTCGGCGAGGCCCTCGCGCAGCTCGCCGCGGCGGTCTGGGGAGCGCCGCCGGAGGAGACGCCATGACCCCGCGGCGCGCCCTCGACCGACCGGACGGGAGCGGCCCATGAGGCCCGACCCGACCTCCCGACGCCTGGCCGCGGTCGTGCTGGTGCTGACCGCGCTCCTGGGCGTGGCCGCCTGGGCCCACCTCTCCTTCGGCGCCGAGGGGATCTCCCTGGTCGCGGCCTGGGCCGGGCCGGGGGTCGACCGGGACATCCTCCTCGGGCTGCGGCTCCCCCGGCTGATCGTCGCCGGCATCGTCGGCGGGGGGCTCGCGGCCGCGGGCGCCGCGTTCCAGGTCCTGCTGCGCAACCCCCTGGCCGACCCCTTCATCCTCGGCGTCTCCGGCGGCGCGGCCCTCGGCGGCACCCTCGCCCTGCTCTTCACGGCGGGCCTCGGCGCGGCCCTGGTGGGGATGACCCTGCTGCCCGCGGCCTCCTTCGCGGGCGCGCTGGCCGCCATGGCCCTCACCGGCTGGCTCGGCCGTCGGGCACCCGGACGGGACGGGGCGACGGTCACCCTGCTCACCGGCGTCGTGCTCAACACCTTCGCCTCGGCCGTGATCCTCTTCCTCAAGAGCCTCGCGGACCCCCGCCAGGCCCAGGAGATCCTCCTCTGGCTCATGGGCAGCCTGGCGGTCGAGGGGCTGGACCGGGCGGTGCTCGCGGTGGCCGGGGGGCTGATCCTCGTGGGGATGCTGCTGCTGCACCGCCGGGCCCCCGAGCTGAACCTGCTCGCGCTCGGCCCGGAGGAGGCCCTGCAGCTCGGCGTCGACGCCCCCCGGGTGGCCCGTCAGCTCAGCCTGGCCGCCTCCCTGGTGGTCGGGGCCGCGGTCTCGGTCACCGGGCTGGTCGGTTTCGTCGGCCTGGTCGTCCCCCACCTGCTCCGGCTGCTGATCGGACCCGACGTGCGCCTGCTGCTGCCCGCGTCCGCGCTGCTCGGGGCCGTCTTCCTCACCCTGGCCGATCTCCTCTCCCGGGTGCTCTTCCCCGCGCTGGGCAGCGAGGCGCCGGTGGGCGCGGTCACCGCGTTCCTCGGCGGACCGCTCTTCCTCTGGCTGCTGTACCGTCGGCACCGCCAGGAGGAGCAAGGATGACCGCGCCGCTGCTCGAGCTCCGGGAGGCCGGCCACACCTTCCCGGGGCGTCCCCTCCCGGCCGTGGCCGGCCTCTCCCTCACCCTGGGCGCGGGCGAGCTCGTCGGGCTGCTCGGCCCCAACGGCTCGGGCAAGACGACCCTGCTGCGCCTCGCGGCCGGCCTGCTGCCCCCCACCGTGGGGGAGGTGCTGCTCCAGGGCCAGTCGCTGCAGCGCTTCCCGCCGCGCCTCCGGGCCCGGCGCCTCGCGTTCCTGCGGCAGGACACCGGCTTCCCCTTCCCCTACTCGGTGCGGGCAGTGGTGGCCATGGGCCGCACCCCCTGGCAGGAGGAGTCCCGCTGGTGGGAGACGGCCGAGGACCGCCGGATCGTCCACGAGGCCCTCCAGGCGACCACGACGGAGGCCTTCGCGAACCGCCCCATCACCACCCTCTCCGGCGGCGAGCGGCAGCGGGTGCTGCTGGCCCGCTGCCTGGCCCAGCGCCCACGCCTGCTCCTCCTCGACGAGCCGACCGCGGCCCTCGACCTGCACCACCAGCTCGCCTTGCTGGGCCGGATCGCCACCCTCGCCGAGGCCGAGGGCTTCAGCGTGCTCGCGGCCCTGCACGACCTGAACCTGGCCAGCCAGTTCTGCACGCGGGTCCTGCTGCTGCACGAGGGACGCCTGGTGGGCGACGGGCCGCCGCCGGAGGTGCTCACCCCCGCCCGCCTGGAGCCGGTGTTCCGGGTCCGTCTGCACGCCGGGGAGCTGCCCGGAAGAGGACGAAGGTACCTGGTGCCGCTCCCGGACCCCGCCCCGGACCCGCCCCCGACCCTGGCGGGACCCTGAGGCCCCGCCTGGCCGACCGCGGTTGCGCGATCCTCGCGATCCTCTATCCTGAGCCTGGATCGAAGGGAGGCTTCATGCGCATCACCCCGCCGCACTCGCCGACGCTGCTGCTCCTCGTGCCCCTGCTGCTGCTCTCCCACCTCGCCCAGGCCGCGCCCCCGACGACACCGACGAGCCCGGCGCGCCTGCCAGTGCTCTTCGCGCCCCTCACGGTGGACACGCCGTTTTTGAAGCAGGAGCGGGTGCTGCGCGAGCTCCTCAGCACCCGGATGATCGCCACGGGTCGCTTCGCGGAGACGGCCAGCGCGGAGACCGAGCGGGCGGTCCAGGAGTGCGTGCGGCAGGTCAACCAGGACGGCACCGCGGAGACCTGCTGGGTCCGGCTCGGCCAGGGCCAGGGAGCGCGGGCGCTGGTCGCCGGCCGGATCGAGGGCGACGCCCGGAGCTGCTCGGTGATGCTGCGCTACACCGAGCTGGAGACCCGGGTCAGCCCCCACAAGCACACCCGCATCCTCGAGCCGTGCGGTCGCGCCCAGCTTGCTGCGGAGATGGAGCTGGCCGCCTTGGTGCTCGCAGGGGAGGCCCCGGCGCCGCCCCCGACCCCCTTCGCGGCGACGACCGCCCCGCCGACACCGACGCCGACGCCGACGCCAGGACCGACGCCAGGGCCGACGCCGACGCCAGGGCCGACGCCGACGCCAGGGCCGACGCCGACGCCCCCCCCGGCCGGCACGCCGCCCCCGGCGCCGCCCCCGACGACCGCGGCCGCGGCGGCGAGGCCCGGCCAGGTCGTCAGCGTCGGCCCGATCCTGCGGCAGCAGGCGATCCAGGCCTGCTATGGCGGGTCCGGCGGCGCCCTCGACCCGGGCCGGGCGGCACGCCTCTTTCAGCAGGCCGCGGACCTCGACGATCCCCTCGCCGGGTTCTGGGTCGCCCGCGGCCGGCACCAGGGCCGCTGCGGGTTCGCCAAGGACCCGGCCGAGGCCGAGCTGGCCGCGGCCCGCCTGCTCCCCCGGGTGCAGCAGCTCGCACAGGCGGGCAACGCCCACGCCGCCTTCCTGCTCGGCGTGGCCTGTTGGGACGGGCTCGGCCGGGCGGTGGACCACGCGCAAGCCGTGGAGTACTTCCGCGAGGCGGCCCGCGGCGGCGAGGCCTTGGCCATGAACAACCTCGGCAGCGCGCTCAGCTCGGGGAAGGGCATCGCGCAGGACCCGCCCGCGGCCAGGAGCTGGTTCCGCCAGGCCGCGGAGGGCGGGGTGCTGCTCGGCATGACCAACCTCGGCATCCTGCTCGAGCGGGGGCACGGCGGCCCCGCGGATCCGACGGAGGCCGCGCGCTGGTACCTCCAGGCCGCGCAGCAGGGGGAGCCCCTGGCCATGCGCAACCTCGGCCTGCTCTACGAGACCGGCCGCGGGCTGCCCCAGGACGACGTGCAGGCCGCGCGCTGGTACCGCAAGGCCGCCGAGGGCGGCGATAGCTGGGGCATGCGCAACCTGGCGATCTTCTACGACCAGGGGCGGGGGCTGCCGCGGGACCTCGGCCTGGCGATCTCCTGGTACCAAAAGGCCATCATGGGCGGCGATACCACGGCGATGGTCAACCTCGGCGCCCTGTACTGCGAGGGCCGCGGCCTCCCCCGCGACCTCGTCCAGGGCGCCGCCCTGTACCGCCGGGCCGCGGAGGGCGGCCAGGGGATGGGGATGAACAACTACGCGGCGGCCTTGCTCGACGGCAAGGGCGTGGCGCCGGACGAGAAGGCTGCGGTGGACTGGCTGCGCAAGGGTGTCGAGCAGGGGGAGCCCCTGGCCATGACCAACCTCGGCTGGCTGTACGAGCGGGGGCGCGGCGTCGCCCGGGACGACGGGGAGGCCGTCCGGCTCTACCGCCGGGCCGCGGAGCAGGGAGAACCCCTGGGGATGAACAACTACGGCTGGATGCTCGAGCAGGGTCGGGGGGTGCCCCGGGACCTCGCCCGGGCCGTGGAGTGGTATCAGAAGGCCGCGCGGCAGGGCAAGGAGATCGCCCAGCAGAACCTGAAGCGCCTGGGCAAGGGCTGGTAGGGCCTCCTACTCCGGCGGCGGCAGGTCCCGCAGGCAGCGCCGCACCAGCTCGGACAGGCGCACGCAGTCGGCCGGGGTGGTGTGGTAGCCGGTGCCGGTGGTCGGCTGGCGGACGACGACGTGGCCGTACTCGGCGTCGCCCCCGGCCTCGTGCAGGTAGGTCCCGTAGTCCGTCTGGTCCGCGAGGCGACGGTAGGTCGGTCCCTGGCCGCGGCAGAGGAAGACCGCGTAGCAGTAGGGCACCTCGCCCCGGGGCCCCTTGTTGACCGCCATCTGAAGCTGAACCCCGAGAAAATCCGAAGGCTTACGACGAGGTTCGATCATCAGCCGGACGTCCTCGGGGATCTGGCGGCCCTCCTGATCCCGGTCCAGGCGCAGGTAGGGGGTGAGCACCAGGTCGGCGTCGGCGGCCTGGCCGTCGATGACCGCGCGCAGGCCGGCCAGCTTCTGCTGCAGCAGGGCCGGCGTGAAGAGCTGGACGTTGCCGGAGAGGCCGAAGGGCAGCAAGAGCACGAAGAGGTCGAGGAAGAGGAAGGCGAGGGCCGGGCTGCCCAGCTCGACCCCGGTGAAGAAGGCGAGGCTACCGAAGACGACGAGCAGGCCGATGCCGAGGCAGCCCTTGTGCAGGGGCGAGAAGGCCTTCTTGCTCGTCAGGGAGAGGTTCTGCTCGATCCGCTCGAACTGGACGAGGGTCGCGGGCTGCCAGTCCTCCTGGCCCAGGTCCCGGGGCTTGTTGGAGTAGCTGCCGGCCCAGACCAGCAGGTCCGCGAGCCCCAGGACGAGCAGGCCGAGCAGCCGGCCGCCGAGGCTGGGCAGGAGCAACTGGAGGCCGATCCCGGCGCCGGCGATCCCGCCGAAGAGCAGCAGCCGCAGGGCCAGGGGCAGGCCGGGGATCAGGAACTTCATCTCCATGGGGGTCGGCCCTCCTTCAGGAGGTCGCAGCCGGCGCCGCGACCCAACCACCGGGCCCGGGGACGCGCGCGGCGCCCGGCTCGGCATCACCGGACGGAGCACGTCGCCGGCCCGCCAGCTCGGCCGTGCCGACGGCCTGCCAGTAGAGTGGGCAGGCCCCCTGGCAGGCGACGAAGCTGGCGCAACCCTGGCACTCGGCCGGCGCGTGGCGCTTCTCCTTGAAGAAGCGGGCCGCGGCCGAGAACCAGATCGTCGAAAACTCCTCCCGCAGCAGGTTGCCCAGCGGCTGCGGGTAGGAGGAGCAGGGCAGCACGTCACCCTGCGGCGACACCGAGAGCAGCCCGTCCATCGCGGCGCAGGACTTGTTGCCGAACCCCCGGGCGATGGGGTTGTACAGGCAGTGGGGGGTCGGCGAGTACCAGAGGAGCCCGATCCCGGCCGTCCGGGCGGCTCGGCGGACCTCCTCGAGCAGCGGGCCGACCTCCTGGTAGGGCAGCAGCAGGTCCGCGGCGGTGCGGGCCGTGCCCGTGGGGATGCACAGGTTCAGGGAGCAGCGTCGGACGCCGAGCCCGGCGAGGAACGCGGGCAGCGCGGCGATCCGGTCCGCGCTCGGCCGGGTGATCGTGGTGTTGGTCTGCACCTCGATGCCGGCCTGCTGCAGGCTGGCGATGCCCGCGAGGGTCTCCGCGAAGGCTCCCCGGCGGCCGGTCAACAGGTCGTGCAGCTCCTCGTCGGGCGCCTCCAGGCTCACCTGCGCGGTGGGCAGGCCGGCCGCGGCGAGCCGCCGGGCCCGGGCCGGGGTGGCCAGGGTGCCGTTGGTGATCAGGTTGACCGCCAGCCCCTGGCCGCGAGCGAAGCGGATCAGCTCCTCCAGGTCGGCGCGCAGCAGGGGCTCGCCGCCGGTGAAGGAGAAGAAGGGGAGCTGCGCCTCCTCGCGGAACAGCCGGATCACCCGCTGCACCTCGACCGTGGTCATCTCCCGGCCGTCGCCCCCCGCGCCGGCCGACGGTGTCGCCGGGCCGTCGTTCCCACCGCAGCCCGCGTAGCAGAACCGACAGCGGTTGTTGCAGCGGTAGGTCAGGGCGATCTCGCCGAGGACCGGCAGGCGAGTGAAGTCGAAGCCGTAGGGCACCAGCTCGACCGCGGGCCGCTGGTCGAGCCCGCGGGTGTCCCCCAGGTAGAGATCTCGCAGATCGCTCATGAAATCATGAACCTGGCGGGCGCGTGCCCCCGGCTGCAGCCCGGGCAGACCGGCGACCGGCAGGCCCCGCCCCAGGTGCTCGAGCACCCGCAGCCCCCCGGCGTTGAGCCGCAGGACCTGGCTCGGCGGGAGGATCAGCACCGCGTCCGCCGGCCGGATGCACAGGTGCTCCTGGACCTGCGCGAAGAAGGCGTCGATCCAGCCGAGCCGATCGAGGGGGAAGTCCGCGTCGGGGACGCCGGCGGACTCGCCCGGGGCCGTCGGGAGGCTCCCGGCCATCAGTGGGACCGCCCCGAGACGCAGGCCGAGTGGCACGCCGAGTGGCACGCCGAGTGGCACGCCGAGTGGCACGCGTGGTGACAGGCCGAGTGGCACGCGTTGTGGCAGGCCGAATAGCAGGCCGCGGCGTTGCCCACGGCCGCGCTCGCCGGGGTGAAGCAGCCCTTGAAGCAGGACGCGGAGCTCATGAAGCGGGTGTAGCTCGAGCCGAACTCCGAGGGCAGCCGCAGGGCGTAGGGGAAGGTGCGGACACGCCCCAGGTGGTAGATGGACCAGCTCGCCCGGTGGGGGTCCTCCTCGTCCACAGGCTCGGGGGGCTCGGCGGGCTCGGGCAGGCTCAGCCCCTCCGGGGGCTCGAGGCGCTGCCGGTAGTAGACCCGGGTGGCGTCGAGGTCGCAGTCCCAGATCTGCTCTTGCAGCTCCTGCAGCACGAGCTCGCAGAAGTCGCTGAGCCGCTCGCTGCGTGGCCGGCCCTCGGCGTCGAAGGTCTTCAGGAACTGCTCCTCCAGCTCGACCCGGGGCCGGACCCCGGGCACCGGGCGGATCTGCAGGGGATCGGACGCGAGGATCTCCACCACCCCCTGGGCCCGGAGTTGCTCGAGCAGCAGGGTGACGGTCTGGTCGAGGGGCCACTCGAGGAGCAGGGCGGCCTGCACCGGGTGGAGGGTGCGCGGGATCTTCCCCGGCACCTGGTAGGTGCCGACCTGCAAGCGGGGGGGAATCCAGTTGTCGCCCTCCCAGCGGATCTTCTCGACCTGGGCCACGGAGCGAGAGAAGCCCGCGGCCTTCCGCCAGTACAGCAGCATCAGCACGCCCACGAGCAGCCCCGCGAGCAGGAGCAGGGGCACGACGGTCACCAGGGACGGCCGACCGCGCCGGCCGGTCGGGCCAGGTGCGCCCGCCGGGGCGAAGGGCGTCGCGGCCGGGCCGCCGAAGGCGCCAGGTGCGGCCTCCTGCAGGACCCCCGCCACCAGCGGCAGCGCGTCCAGCCGCAGGTAGAAGCGCAACCGCTGGGGCTGGCCCGTGGCGACGGCGTCCTGGTGGAAGCGGACCGTCAGGTAGTGCTGGCCGTCGTCTCCGGGGGAGCCGAGCCAGTCGATCGCGTTCTCCTTGTTGACCTCCTTCTCGGTGCGCCAGCCGAGGCGCTCCGGCAGCCCCGGGTCGACCGCGCCCGGCGGCACCGGCAAGGGCAGCACGATCCGCACCGTCCGGTGTTCGAGGGGCT
Source organism: Myxococcota bacterium (assembly GCA_034005005.1). Classification (GTDB taxonomy): domain Bacteria; phylum Myxococcota_A; class JAVEVO01; order JAVEVO01; family JAVEVO01; genus JAVEVO01. The sequence goes on from JAVEVO010000041.1 coordinate 36,811, forward strand.
CGTCCCACTGCTCCACCGCCCAGTCGAAGTAGAGCAAACGACCCAGCTCCGGAGAGGTCGTAGTACCCAGGTAACGATCTGCTGCCAAGTTGAGGCCGTATTTGAGGAAATAGTACGCCTCGCCGCCGAAGGCCTCGCCGCCCGCGAGCACGACGTCCCAGGTGCGCGCGTCGGTGGGCGTGATCGCGAGGGGGACCCGCCGCCCGGCCGGCAGATCCGCGTAGCAGTGCTCGCGCTCGAACACCGGCGTGCCCGCGATCCCCTGCAGGTAGAAGCCGTGCATCCCGCCGGGCGAACGCCAGGCGAGCCGCTGGAAGAGGGTGGCCCGGCCGTCGGGGCGCAGCACCAGGTCGTACTCGATGGAGCGCAGATCGTTGCCCGCGAGGGCCGGGGACGGGGCCAGCAGGGAGGCCAACAGCAAGGAGGCCAGCACCGGGAGGGAGCAGGAGCGCCTGGTCATCGGTCGCCCTCCCCCGGCGGAGTGGGTGCGTCCGGCGTGACGGCCGGCACGCGCTCCAGGACGGCGGGGTCGGTGAAGAGGGTGATCCGCTCCGGGGGCACGCCGGCGAAGGCGGCGGCGAAGCGGGCCTCGTCCCCGGGGCCCGGGGTGACGAGGCGGATGAAGACGTGACACACCTGGGCAGGGTAGCGCCGGGCGATCTCGCCGTAGATCTCCGGGTCCTTCTCTCCCGAATCGCCGACCAGGAAGAACCCCCGCGCCGGGTGCTGGCGGAGCGTCTTGTCGATCGCCGGGATCTTGTAGGTCTCGGGCGAGGCGAGCAGGCCCCAGAAGGAGCCGTCCGGCACGCGGAAGTGACGGAGCTGCAGCGCGCCCCGCGGGAACCCCGCGTCGCGCAAAAAGGCCGACAGGGCGGGGTAGAGCTGCCAGGGCGAGGAGCTGAGGTAGTGGAAGGCCGCCCCCTGCGCGGCCCAGCGGGCGTAGGCCGCAGCCATCCCCGGCACGGCCCGGAAGGGACGCAAGAAGGTGTTGGCGAGCAGCTCCCGCTTGTCGGTGACGCCGGTCACCTTCACCGTGTCGTCGATATCGGAGAGCACCGAGATCCCCCGGGCCGGCACGAGCTGCACGCCCCCCGTGAAGGAGCGCGGATCGCCCGGCGGCAGGAGGACCGCGGTGGGCAGCCAGCGGGGGGACGCGGGGGACGTGGGGGACGCCCCCGCGGCGGCCGCGGGGGACGCGGCCGGCAGCTCCAGCCGGACCGTCACCCGGGTATGGCCGTCCGCGGCGGTGGGGGGCAGCTCCACCTCGTTGCCCGCGAGCCGGAGGGTGACCCGCTCCCCGCGCTCGTTGTCGACCAGAAACAGGCGGGCCCGCGCCGCGAAGAGCGCCTCCTCGTCCGGATCCTGCGGCGAGATCCCCACCGTCTTCTTCAAGCCCTGGAGGACCAGCCGGCGCTCGACCGAGTCCTCCTCCGGCTCGTAGACCCAGGCGTGCAGGTCCACCTCCCAGCCCGAGCCGTCGCCGGCAGGGCTGGCTGCGGTGTCCAGCACCAGCACCTCCTCGTCGTCGTCGAGGGACTTGGCGTCGCTCAGCATGGGGGCTCCCAGGAAGCAGCCCACGAGGACGAGGGAGGCTGGCCGAACGCCACGACGGGACCTGTCCACCGGCACCTCCCGGGCTCGAGGCTGGAGGCTGCTACCCTAGCGCAGGAGGGGCCCGGGAGGGAAGGGCCGGGGCCCGTCGCGGCCTGACGGAAATCTGCGGCCGGCCCGTCCCGGAGCAGCCGCCCCTGGCATCCAACCAATCGAAATAGTTACTTTTTTCGAAAGAGCAACCCTGGCTCGACTCTTGCTTTCAGGTCCGCGAGCTGCTGTCGGCAAGGAGGGATCGATGCACCACAGGCTCAGCGGATCGAGGCTTCTCGGCGCGGGACTCGCGCTGCTGCTCGTCGGCTGCCTGGACCCGTTCGCGGACCGTGGCGAGGGCGAGGGCGAGGGCGAGGGCGAAGGGGCCGCCGAGGGCGAGGGCGAGGGCGGCACCGAGGGCGAGGGCGAGGGCGGCACCGAGGGCGAGGGCGAAGGCGGCGCCGAGGGCGAGGGCGAGGGCGACGCGGTCCTCTGCGCCGAGCTGGGGACCGCGGCCTGCCTGGAGCAGGCCGGCTGTGTGCTGGAGCTCGCCGCGGAGGGCGGCTACGCCTGCCGCGAGGCCCGAGACGACTGCGAGCGCCAGCGCGACGGCCGGCACTGCGAGGCCACCGCGGGCTGCGTCTGGGACCCGGGGAGCTGCTGGTGCCCCCCCGACTCCGAGACCCCCTGCGCGTGCGGCGGCGGCCCCCCCCCCGGCTGCCGCCGGGTCGATCAGCCCCCCCCCTGCCGACCTCGGGAGCCCTTCTGCCCCGAGGGGACGATCTGCTGCGCCCAGGGCCGGGATCCCCTCGGGGCGTGCGTCCCCGCGGCCCGCTGCGGCCTCGCCGGCCCCCTCCGCTGCGAGGTCCGGCTCGAGCTGCGGCGCACGGGCGGCCTGTGCGAGGCGGGGGCCTGCGACCGCACGCTGCGGCTCCAGGACACGAACTACCTCTTCGTCGACGACGAGACCGCGGCCACGCCCGTGGACGGCTGGCTGCCCGCGGAGCGAGCCGCGGAGCTGGAGCGGCTGCTCGCCGAGCTCCTCGACAAGGAGCTGGCCGAGGGCTACGGCCCCTGCTGCAACGCCTACCTCGACGGTGGAGACGACTACCTGACCCTGTACCGCCGCGGCGAGCCGCTCCCCGTGGTGCGCATCTCCGACCGGGAGCAGGCGCCGGAGCCCTTGCGCCGCCTGCTCGACCTGCTCGACGGCCAGATCGGGCGACTGCTGGACGAGGCTGCGGGCTCGCCCGCAGCCTGCCCCGGGCTCGCGTCGTTGCCCGGTCCCCTCGACCCCACGGATCCCACGCCGAGCTGCGCGGCCACGGAGCGGCTGGCCACGGCCGCACCCGCCTGGACCCTCCGCGGGCCGGACGGTCAGCGGCTGGGCGGAGGAGAGCTCGTGCTCGCGGACGGTCCCTTGGCGATGGGGGAGTCCCGCTCCTTGATCCTCCCGGCACGGGTCACCGAGAAGCTCCCCGGCGGAGGCTGGCGGTTGAAGAACGATGCGGACGGCGGCCTCTGGGAGCTCGGCTTCCTCCTCCCGCCCGGCCCCCTCCCCTACCCCTTGCCCTGCCTCGTCGTCGGCCAGCAGGTGGAGGTCGCGGCGCACGTCCAGGCCGTCTGGGACGGCTACCTGACGGGCCTGCGGGTAGCGGACGCGCGCGGCGTGCTCTTCGCGATCGACGACGGCCTGGCCGGGGTCCACCTCCTGCCCGACGCGCCCTTCCAGGTCGAGGTCTTCGACGCGGGCTGCCCCGTGGACGAGGAGGCCGCGCACGTCCGGCAGGCCGAGGGCCTGACCTTCCTGACGCCCACCGCCCGCCTCGACCTGCTCACCGGCCAGTGGGGCGTGCTCCCCGTCGCGACGGGCTACGACCTGGCAGTCCTCGACCTGCGCAGCTTCTCCAGCAACCTCGCCGACGACCACGCCACCCACGCCTGGCTCGCGCTCGCCCTTGCCGGCAGCGACCGGCTGGCGTGTGGGGGGTGGTAGGGAGCGAACTCGGCGAAGGTCTGGCGCGAGAATCAGCCAACGACTCCCGGTCGCTCGGGTCGTGCTGGCCGAGGAGGCAATTGCGAAGAGCAGGCCAAGATGCTCGAGAAACGAAAGTCTCTACATTTCAATCAGATAGCCCATGAGGTCCAGAAAGCGCGAGGACCATCGTCCGGGGACCGGACAGGATCGTCCGGTGGGTCGGACAAGGGCGTGGGATCGACGGTTCAACCCGTCGCGACCGGGCGCAGATCGGTCTTGGAGAAGTCGTCGCCTTTGAACAGGAGGGTCTCGTCGAAGGCCCGGGCGAGCGCATAGGCGAACAGATCGCCAAAATCGAGGCCAGCCGGATGGCGCCCCTTGCCGAAGCGGCGGAAGCCCTCGCTGGCCGGTTCGACCTGGACCGCGTCCACCGGAACCACTTCGACACCGAGAGTTGGGCCCTCTTCGCTACGGACAGGGGGCCCGTCCGGGAGGACGCGATCGCGGAAGGCCAGGGTGCAGGTGGGACTTACCAGCTCGCCGAGAAGTCGTCCCAGTAGGAGGTATGGCTCCCCCCCCCCGAGCTGTCCACGCCGAGCAGGATGCTCTCGAGCGGGATCGCGGGGATGGCCACCGAGACGGACCCCGTCGTCACGCCGTCGCTCACCTCGAAGGTCGCCCAGCCGTCCAAGAGGAGGATGTGCAGGTGGTACCAGCGATTGGCCGACCAGGCCGGCACGCCAGGGATGGCCACCTCGACATTCGTACTGCCGTTGACGCGATAGCGCCAGCTCGTCTCCCGGAGGATGATCCGGAGGAACGCCGACCGGTCCTGGCGCCCGATCTCGAGGTAGTCGACCGGGTTGGAGATGGTCGAAAAGTACGAGACCCAGACGTCGAGCTGTTCAGGAGGGGGATCGAGCAGGGCGTGGACACCCGATCCATTGTAGCCGGAGGTCTTGATCGACAGGCTGCCGGAGGACGCCTGCTCGTTCGAGTAGGCGAGCTGCTCTCCCGCCATCAGGTTGGGGAGCCAGCCGCTGGCCACCGGTGAAGCCCCGGCCACCCCGGGCGTACCGTCGAGGGTCACGTCGCCGCTATCCTGCAGGCAGGTGCCCTCGTCCACGCAGGTCGCGACGAAGAGGTCCGCGGGCTGCCAGACGGTGGGCAGGGGCCGGAGCAGCTCCGCGGGCTCGGCCCGGCGGCTCAGGACCCGGGCCTCGTCGAGGGTTCCGTGGAAGGACTGGACCTCGCCCTCGCGGTAGCCGAGGGTCAGCGAGGTGGAGGTCACCGGAGCCAGGCTCAGATCGCCCGCGGCGAGCGTGCCTGCCTGCAGGCTGCCATCCTGGTACAGAGTCGTCGCGGCTTGGCCGTACTGGTGCATGAGCGCGAACGCGTGCCCGTGGCCATCGACCAACGGGACCGGGCTCGCCTCGTAGGTGGTGCTCTGCGCGCCCGCGGCATCGACAAAGGAGAACTGGAGCACATCCGGGGACTTCAGGGCGAGCTGCGCCGCCGGGAGGTGCTCCCCCGTGGCGGCCGTGGTGGCCAGCAGCGTGTGCACGGTGCTCGCCCCCCCCACCGACGCCGGCTGCGCCACCGCCTCCAGCGTCAGCTCGTCCCCCACGCCCCAGGCCGGGAAGGGGGCGATCTTCACCCCGTCGTCCACCCCGTCGAACATCCAGGCGGCTCCCCGGGAGCCCATCGCCGGCGCGGGCAGGCCATTGGCGCCCACCGGCACGCCGTGATGCCGGTTCGTGGTGATGTCCACCGCCAGGCCGTCAGCCACGTCGGCGAAGCGCCACCAGCCCTCGTAGCCGCGCGCCGGCGACAGCAGCCCGCCGCCCGGGATCAGCTCGCTGGCCGCGGCTTCCGGAGAGCCCCACTGGAGGGCGTAGGACCGATACGGGTAGCGGCCTTCGGCGTCCGCTTGCGCCGATGTGGCGACGAAGAACCGCACCCGAGGTAGGGGGTGGGCCCGCTTGTAGAGGTAGTCCGCGGAACGAGCGACGTCGTGGACCACCACCTCGTCGAGGAGGCCGATGAAGGGCAACACCGGTACCCCGTCGTCCCCGTCGTGATACGCGCCGAGGTAGGGCGCCAACCCAGCCAGGGTCAAGTTCTCAGTATTATCAGTCACTTGCTTGAGCAACCAGCCATCGAGGAAGAGCGAGTACGTGCGGGTCGAGCGGTCCCGCACCACGGCCAGGTGGTGCCAGCGGCCATCACGGACGTCGCCGGAGACGACCAGGTCCGTGCTCACCGAGCTGGCGTCCCGCAGGTGGGTGTAGATCCGCCCGTCCGGGTAGGACGTGAAGTGCAGCTCGCTCCGGTCCCCGCCGTTCATGTCCGTCCCGAAGAAGACCAGCCCTCGCCCCGCGCCCGCGCCCACCGGGATCTTCGCCCAGAGTTCGATCGTGAACGAGCCCCCGGCACCAGGTTGCAGGCTGAGACCCGAGTCGACCCACTGGGTGCCGTCGAAGGCCATCCCACCGGAATCCGGTCCGAACCGGCCCTCCCCTGCGGTGGCCCCGTGGTTGGTCGAGGTCCAGCTCCCCGTCAGCTCCTGCGCGTCTCCGTCCAGCGGCCAGTAGGCCAGGACGTGCCCATCCAGGTCCGCGGCCTGGTCGGCCAGGGGCAACGCTCCCTCGGTCTCGAAGGGGATGGGGCGGCCATCCTCGAGCACCCGCAGGTCGTCCGCGTCCGGCTGCATCTCGGCCAGCAACGGTGTGCCCCAGGGCCGGCGAGAGTCGTGGTAGGCCCGTACCTCCAGCGGCGAGAGGGGGCGATCGAGCAACAGCACCTCGTCCAGCGCCCCGAGGAAGGAGCGGCCCTCGCAGCGCGCGTCCCCGCCGCAGCGGCCGATGTGCAGCAAGGATGCGGTGGCGTTGATCCGCCCGGTGAAGGGCTGGGTTGCGGCGAGCAGGCCGTTCACATAGAGCAGCAGCCGCTGCCCGTCATAGACGCCGCAGACCTGGCTCCACTGGCCAGCCGGGATCGGCGTGGCGGCCCGGACGGTGGCACCCGCGGAACTCCAGACCACGAACCCAGGCTTCAGCACGCTGTTGCTGCCCGCCCCAGGAGAAGCACCGAACCCGAGCGCGAAGGCGTCGGTGGCGTCGTCGCCATCGCCCTGGTAGTCCTTGGCCACGGCGATCATCTCTTCGTTGGCGACCCCCGGGGAGGCGTCCGGCTTGCCCCAGGCGCAGACGGTGAAGGCCCTGAAGCCGTCCAGATCCGCGGCGTCGGGACCGTCCAGGTACTTGCTGCGGTCGCAGACCAGCGCGCCGTTCGGGGTCCCGTCGAAGCCTTCAGCGGTGCCCGCGCCGTGCACCGTGAGGTCGTGCTCCTGGGCCGCGTCCGCACCGTCTCCGTCCAGCCGCCAGTGGGCCACCACCGAGGAATCCAGGTACCCGCCGGCGAACAGCGGGATCTCGAGCAGGTCGTTCTTGCGCGGGAACGAGGAGCCCCCCGGTGTCTGCCCCGGCTCCTGCAAGGTGAGCGCCAGCCGATGGAGCAAGCCACCGCAGTCCTCGTCGACCCGCCCGTCGCAGTCGTCGTCGATACCGTCCCAGGTCGCGTCGTTCGCGGCGAGGGGGCTGCCCGGGGTGCAGGCGGTCACCTGGCCGCCGGCGCAGGCGGAGACGGCCGCGCAGGCGCCCACCCCGCAGGCCTGCGGGGCGTAGTCCTCGTCGGCCGTGCCCGAGCAGTCGTCGTCGACCCCGTCGCAGGTGGTGTCCACCGCGGCGAGGGGGCTGCCCGGGGTGCACGCGGTCTCCTTCCCCGCCGCGCAGGTGGAGACGGCCGCGCAGACGCCCACCCCGCAGCTCTGCGGGGCGTAGTCCTCGTCGGCCGCACCCGAGCAGTCGTCATCGACCCCGTCGCAGGTGGTGTCGGTCGCAGCGAGCGGGCTGCCCGGGGTGCAGGCAGTCTCCTTCCCCGCCGCGCAGGCGGAGACGGCCGCGCAGACGCCCACCCCGCAGCCCTGCGGGGCGTAGTCCTCGTCGGCCGCACCCGAGCAGTCATCGTCGACCCCGTCGCAGGTGGTGTCCACCGCGGCGAGGGGGCTGCCGGGTGTGCAGACCTCGTCGACCTCGCCATCCCAGCAGGAGGTACTGCCCACGGCGGCGCAGGCGCCCACGCCGCAGGCCACGGCCTGGGGCTGGTAGTCGTCGTCGACGTCGCCGTCGCAGTCGTCGTCGACGCCGTCGCAGGTGAGGTCCTCGTCGAAGAGCGCCACGGCCGGAGAGCAGGAATCCGTGACCTGGCCCTCGACGCAGGCGGTGCGGCCCGTGGACGCGCAGGGCCCGTGGCCGCAGGTGGTGTCCACGGGGGCGAAATCCTCGTCGGCCGCACCCGAGCAATCGTCGTCGACCCCGTCGCAGGTGGTGTCGACCGCGGCGAGGGGGCTGCCCGGGGTGCACGCGGTCTCCTTCCCCGCCGCGCAGGTGGAGACGGCCGCGCAGACGCCCACCCCGCAGCTCTGCGGGGCGTAGTCCTCGTCGGCCGCACCCGAGCAGTCGTCATCGACCCCGTCGCAGGTGGTGTCGGTCGCAGCGAGCGGGCTGCCCGGGGTGCAGGCAGTCTCCTTCCCCGCCGCGCAGGCGGAGACGGCCGCGCAGACGCCCACCCCGCAGCCCTGCGGGGCGTAGTCCTCGTCGGCCGCACCCGAGCAGTCATCGTCGACCCCGTCGCAGGTGGTGTCCACCGCGGCGAGGGGGCTGCCGGGTGTGCAGACCTCGTCGACCTCGCCATCCCAGCAGGAGGTACTGCCCACGGCGGCGCAGGCGCCCACGCCGCAGGCCACGGCCTGGGGCTGGTAGTCGTCGTCGACGTCGCCGTCGCAGTCGTCGTCGACGCCGTCGCAGGTGAGGTCCTCGTCGAAGAGCGCCACGGCCGGAGAGCAGGAATCCGTGACCTGGCCCTCGACGCAGGCGGTGCGGCCCGTGGACGCGCAGGGCCCGTGGCCGCAGGTGGTGTCCACGGGGGCGAAATCCTCGTCGGCCGCACCCGAGCAGTCGTCGTCGACCCCGTCGCAGGTGGTGTCCACCGCGGCGAGGGGGCTGCCCGGGGTGCACGCGGTCTCCTTTCCCTCCGCGCAGAAGGAGACGGCCGCGCAGACGCCCACCCCGCAAGCCTGCGGGACGTAGTCCTCGTCGGCCGCACCCGAGCAGTCGTCATCGACCCCGTCGCAGGTGGTGTCGACCGCAGCGAGCGGGCTGCCGGGCGTACAGGAGTCGGCGAGCTGACCGCCGGCGCACGACGACCGGCCCATCGCGGCGCAAGCCCCCGTCCCGCAAACGGTATCGGCCGAAACGAAGTCCTCGTCGACCTGGCCGTCACAGTCGTCGTCGACCCCGTCGCAGGTTGTGTCGACCGCAGCGAGCGGGCTGCCGGGCGTGCAGGAGTCGGCGAGCTGGCCACCCGCGCACGACGTCCGGCCCGTCGCGGCGCAAGCCCCCGTCCCGCAAACGGTATC
>JAVEVO010000042.1:0-45851 GCA_034005005.1 Myxococcota bacterium
GGCGCGCCGCGTGGCCGGCTTCGTGTTGTTGCTGCTGCTCCTCCTGGTGCCGGGTGGTCGGGCCACGGGCTAGGGCGGGGGTTTGGGTGAGTTGTTGTATTCGTGCCCCCGCTACCCCTTGCCCTTCTCGCACCTGGCCCACCAGCAGGAGCCCGCCGCGGGCTGCCTCGCTTGCCATCCCGGGGCCGCCACGAGCGAGGCGGCCGCGGACCTGCTCTTGCCCACGCCCGGGAGCTGTCCGGGCTGCCACCCGGCGTGGTCCCAGCTCGTGGACGAGGCCGTCCCCCTGCTCGCCGCTCCGGCGCGGGTGCACTTCTCGCACCGCCGGCATGCGGCCGCGGGCCTCGCGTGCCCGGCCTGCCACCCGCCGGCGACCGGGTCCGGCAGCTTGCTGCCGGCGATGGCGACCTGCCTCGTCTGCCACGAGGCCGCCGGTCGGCCGGTGAGCTGTCCGGACTGTCACCTGACCGCGGCCGCCGGCCTCCTGCGCACCCGCTTCTTCGGCCGCGGGCTCGAGTTCGGCCCCCTGCCCCGTCCGCCCCTCGGGCTCCAGGTCCTTCCGGGCCCGCCGGAGGACGTCCTGCGGCCCGACGACGCCCTGCCCGGTCTGCAGCACGATGGCGGCTGGCGCCAGCGGCACGGAGCCGTGGCCGCAACCGGCGCGGCGCGTTGCGAGAGCTGCCACCTCCGGGAGAGCTGCCGGGATTGCCACCAGGGGCGGCTGCTGCCCCTCACCGAGCACCCGGCCGGCTGGGACGCGGAGCACGCCCGGGCGGCGCGGGTCGGGGAGGTCCGCTGCCAGTCGTGCCATCGCCTCGCGACCTTCTGCGTCGGCTGCCATCGGCGCACCGGGGTCGTGGCCGGCGGGGAGCCCTCCTCCCACCCCCTGGCGGCGGCCGTGCGCTTCCATCCGGCCGGCTGGGCCGCCCTGGTGGCCCCGGGAGCCTCCCACCACGGTGCGGAGGCTCGCCGCAGCCTGGCGACCTGCGTCGGGTGCCACCAGGAGCAGACCTGCCTCCGCTGCCACCGGAGCCGGGAGCGTGGTGGGTTCGGAGTGGCGATCCACGGGACCGTGGTCGGCGAGCGCTGCCAGCAGCTCCTCGCTGCCAACCCCCGTGGCTGCCTACGCTGCCACGACGCCGAGCTGCGCCACGACCCCCGCTGCCGCTGACTCCCGGTGGGGCTCCCGAGAGGGTCGCGACGCGCTCGAGCCCGAGGGTCGTGAGCGCGGGGAGCAGCGCCGCGCTGGCCGCCGCGCGTGGGGCCGCGCCGGGTGGCTCACCGGCGCATCACCAGGGGAGTGCCGTCCGCACCGCAGAAGCTGATGTCGGCCGGGTACCGGCGGTCACAGGTGGGACAGACCTTGCACACGGCGGGCAGGGCCGAAGGCGCCGAGGGCTCGCGCAGCGGGAAGACGGTCAGCAGGAGGGCGCCGTCCCGGGGGCAGCTCTCCTGCTCCGGGGGGTATTCGGCCTGACACTCCGGGCAGATACGGACGAAGGTCGGGAGGGCGGGCCGGCTCGGCGGGTCCGTGGCCGGTGTCGGCACGGAGGCGCCGTCGAAGGGGCAGAAGCGGGCGCCGGCGGGGAGTCGCCGCCCGCAGCGGGGGCAGGCGGGGCCCTCGTCTGCCGGGACCGTCACGGGCGCCGGCGAGCCGGGGGGCGGGCTGGTTGCCGCGGGGGCCGCCGGGGACGGTGGGGGAGGATCCTCGTCGGCCTGGGCCGGGAGCTCCACCATGATCAGCTCGGCGGGCTCGTGCTCGGCCTCGAGGGGTAGCAGCGTGTCGAGCCCGGCCCGCTGGCGGGCGCGGCGTGCGAGCCAGAGGGAGGCCAGCAGCCCGAGCAGCAAGAGGCCGACGAGCGCGCCGACGAGGACCAGGGTGCGGGAGGCGGTGACCCCGTGGGCCTCGAGGCTGCCGGTCCGCCGGTGGGAGACGGCCGCCCCCCCCTTGATCTCGCGCGGCCCCCCCCGCTGCTCGGGGAGCACCACGGTGAGCTGGGAGGGGCTGCTCTCCCGGGGCCGCGTGGCCGGCGGAGCGGACGGCGGCGCCGCCGGGGTGGTGGGCGCGGCGGGCGGCGTGAGCGCGGGTGGCGGCGTCGGCGCGGCGACCTCCGGTGGAGGTGGTGGCGGCTCGGGGGCGGGGGGCGGCGCGGGGGGTGTCCGCTCGAAGCGGCGCACCTCGTCCATCCAGGCCTCGCAGACCGCGCCTTTCAGGATCCAGTGGTAGTGAAATCGAGCCGTGATCTCCAGGGCGTGCTCTCCGCGACGGATCAGCCGGTGCTCCTCCTCCTCGCGCGTCGCCGAGCTGTCCGGCGTCTGGCAGCGAGTGGTCCCCGAGGCCGGATCGTAGCCCCGGAACTCGAGGGCCGGGTTGCTGGAGAGGCAGTCGTGCGAGCCGAAGGTGTCCCGACCACTGCGGAAGAGGTAGCGCTCGGTCGAGCCGGTGAGCTGCACCGGGCGTGCCGCGGTCGATCCCTTGTCGGGCGGGCGGGGCGGGCAGAGCTCGGCGCTCCAGGTGGGGGCGAAGCGGTAGCTCTGGCGCTGGAGCACCTGGCGCCAGGCCCCCTCGCCGAGCTCCGCCACGTCCGCGGCGGCCGGCCAGGAGCCGAGGAAGAGCAGGATGGCGATGGCACGGCAGCCGCCGATCATCATCGTCCGAGGATAGCAGCAGGCCGCCGGGAGCAAAAGCGCGTGCCCATCCTGGCGTGTCGGGGAGCTCAGAGTCCCGGCGCCGGGAAGGAGGCGCAGAGGGCGGCGACCTCTTGCCGGATGCGTTCTTGCCGCGGGAGGTCGTCGAGGTGGCCGACCACCTCGTCGATCCACGAGGCGATCTGCTTCATCTCGGGCTCCCGCATCCCCCGGCTGGTGACCGCCGGAGTGCCCAGGCGCAGCCCGCTCGGGTCGAAGGGCTTGCGGGGGTCGTCGGGGATGGTGTTGTAGTTGCTCTCGATCCCCGCCCGGTCGAGGGCCTGGGCGACCGGCTTGCCGGGCACGCCCTTGCTGGTGAGGTCGACGAGGATCAGGTGGTTGTCCGTGCCACCAGTCACCAGGGTGAAGCCCCGCTCCAGCAGCCCTTCGGCCAGGGCCTTGGCGTTGCTGACGATCTGGTGCGCGTAGCGTGCGAACTGGGGGGTCGCGGCCTCCTGCAAGGCGACGGCGATGCCGGCCGTGGTGTGGTTGTGCGGTCCGCCTTGCAGGCCGGGGAAGACCGCCTTGTTGATCTCCTTGGCGACCTCCTTGCGGCAGAGGATCATCCCGCCCCGGGGGCCGCGCAAGGTCTTGTGGGTCGTCGTCGTCACCACGTCGGCGTGGGGCACGGGCGAGGGGTGTGCGCCGCCTGCCACCAGCCCGGCGATGTGGGCCATGTCCACCATCAGCTTGGCCTCCACCTCCTGCGCGATGGCGGCGAACGCGGCGAAGTCGATGCGGCGCGGGTAGGCGGTGGCCCCGGCGACGATGAGCTTCGGTCGCTCCTGGCGGGCGAGGTCCCGCACCCGATCCATGTCGAGCAGGCCGGTCGTCGGATCGAGCCGGTACTGGACGCTGCGCCAGAACCGGCCGGTGGCCGAGACGTTCCAGCCATGGGTCAGGTGCCCGCCGTGGGGCAGGGCCAGGCCGAGGAAGGTCTCCCCCGGCTGCAACAGGGCCGTGTAGGCCGCCAGGTTGGCCGGTGAGCCGGAGTAGGGCTGGACGTTGGCCTCGTCGGCGCCGAACAGGCTCTTGGCCCGGGCGATGGCCAGCCGCTCGAGCGCGTCCACGTGGACCTGCCCCTCGTAGTAGCGCTTGCCCGCGTAGCCCTCGGAGTACTTGTTGGTGAAGACCGAGCCGCTGGCCTCGAGGACCGCCCGGGAGACGTAGTTCTCGCTGGGGATGAGGCGAATGCTGTCGGCCTGGCGCCGGATCTCGGCTTCGACCAGGGAGTGCACCTCGGGATCGGTGATCTGGAGAGAAGGGTCTGACATCGCATCCTCCTGCGCCCGTCCCGCGACGGGTCGCGCGCACGCTACCTGGGTTGGCCCGCCGATGCAACCGGCGAGCGGGGATCGTGCTCGTGCTCGTGCTCGTGCTCGTGCTCGTCCCTCGGTTCGCGAGGTTCCGGGATGCCCCGCGCCGGAGCGAGCGGGTGACTTCTGCCCGCGGATCGGGTAGGTGAGGAGATGCCGGGGATGGCTCCCGGCAAGGTCTCGCCGCCTCGGAGGGCGGGCAGAGGACGAGGGTGCGACAGGCCGCGGACAGCCAGGGCCGGGGCGGGTCACCCTGCCGGGGGTGGGGGGCGGGAGCCGTGTGCTCGCTGCTGCTCGTCCTGCTCGCCGGGGTCGCACCTCGGCCGGCTCGGGCGCAGGCGCCGGCCGGGTTCCAGGACGTGGCCGTCCCGAGCCTCGGCCGGCAGGACCCGGTGGTGCGCGTGGGCCCACGTTTCGAGGGGCTGCTCCTCCCGGCGCCGGTGGAGAACGCGGAGGTGATCTGGTCCTTCCGCCGGTCCCTGCTCCAGAAGGGCGAGGGGGCCACCGAGCCGGAGAAGCTCCGGGCCCTCGCGGAGCTGGGGCGGGACCTCGGCTGGCGGGGCCTCCCCGTGCTCTCGGCGGCCTTGCTCGTCGAGGCCGAGCGCTCTCTCGGGGTCGGGCGCCGGGCGCGGGCCGCCTTCTTGGCCGACTGGGCCGTGCGGCTCTCCCCGCACGAGCCGGGGCCGCGCTGGGGCGCTGCGGTGATCCAGCTCCGGGCCCTGGCGCTGGGCGAGGCCGCGGCCTCGTTCGGCGGCTGGCTCCGGCTGCTCGGGACGGAGCCGCTGCAGCGGCAGCGGGTGCTCGCCAGGCTCTTCTTGCACCTCGGCCCTGCCCTGCTGCTCACCCTCCTCGTGCTCCTGGTCGTGGCCGGGTTGCGGAGCCGTGATCTTTTGGCGCACGACCTCGGTCATGTGCTTCCGGCCGGAGCCTCGCCGGCCCAGCGCGGTGGGTGCGCGCTCCTCCTCGGTGTCGGGGTGCTGCTCCTCCCCGGCGGGGTGCTCGGGCTGCTGGTCGGCTGGTCCGTGCTCTTCGCTCCCTATCTCCGGCTCCGGGAGCGGGCCCTCGTGCTGGTCGCGCTCGGTCTGCTCGCCGCCTATCCGACCCTGGCTCCCCGGCTGGACGCGGCGTGGGCCCTGCCGGGGGGGCTGCGGGCGACCCTCTACCGGATCCAGCAGGGGATCCTCGAGCCGGGGGACCTGGAGCGGCTGGCGCGGGCGGCGCAGCAGCGGCCCGACGATCCGCTGCTGCGCTTCACCCAGGCGCTCCACGCCAAGCGCACCGGCGACACCTACCGCGCCGCGGACCACGTCGCGGCCGTGCTCCGCCAGGACCCGGACCATCGCCAGGCGCAGCTCCTGGCCGCCTCCCTCGACCTCGCCCTGCGGCGGGTCGGCGAGGGGCGCGCGCAACTGCAGGCCATCGCCCAGCGCTGGCCCGATAGCCTGGCCGCACACTTCAATCTGTATCGAATTGCCCAGGTCTTGCCGACCAATGATTCCAAAGCACCAGAAACCCTGGCCGCTGCCCGGCGCCTCGACGATGCGGCGGTGGATCGGTTCCTGGACGATGCCAACCCGGGGTCGAACCGCTTCCTGATGGACGAGGTCACCCCTCCTGCCGCCCTCCTGGCCGCGACCCACCTCGACCTTCCGCCGAGGCCGCTCTTCCTCGCGCTGGCCGGCCCCTGGCTCTGGGGCCGGCTGCCCGCCGCGCAGGGCCAGCGGGTCTCCCTGGCGGCGATGCTCCTGGTGCTGCTCGTCTGGCTGCTGGCGAGCCGCTCTTTCTGGGCCCACCCGTGTCGCTCTTGCGGCCGCGCCCTGTGCACCCGCTGCCACCCCCTGGTCGGCGGCACCCACCACTGCGAGGCCTGCACGCCGGGCCTCCGGCTGCGGGAGGGGGACAGCCTCGTCCCCTCCACCGTCCTGGAGCGTGTGCGCCGGACCGCACGTCTCCGCACCCAGCGCCTCGCCCTGCTCGTCACGCTGCTCGCTCCGGGGGCTGGCCAGGCGCTGCGGGGACGGACCCTGGCGGGCGCAACGCTGCTGCTCGGCTGGTTCTCCCTGGCCGCGTTTCTGCTGCCCGGTGCGACGTTGTTCGCGGATCGGGTCCACTGGGGCGCCGCGCCGCGCTGGCTGAGCGGCGGACTGCTCTGCGGCGCGGCCCTGCTGGTGTTCGGGCTGGGGATCCGGGGGGCGCGGGTCCCCGAGGAGGAGCAGCCGTGATCCCGCCTCCCGGCTTCGACGCGCTGCTCCGGTGGCTCGAGGGCCTCGCCGCGCGGTCGGCCTCGGGGATCGCCGGCCTCGCCCTGACGGGCCGCCGCGTGGTCCTGCACCTCCAAGAGGGCCAGATCGTCCGCGTCGAGGAGGGCGAGCGCCAGGCCGGGACGCTCCTCGCCCAGCTCGCCATCCGCCGGGGGCTCGTCAGCGCGGTGCGGCTGACGACCTTGCTCGAGGACGATCTGCGCAGCGAGACCGGCCGGATCTTGCAGGAGGCCGGGCTGGTCGAGGCGGGGGGACTGGCGGACCTGCGGGCGCTGCAGGTCGAGGAGCTCCTCGGGCCGCTGGCCCTCGAGCCGGTCACGAGCTGGACCCTCGACGATGCGGCCGTCCCGCAGCCGCAGCCCGGTCTGCAGCCGATCCCCCTGCGCGAGCTGCTCGCGGACCTCCGGCGCCGGGTGAGCGAGTGGCCGGTGCTGCTCCAGCGCTTTCCGGCGCAGGACTGCCGGGTCCTGCTCCGCGCGCCGGAGCCGTCGCCGGAGTCTCTGACTCCCCGGCAGCAGGAGTTGCTGGCGCGCATCCGCCAGCACGGCCGCCCGACCGTGGGGACCCTGCTCGCGGAGAGCGCGGGCGGCGTCTTCGCCACCTTGCGGCAGCTCTTCTTGCTGCTCGAAGGCCGGTGGATCCAGCTCGAGGGGGACCCGGCCGAGGTGGCGGAGCGGGACCGGCGGGCGCAGGAGGCCGCCGACCGACGCCTCGCGCGCGGCCACCAGTCGACGACCGGCTTGCTGGCGGCCGTCGCATTCGTGCTGGTGGTGGTGGGGCTGGTCCGCTGGCTGCCCGACCCGCCCACGCAGGTGCCGTGGCGGCTGGAGCAGGCGGCCTGGCGGCAGCAGGTCGCGACCCAGGACGCGGACCGGGTGCGGATCGCGCTCGAGGTGTGCCGGCTGGTCGATGGGCGTCTGCCGCAGGAGCTGAGAGAGCTGGAGGCCGGCTCCTGCCTCCCTCCCGGGCTGCTGCCCGGGGAGGAGGAGCGGCCAGACTTTCAATACGAAAGGACTACGGATACGAGCTTCCTGCTCCTCCCCGTGCCCCGCTGAGCGCGGGCCGCCGGAAGAGCAGGGACGGGTGACGGATGACGATACGCGAGACCCAGCGAGAGCTGCCGCTCCCCGATGGCGACCTGGCGCCCATGGTGCTCGGCCAGGGTGACGAGCTGCTCCGGCTCCTCGGGCGCCTCACCGGCACCGACCTGCTGGTGCGCGGTGCGACCGTGCAGTTGCGGGGGCCGCAAGAGAGCGTCCTGCTCGCCGAGCGCGTCCTGCGGCAGCTCATCCTGCTCGCTCGGCGCGGCCTGCCGGTCTCCACCGCGGACCTGCAGCGGGCGGTCGGCGCGCTCGACCGCGATCCGACGGTCTCTCTCGAGGCCATCCTGCTCGACACGGTCTTCACCTCGGACCGGGGGAAGCCCATCCGGCCCAAGACGCCGAACCAGAAGCACTACGTCGAGGCCATCCGCAACCACGACATCGTCTTCGCGATCGGGCCGGCGGGCACCGGCAAGACCTACCTGGCGATGGCGATGGCCGTGGCCGCGTTCATGCGGCGGGAGGTGCAGCGGATCATCCTCGCCCGTCCGGCGGTCGAGGCCGGCGAGAAGCTCGGTTTCCTGCCCGGCGACCTCGAGGAGAAGGTCAACCCCTACCTCCGCCCGCTGTACGATGCGCTGCACGACATGGTGGACATCGAGAAGGCCCGCCGCCTGGTCGCCCACGGCCAGATCGAGGTGGCCCCCCTCGCCTTCATGCGGGGCCGTACGCTCAACAGCGCCTTCGTCGTGCTGGACGAGGCGCAGAACACGACCCGGGAGCAGATGAAGATGTTCTTGACCCGGCTGGGCAACGACAGCCGGGCCGTGGTCACGGGGGACATCACCCAGGTCGACCTCCCGGCGGGCGCGGTCTCCGGGCTGGTCGATGCGCAGCGGACCCTGGACGGCGTCGAGGGGATCTCCTTCGTCCGCTTCGGCGAGGAGGACGTCGTCCGCCACCCGTTGGTCCAGGCCATCGTCCGGGCCTACGAGCGCGCCGAGCAGGCGGGGCGAGCCTCGCCCCCGCATCCGGGGCGGCCCGAGGCCGAGGAGGAGCGATGACGCTGCCCGCCCTCAAGAAGGCGCCGAAGGAGCGGTCGGCGTTGCTCAGCTTCGGCCTGCGCAACCCCTTGCTCTTTTACGGGGCGCTGTTGGTGCTGCTGGCCGCCAGCGTGGCCATCGTCACCCGGGGCATCTTCTCCGGCACGCCGCCGCTGACCCTCGCCGACGTCGGCACCCCGGCGGCCTTCGACTACAAGGCGGCCCTCGACTTCACCTACTCGGAGGTCGATCTCGACGCGACGGAGAAGAAGCGGGAGCAGGCTGCCCTGGCCGTCCTCCCCGTGCTCGACTTCGATCTCGAGGAGCGGGATCGCGTCGTCGAGCAGACCCGGGATGCGTTCCGCTTCATGCAGGAGCTGTACGCGGAGTACCACGCGCAGCTCCTCCAGACGATGGCGGCGCGCCGCCCCGGGAAGGGCGAGGAGGAGCGCGGCGGCGGCGATGCCCGGACCCTCTCGCCCGAGGCGCAGGCCAAGAAGCGTGAGCTCGACGCCTGGCTGGCGAGCCAGGTCGAGGAGCGCCGCGAGGAGTTCTTCCGCCGGCTGCACCAGACCCTCGCGGCCGAGGAGTACGCCGCCCTCGCCAGCCAGGAGTTCTCGCGCGAGATCGAGGACCACCTCGTCTACCTGATCTCGGGCATCCTGCAGTACAAGGTGCTGCCCACGACCCTCCGGCAGAGCGTCCGGCAGCCGGAGGCCGGGGTGCGCCTGCGCATCACCCGGGGCGCGACCGCGGTGGACGAGATCGACGTGCGGGACGACTTCACCGAGTTCGTCTCGATCCACGACGCGGTGGAGCGCCTCGTGCTCATGGCTCGCAAGGGCTTGAAGAGCCTCGACCCTTCCTTGCGCGATCGGCTGGTGGACGTCGCGGGGCGGCTGCTGGTGCCCAACTGCCAGTTCAACAAGCGGGAGACCGATCTGCGCCGGGAGCAGGCGAAGCTCGGGGTGGAGAGCCTCTCGGTGACCCGGACCTTTCGCCAGGGCCAGATCATCGTCGACCGGGGCCACCCGATCACCCCGCAGCACGTGGCGATCTACCAGGCCTCACTGCAGGAGTCTCCAGACGCCGACATCTACCTCGCGGCCTTGGGCAACGGCCTGACGATCCTCGGACTGGTGTGGGTCCTCGTGTCCTTCTTCAGTCGGTTCGTGCGTAAGTTCGCGGTCGGACGAAAGGACCTCCTCTTCATGGGGTTGTGGATCGTGCTCATGGTCCTCTCCTTCCGGGTCCTGCTCGAGGTCCTGGAGACCTTCGCCGAGAGCTGGATCCTCATCCCCCCGGAGGCCTACATCTACCTCGTTCCGCTGGCCGCGGTGCCGATGCTCGTGCGCATGGTGCTCAACTCGGAGACCGCGGTCGTCGTGACGGTGATCGAGGCGGCGCTCGTGGCGATGATGGTGGGCTGGGAGGTGCCCTACCTGCTCTTCGCCATCGTCACCGGGCTGATGGCGGCCGGCGGGGTGGGGCGGGCCAAGCAGCGCACGGACATGCTCGTCGCGGCGCTGAAGACCGGTGGCGTGGGGGCGATCTTCGTCCTCGGGCTCGCCGCGGCCTCTGGTACTTTGGTCACTGCAGAGGGGTGGTGGAGCATCCTCCTCGCCTTTCTCGGCGGCGTGGTCTCCGGGCTGGTCGTGACCGCGATGCTCCCGGCGGTGGAGGCCCTGTTCGGCTACACCACCAACATCAAGCTGCTCGAGCTGGCCAACCTGAACAGCCCGCTGCTCAAGGACCTGGCGATCCGCGCGCCGGGGACCTTCCACCACTCGATCCTCGTCGGCAACCTCGTCGAGATCGCTGCGGAGTCGATCCACGCCAACCCCCTGCTGGCGCGGGTCGGCGCCTACTACCACGACGTCGGCAAGCTGCGCAGCGCGAACTACTTCGCGGAGAACCAGAAGCAGGGGAAGAACCCCCACGACAAGCTCGCTCCCTCCATGTCGGCGCTGATCCTCAAGGAGCACGTGCGCGACGGCGCGCGCCTGCTGCGCTCCCTGGGCTATCCCAAGATCCTCGCGGACATCTGCGAGCAGCACACGGGGACGACGCTGATCTCCTTCTTCTACCACAAGGCCCGGTCCCAGGCGGCGGAGCGGGGCGAGCCCGAGCCCCTCGAGTCGGACTACCGGTACCCCGGCCCGCGGCCCCAGACCCGCGAGGCCGCGCTCGTCTTCCTCGGCGACTCGGTGGAGGCCGCGGCCAAGTCCATGGCCGATCCGACCCCGGCCCGGCTGCAGGGGATGGTGAACAGCCTGATCTCCGCTCGCTTCATCGACGGGCAGCTCGGCGAGTGCAACCTCAGCCTCGGAGACCTGAACCAGATCGCCCAGGCCTTCACCCGTGGGCTGATGGGCATCTACCACTCGCGACCCGAGTATCCGGGAGCGTCGCGGGGCAAAAAGCCGACGGCCCCGCCCCGCCGCACCACCCAGACGCCCGTGCCGGGCAAGCGGGAGCGGAGCAGCGCCGAGAGCTTGCCCGCGAGCAAGGCCGCACGGCAGGAGCGGACCCCGCTCCCCTTCGACCGGGCGGCCCTCGCCGCGGCACCCACCGAGGTGCCCGGCTCGATCACCGAGCTGCCGGCCATGCTGGCGCGCCAGCTCAGCCAGCTCCAGTTCCCGGGCGGAGACGACCATCCCCCGCGGCCCGACCCCAGTTCGCCGCGGCGGGGAGCGAAGAGGAGTGCAGATGAGCAACCGAGCGAAGCAGCCGGAGAGGTCGCTGGTGACCGGGCCGCTGGTCGAGGCGCGCTCCCGGCGGGAGCGGGGGGCGAGCGTGCGCCTGCCGCGCCTGTCCCTGGCGACCTTGTGCCGCCGGGCGCGGGCGACCCTGATCGCCGCGGGGAGAGCTGACGTCGAGCTCTCCTTGCTGGTGACCACCGACGGGCCGATGCAGGAGCTCAACCAGCGCTGGCGGCAGGAGGACCGGCCGACGGACGTGCTCAGCTTCCCGGCCGCGGGGGAGGAGCTGTTCTTGCCGCCGGGTGCCCCTCGCCCCCTGGGCGACGTCGTCATCAACCTCGACGCGGTCGCTCGCCAGGCCCTCGAGGAGGTCCCCCAGCGGCTGGCCCGCCTCGGTGTGCACGTCCGAGCGGGGCAGTGGGGCCCCCTCGAGGAGGCCAGCTTCTTGATCATCCACGGGATCTTGCACTTGCTCGGCCACGATCACGCCACCCCGGAGGAGGAGGGGCGGATGGTGGCCGAAGAGCGCCGCCTGATGGAGATCTTCTTGCAGCCGCCCTGGACGCGGCGGCGGTGAGCCGATCCGGCGGGGAGGCTACCGCCGGCGCCGGAGCCAGAGCAAGCCCACGAGCAGCCAGGCGACGGCGGGGCTGCTCGGGGCGCTCCGCTCGACCGCGCAGGAGCAACCCTCGTCACTCCCCTTGCGCCCCTCCTCGCCCTCGCCCTCGCCCTCGGCGCCTTCGCCCTCGCCCTCGCCCTCGGCGCCTTCGCCTTCGCCCTCGCCCTCGCCCTCGCCCTCACCCTCGCCGCCCTCGCCCTCGCCCTCGCTGATCACGGGCCCCTCGCCCATCCAGTCGGGCAAACAGCGAGAGCTGCAGCGCTGAGCGATGCAGAACACCTCGCACCGCTCGTGCGCCGGGCACACGGTGACCGCGCAGATGTCGCCCTTGCACTCGCCCGCGAGGCAGATCTGGCCGGCCGGGCACGACGTGTCCCGGCACGGGTCGTCCGCACACTCGCCGTCGAGGCAGGCTTGCCCCGCGGGACACTCGAGCCCCCCGCACGGGTCGTCGACGCACGCACCGTCCACGCAGGACTTGCCGAGCGGGCAGGAGAAGCGGGCGCAGGAGGGGTGGCACTCGCCGTCCCGGCAGAGCTGATCGCGCTCACAGTCCTTGCTGGCGCAGGGGTTGCCGATGCAGCTCCCCTGGATGCAGGCCTGCCCCGTCGGGCAGCCCACCGTGGCGCAGCTCCCGCACTGCCCGAGGTGGCAGACCTCACCCTCGCCGCAGCTCACGGTGGCGCAGGGGTCGACGCACTCGCCGGTGGCCTCCTCGCAGCGCTCGTCCGGCGAGCAGGAGACACCGGCGCAGCGCTTCTGGCAGAAGCCGTCCCGGCAGGTCAGCCCCCCGGAGCACCCGGGCGCGCAGGGGAGGACGCAGGCGCCGTTGACGCACGACGCGGTGCCGCTGCAGTGCACGCCCACGTCGGTCTTCCCGTCGCAGTCGTCGTCGATCCCGTTGCAGGTCTCCCGGGGCAAGGGGCCGCAGAGGCCGCAGGCGTTCCGGCGGCCCTCGTCGACGGAGCCGTCGCAGTCGTTGTCCAGTCCGTCGCAGCGTTCGATGCGCTCGTCCTGGTTGACGGCCACGCAGGTCGGCTCCCCGCCGAGGCAGATCAAGCGGCCGAGCGCGCAGACCCCCGGGAGCAGGGTCGAGCAGATCTCGCCCATCCCCTCGACGTTGTCGGTCGCGCCGTCGCAGTCGTTGTCGACCCCGTCGCAGATCTCGGCCCCCGTGGGTGAGCACTGCTGTTTGTCGCAGGCATCACCGATGCCGTCCTGATCGCGGTCCTCCTGCCCGGAGTTCGGATCGCTGATGCAGTTGTCGCAGGCGTCGCCGATGCCATCGGCGTCCTGGTCCGACTGCTCCGGGTTGAAGTCCTTGGGGCAGTTGTCCTCTGACTCGCACAGGCCGTCCTCGTCGTGGTCGAGGCAGACGCCGCCCAGGGAGCGCTCCAGCACGAGGCAGGCGAAGCCGGCGTCGGCGTAGAGGTTGTCGCCGTTGCTGGCCTGGTTCTCGCCGGGACAGGTCTTGTTCCGGTTGGTCGGCCAGGAGCCGGCCGCGCTCTGCTCCTTGATCAGCAGGGAGGCGAAATCGAAGTACCAGCTCTGGGGCTCGTCGGCCCAGCGCGGGTCGACCTCGCCCGGGACCAGCACCCCGCCCACGTCGTCGCCGTAGATGCCCGCGCCGAAGGGGAGCACGCCGTCGTCGACGGTGACCTCGAAGGCCTTGGAGGCGGCCCAGAGGTAGTAGTAGAAGCTGTTCTGCCACCAGTTGTACTGGCAGTCGTGGTGGTAGTTGTCCTTCAACCAGCGGATGGAACCCTGGACGTTGTCGTGGGAGGGCGGCCGCCCGGCCAGGCGGGCACACCACAGGCCCGAGGCCGTCATCGCGTGGGAGGACGCGTAGCCGATGTTGGTGCGGTACTCGTGGCCGCCGTCGTTGTGCTGGTTGAGGTCGAGGAAGACGAGCACCCGGGCGAGGGTGTCGTCCGCGTCCTCCTGCACCGAGATCGCGGCCGACAGACCGGCGACCGCGAACTGGGTCGTGGAGAGGTCGGAGCCGCTGCTGCAGCCCTGCCAGGTGTCGTAGCACCAGCCGCCATCGAGGGGGACCTGCTGGTTCTTGAAGTTGGAGATGGCGTTGGCGATCGCGTCGGTGACCGTGAAGCGGGCGCCGACGTCGTCGGGGCCGCCGGTGGCCTTGAACAAGGACAGGGCCTGCAAGGCGCTGCCGGTGCTGTAGGAGTAGGGGATGCCGTTGCGGGCCATGCCCGGGTCCTGGTTGATCAGGTACTTGGCCGCTCGGTCCATCCGGGCCTGATCGGCGTCGTCCATGCCCATGTAGCCGCGGTTCGGGCTGTGCCAGTCGGGGCTGACCCGCTTCTCGAGGAAGCAGAGCACGGCCAGGCCGGTGGCCTGCCCGCCGATGCTGCCATCTTGGCTCTGCTGCACCCGGAAGTAGCCGAGCACCCTCTCGATGGTGGCGTCGACGTCCTCGTTGAAGGGCGTCACGAACGCGTGGGCCTCGCCGGCGAGCAGCAGGACGCCGATCCCGAACAAGATCGCCAGCTTCTGTGAAAGATCACGGGTCATGACCCATTCCTTCCCGTCTGGACGGGGCCTCCTCCGCGAGGCGGCGGCACGGGTGAGCGAAATCACTTCCCTCCGAGGTCAGGACTCTCTCGTGCCGATCTGCGGATCCTGGGGAGGAGTCTAGCAACCAGGCCGGGTAGCAGCAAGCAGGAAGGCCAGGTGGCCGGAGCAGGCCGGCAGGCGAGGGGTGGGGCGGGTCGTGGCGAGCCCACCGCCCGCCGTCCTCGACGGCGCCGGAGCGGTGGCCTCAGCGTCGTCGCAGCAGCAGCAGTCCGAGCAACCCCAGGGCCCACAGGGCGGCGTTGCCCAGCGTCGCCCGGCCTTGTTGGACCGAGCAGACACCGCAGGAGTCGGGCGGCATGACGTTCTCCTCGGCTTCGCCCTCACCGCCACTCCCCTCGCCCTCACCCTCGCCCCCGCTCCCTTCGCCCTCGCCCTCGCTGCCCGCACCCTCACCCTCGCCCTCGCCCTCGCCCTCGCCACTGTCCTCGACCCAGTCCGGGCGGCAGACCCCGTGACAGACCCCGTCGAGGCAGATCACCTCGCAGCGCTCGTAGGGCGGGCACTCGGCCAGGGTGCAGAGGTCGGGATGGCACTCGCCGTCGACGCAGACCTCGCCCGCCGGGCAGTCGACGACGTCGCAGGGGTCGTCGACGCAGCGGCCGTCGATGCAGGTCTGCCGGCGATCGGGACAGACGATCCCGCCGCAGGAGTCGTCGACGCACCGCCCATCGACGCAGGACTGGCCGTAGGGGCAGGAGATCGTCGCGCAGGAGGTCACGCAGACCGCCACCCCGTCCTGGACGAAGCAGGCCTCGCCGGCCGCGCACTCCTGCCGGGAGCAGGGCGAGTCGACGCACCCGGTCGCGCTGCAGGCTTGCCCGGCGGGGCAGCCCACCGCCGCGCAGGTGCCGCACTGGCCGCCGACGCAGACCTCGCCCTCGCCGCAGGCCTTGCCGGCGCAGGGGTCGTAGCAGTCGCCCGTGTCGGGGTTGCACACCAGCCCGGCCGGGCAGATCACGCCCGAACAGCCCGTGACGCAGTATCCGTCCCGGCATTGCTGTCCGGTCGGGCACTCCTGGGCCTGACAGGGGCCGACGCACTCGCCGTTGCGGCAGTCCTGGCCTGCCGGGCAGAGGTCGCCGTCGTCGACGAGCCCGTCGCAGTCATCGTCGAGCCCGTTGCAGCTCTCCGCAGGCACCTCGCCGCAGAAGCCGCACGCGTTGCGCAGATCCTCGTCGACCTGCCCGTCGCAGTCGTTGTCCCGGCCGTCGCAGACCTCGACGCTGCCGCCGGTCACCGGCCGGCAGCCCCATTCGCCATTCTCGCAGGTGTAGTTGCCGAGCGCGCACTCACCGGGCAGGCCGGTGCCGCAGAACTGGGCCTCGCCGGGCTCGTCGGGGTTCAGCCCCTCGTCGGTGTCGCCGTCGCAGTCGTTGTCGACGCCGTCGCAGGTCTCCTCGCCGTTGGGCGTGCAGCTATAGGGGTCGCACTGGTCGCCGAGGCCGTCGCCATCGGTGTCGGACTGATCCCGGTTGGGCACGTCCGGGCAGTTGTCGCAGACGTCGCCGAGGCCATCGCCGTCCCGGTCCTCCTGGCCGGGGTTGGGCTCGTGGGGGCAGTTGTCCTCGGGGCCGCACAGCTCGTCCTCGTCGTCGTCGAAGCAGACCCCGCCCAGGGAGCGCTCCAGCACGAGGATGGCGAAGCTGGTGTCCGCGACCGCGTTGTTGCCGTTGGAGCCGTTGCCGTGGTTCGGATCCCAGTGGCCGTCGCCCGCCTGCTTGTCGAGCAGGTGGTAGGCGAAGTCGTAGTACCAGCCCTGGGGCTCGTCGACGTAGCCGTCGTCCGCCGGGACCCGGCGCCCGCCGATGTCCGCGCTGTAGACCCCGCCGGCGACCCCCTCGGGCCGGGCCGAGACCTCCAGCCCCTTGGCGGCGGCCCAGAGGTAGTAATAGAAGCTGTTCTGCCACCAGTTCGTCTGGCGATCGTACTGGTAGTTGCCCCTCAGCCAGGTGAGCGCGCTCTGCACCTTGTCGTGGCCGGCCTCCCGCCCGGCGAGGCGGTAGCACCAGATCCCCGAGGCGGTCATCGCGTGGGAGGAGGGGTAGCCATCGCCGACCCGGTAGTGGTGGCCGCCGTCGTTGTGCTTGTTGGCGTCGAGGAACGCGTTGGTCCGGCTGAGGGTGTTGTCCGCGCCGTTGACCACCGTCTTGGCGGCCGAGAGCCCGGCCATCGCGAACTGGGTGGTGGAGAGGTCGTTGCAGCTCGGGCTGTCGTAGCACCAGCCGCCGCCATCGCCGCGCTGGTTGGCCTTGAAGGAGGCCACCCCGTTGGCGATGGCCTGGGAGACGGTGGCGCGGGCGCCGACGTCGTCGGGCCCGCCCGTCGCCTTGTAGAGGGACAGGGCCATCAACGCGGCGCCGGAGGTGTAGGAGTAGGGGGTGCCCTGGGCCGCGAGGCCGGGCATGCCGTTGATCACATAGCGGGCGGACCGGCGGACGAGCTCCTGGTCCGCGGCGTCCATCCCGAGGTAGCCGACGGTCGGCGCGTTCCAGTCGGCGCTCGCGCGGCGCTCGAGGAAGCAGAGCATCGCCAGCCCCGTGGGCTCCGCACCGATGCTGCCGTTGTTCTCCTGCTGCCGGAGCCACTGCAGGCCGTCGTCGATGGCCTCGTTGACGCGCTGCCCGAAGGGGGTCACGAAGCCCAGGGCCAGCGCGGGGAGGAGCAGCACCAGGCCGGCGAGCCCGAGCGCGAGCGGATGGTCGTGTCGCCGTTTCGGCATGTCCTTCACCTCCAAGGGCGCTCCGGCCGCCGTCGACGGGCCCCGACGTCCGTCCCTGGTCCCTGCTCGGCGCAGACTCGCCCTGTTTCATGATAGGGAAGCCGCACGGTCCAGTCCACGACTTCGCTCGATCCTCCAGGCCATCAAGGAGATCGGCCGGTCAGGCCGGCGTGGGGCGGGGGGTGAGCGGCCGACCCCGGTGGAAGAGCTGGTCGACCGTGAAGCCCTGCTGCGCGGCGAGGTCGCCGAGCTCCAGGATCCGTCGGGGGTCCGGCTGCCGCTGGTGGACGCACAGCTCCCGGGCGCGCGACTCGCCCGCCGCGGCGAGGACCATGGGCTCGGCGAAGCAGGCCAGCACGTGGCGACCGCCCTGGCCGACGATGTGGTTGTAGATCCGCGTCAGGGGGTCGAGGGAGGTCCCCGGCGGGAGGGTGAGCAGCTCCCCGTCGACCACCTGGACGTCGGACCGCCGGGGTGGGGCAACCAGGTCCCGGGGCTGGGCGACGTCCACGAGGAGCGTGCCGGGGGCCAGCTCCGCTGCGCGCAGGGAGTCCCCCGTCGAGGAGGCACCGGCGAGCAGCCGGCTCTGCGCCAGGACCGCGGTGCGCGGGCGGGTCTGGATGCTCGGCCAGCGTCCGAGGTAGCGCGCCACGGGGGGGGGGACGGCCTCGAAGGCGAGGTGCACCGGTCGTCCCTGCTCGCCCAGGCAGGCCGCGAGGCCGAGGGCCACGGGGCCGGGCGCGCCGAGGATCCCCACCGGCTCCTCCTCGGGTAAGCCGGCGTGCCGGCGGGCGAGCGCCACCGTCTGCAGGGCGGCCCAGGTCGTCAGGGAGTGGCCGCTCGTCACCGGGACCGCGAGCCGCTCGGCCACTGCCCGGCCCCGGCCGCCGACGACGGCTGCCACTGCCCCGAGGCCGACGCAGGATGCGCCCCAGGCCACGAGCTCCTGGGCCGCCTGCACGAGCTGCGTCACCGTTCGCTCCTGGTCACGCAGGAGCTGCTCCGGCGTCCCGTCGATCCCCACGACCCGCCCGCGCAGGCGGCAGCCCGTCAGGGTCCGCAGCTCGGGATAGGTGCGCAAGGTCGCAGGCGAGCGGCCGAGGGTCCAGAGACGTTGCAGCACCTGTTGCGGGCGGTCCAGGGGATGAACGACGAAGCCGTAGCGGGCGTGCGGGACCGCGGGGGAAGGCGGGGTCAGTCGAGGTTCCCCTTCTCGGCGAGCAGGCGGAGCACCAGGTTCTGGAAGCTCTCCACGACGAATAGCCGGGGGATGTCCTTGACGGTGAGCCCCGGCTGGAAGCAGGCCGGATCCACCTCGGGCATCACGGCCTGCAGCTTGGCGAGGGCCAGCTCGGTGAGCACGCCGTCCTGCTCGTACTCGCCCTCGGTGGCCTGCCGGGCCTGGTTCTCGATGTTGCCGCGCGGGATCTTGATGTCGAAGGCGCGCTCCAGGCGGTAGACGATGTCGAGCAGGTCGAGGGACTCGGCGCCGAGGTCGTCGATCACCTTCGCCTTGAGGTGCACCTCCTCCGGTTCGACGCCCAGCGCGTCCACGAAGCAGCTCCGGACCTTCTCGAAGACCTCCGCCTGTCGCATCGAGCCCTCCTTCCTGCGCCCGCCCTCGTGCCTGTATAGCGGTTGCAGCCGTGCTGGTCAACGTGGACTGGCGCCCTCGCCGGCGGGCGGACGTGGCCGCGGCACCGAGATCTTGCCAGCCCGTGCATGAGGTGGTAGATGGTGTGTAGATGTAGGTGAATGGAGGTAGGAGATGCCAGTCCGAATCGAGCGCCGGCGGAACCGACGGTTCGTCACGCGCAACACCGAGTACCACCTGCGGGGCGAGATCTGTGTGGCGGTCCGGGATCGTCAGTCCGGCGCGTGGCTCAGCGAGCACAATGCGCTCGGGACCCGGCTGCTGGGGAGCCTGGCCCGGACGACCCACGGCTTCGCGCTGGTCGCTCCCGGCGAGCTGGGCTCGTCGTTGTGGTTCAACCAGAAGGGCCTGGACGTCGTGACCTCCTCGGTGATGGAGGTCGACCGGCCCCCCAAGGGGGCGATCCTGCACTACGTCTGAGGCTCAGAGCTTCAGGCCGCCGTCCACCGGGACCACCGCGCCCGTGATGTAGGCCGCGGCCGGCGAGAGCAGGAAGGCGACCACCGCCGCGACCTCCTCGGGCCGGCCGAAGCGCTTCAGCAAGATCTCCTCGAGGATCCGGTCGCTGGCCGCCTCGCGGACGCGCGCCGACATCGCGGTCAGGATCACCCCCGGCGCCACCGCGTTGACCCGGATGCCCTTCTTGCCGACCTCGGCGGCCAGGGCCCGCGTGAAGGCCTCCACCCCACCCTTCGAGGCCGCATAGTTGGTCTGCCCTCGTCCGGGCCGGCTGGCCGCGACCGACGAGAGGTTGACGATCGCGCCCGCGCGCTGCAGCAGCATCGGGCGGAGCGCGGCCCGGCAGACCCGGGCCATCCCGCCGAGGTTCACCGCGAGCACCTCGTCCCACTGCTGGTCGCTCATGGTGAGCAGCAGCGCGTCCTGGACGACGCCCGCGTTGTTGACGAGCAGATCGAGGCGGCCCCAGCGCGCGACGAGGCCGGCGATCACCTCCTCCACCCCGGCGCCGTCCCGCACGTCCAGCGGCGTGGCCCAGACCTCCCCGCCGGCGGTGGTCAGCTCCGTCACGAGGGCCTGGGCCGCGGCCTCGTCCTTCGTCCAGGTGAAGCAAACCCGGGCCCCCCGGCCGACCAGCGCGCGGACGATGGCGGCGCCGATCCCCCGCCCCCCGCCGGTGACCAGGGCCACCGCGGCGTCGAGGCGGTCGGAGAGGGGCGCGTGCGCGGGGAGGGCGGGGTTCGCGGCGCTCACAGCGGGGCCTTGCTGAGGTACAGGGCCGCGTGCTGGCCCGCCAGGCCGGCCGCGAGGGCCAGGCCGTGCACCTTGGGCAGCGGGGCCGGGGTGTTGCGGACGTGGGCGAGCTGGCAGCCCGGCGCGACCTCGTCCAGGTTCAGGGTCGGCGGGACGAGCCGAGCGGCCAGCGCCACCAGCAGGGTCGCGGCGTTGAACGCGCCGGCCGCCGCGACCGCGTGGCCGAGCATGGACTTGGGGGCCGTCACGGGGGTCCGGTCCCGGGCCGGGCCCATCAGGCGCCGGAGGGCCTCGGCCTCCGCGGGGTCGTAGCTCACCGAGCCAGAGGCGTGGGCCACCACCAGCCCCATGTCCACCGGGGTCACGCCGGCCTCCTGCAGGGCCGTGCTGGCCGCGGCCAGGACCCCGCGTCCGTCGTCTCCCGCGGTGGCCAGATCCCGGGCGCTGTTGGTGGACCCGAAGCCGGCGACGTAGGCCAGGATCCGGGCGCCGCGCCGCCGGGCGTGCTCGCGGTCCTCCACGACCAGGAACGCGGCGCCCTCGCCGGGGACGAAGCCATCCCGCTGCGCGTGGTAGGGGCGGGAGGCGGTGGCCGGGTCGGGGTTGGTCGTGAGCAGGCCGAGGCGGGCGTAAAGTGCCATGGTCGGGATGTCGAGTAGGCTATCATGACCACCGGCGAGGCAGACGTCGGCACGATCGTCCCGGATGGCCTGCGCGGCCTCGCCGATGGCCAGCAGGCCGCCGACGCCGGAGCAGCAGATGTTCAGGTTGGGGCCCATCATGCGGTACTGGGCGGAGATGAAGCCGAGCACGTTGTTGGAGAGGCCCTTCACGAGCCACAAGGGGTTGATCAGCGGCAGCCCCTGCTGCGCGAACTGGCCGAGGTCGAAGCTCCCGGACTGGGTCGCCCGGGCCAGGGCCGGCTCCAGCTCCCGCCCGTCGCCGGTGGCAGTGCCCGCACCGACGTACCCGCCGAAGCGCGGGGGGGCGACGCTGCCGGGGGTGATCCCGGCGTCCTCGAGGGCCAGGGTCGCCGCACCCAGCCCGAGCATCACCGAGCGGGTCATCAGCTTGAGGTTCTTGCGCTGACCCGGCAGGGAGGAGGGCAACCAGTCGGTCACGGGCGCGGCGGTCGGGCACGGGAGCGGGTCCTGCTCTCTGCCGGGGCGGGCGATCACGCCCGAGCGACCGGTGAGGAGCCCCTCGGCGAACCGCTCACGTCCGGCGCCCAGGGAGCTGATGACGCCCAGGCCGGTGATCACCGGGTACCGTCGGCTGATCGGGGGCACTGTCTCACCTCCCTTCCTGGCGCAGGCCGCGGCCGAGGCCGCGTCAGTCCTGGCCGGTCCCGAACACGAGGCAGCCGTTCTGGCCGCCGAAACCGAAGCTGTTGGAGAGCGCGACCTCGAGGCGGGCGGCTCGACCGACGTTGGGGACGACGTCGGCCGCGCACGCGGGGTCGAGGTGGGCGACGTTGATCGTCGGCGGCAGCCACTGGTGCTGCAGGGCGACCAGCACCGCGCAGGCCTCGAGCGCGCCGGCCGCCGCGATCAGGTGGCCGTGCATGGACTTGGTCGAGGAGATCGGGCAGCGGTCCGCGTGGGGGCCGAAGACCTCCCGGAACGCCGTGATCTCGACGGGATCGTTGAGCGGAGTGGCCGTGCCGTGCGCGTTGACGTAGTCCACGTCGGCCGGGGAGCGGCCGGCATCGGCCAGGGCGCGCCGCATCGCCAGGACCGCGCCCCGGCCGTCCGGGTGCGGGGCGGTGACGTGCCAGGCGTCCAGGGAGCTGCCGCTGCCGAGCAGCTCGGCGAGGATCGGCGCCCCGCGGGCCTGGGCCGAGGCCGCGGACTCGACGACCAGCATCGCCGCGCCCTCGCCGAGCAAGAAGCCGTCCCGGTCCCGGTCGAAGGGGCGGCTCGCGGCCGCGGGCCGGTCGTTGCGGGTCGTCAGCGTGCCGAGCAGTTGCAGGGAGGCGAGGCCGAAGGGGTTGATCATCGAGTCCAGGCCCCCGGCGAGGACCCGCTCGGCCTCCCCCCGGGCGATCCAGCGGCCGGCCAGGGCGATGGCGTGGGCGCCGGCCGCGCACGCGGCGAAGCTGGTGGCCCGGGGCCCGGTCACGCCGAGGAGCTGGGCGAGCAGCGCGGTCGTGCGCCCCGGCAGGTGACGGTGGAGGAAGCGCCGGGCCGGCAGGGCCCCGCGGGCGAAGGCCTCGTGGTCGAACTCCCCGTCCTCCCGCAAGAAGGGGATGAGCTCCGCCTCCACCTCGGCGACGAGCACCGAGGAGAGCCCCGTGCCCAGGGAGATCGCGTCGGGGCCGGTCCCCGGTTCCAGGAGCCCGGCGTGGGCCAGGGCCTGGTGGGCGGCGAGCAGGCCGAGCTCGGCCTTGCGGTCGCCGGTCCCGACGAGCGCGGTCAGGTCCCAGCCCGGGCAGCTCGCCGCGAGGTCGTACGCGGGCACCTCGGCGGCGATCCGGCAGGCGAAGCCGCGGGCGTCGAAGCCGCGGATCGGCGCGCCGGCGCTCTGGCCATTCAGCAGGGCATGGGCGAACGTGGCCCGGTCGTTGCCGAGGGGCGAGGCGACGCCCCAGCCGGTGATCACCACCCGGCCGCTCATGGATCCTGCCTCCCGGCCAGGAAGTGGCCGACCGCCAGGGCGAGGGGTCCGGAGGCGACCCCGCAGCGGCCGACGGTGCCTTCCAGCAGGTCGCGGGAGACGGGCACCGGGGGAGACGCGTAGGGCCGGCCGCCCCGGGCCCGGACCGCCGCGGCCGGCTCCAGGAGCAAGATCGCGGCGGCCTCGCCCGGGTCCACCGTGGCCGGGAGATCGCCCCCGCGCCACGCCTGGACGTAGCCGGCCATGGACACGAGGCAATCGCTCCCGCCGGCCAGGGCCGCCTGGCACTCGCCGCGGGCCACGGCCGCGTGGGCCTCGGCGATGGCCTG
This sequence comes from Myxococcota bacterium, assembly GCA_034005005.1. Classification (GTDB taxonomy): domain Bacteria; phylum Myxococcota_A; class JAVEVO01; order JAVEVO01; family JAVEVO01; genus JAVEVO01. The sequence goes on from JAVEVO010000042.1 coordinate 22,801, forward strand.
CTCACCGGCGTCCGGGGATCCGCAGAAGGTCCCGCAGGGACCGCGCACCTGCAGCCGGATGGCCAGGTGGGCGAGGGCCATGTTCGGCAGGGTCTTCAGGGCGCCCAGGGGGTTGATCCGATCGAGGCCGCGGCTGGTGAGCAGCTCCAGATCGAGCTCGCCGTCCGTGGTCGAGAGGGCGACCGCGGGGGCGAGGTCGGGGATCTCGCCCTTCTCGGCCCCGACGCCGAGGAACAGCCCCACCTCCTCGTCCGGCAGGCTGCCCTCGGCCAGCCCGGCGTCGCGCCAGGCCAGCACTCCCGCGGCCAAGGCCAGCAGGGCGTCGGGGGTCATCAGCTTGAGGTCCTTGCGCCGGGTCAGCAGGCCCAGGAGCTCGCTGCGGGCCGGGCCGACGCCGCCCTGCTGGTGGGGGAAGCCGGCCGCGGGGAAGGGGAGGGGCGCGCGGGGGGCGACCCTACCGGCGAGGGCCGCGGCGAGGGCGGCCACACCGGTGCCGCTCGCCGCGACCACCCCGAGGCCGGTGACTCGGACGTCACGGATCAACGCGGGAATCTCCGGAGCACCAGGCTGGCGTTGGAGCCGCCGAAGCCGAAGCTGTTGCTCAGGGCGATCCGGATCGCTCCCGGCCGGGGCCCCTCCGCGAGCACGTCGAGGTCGACCTCGGGATCGAGCTCCGTGACGTTGATCGTCGGCGGCAAGAGGCCCGTGGCGAGGGCCCGGGCGCAGACGATGGCCTCCACGCTGCCGCAGGCCGCGACCAGGTGCCCGAGCTGGGACTTGGCCGAGGAGACGGGGGGAGGGCCGAGGGGTGAGCCCGCGTAGAGGCGGTGGATGGCCCGGGCCTCGGCCGGGTCGTTCATCTTGGTGGAGGTGCCGTGGGCGTTGATGTAGTCCACGTCCTGCGGGAGGATGCCCGCGCTGGCCAGGGCGGCCTGCATCGCCTCCAGCGCGCCCGCGCCGTCGGGCGGGCTGTCGGTGATCCGGTAGGCGTTCAGGGAGCTGCCGTAGCCGATGACCTCGGCGAGGGGGCGGGCGCCCCGGGCCTCGGCCCGGCGGAGCTCCTCGAGGACCAGGAAGCCGGCCCCGTCGGCGAGCACGAAGCCGTCCCGGTCCTTGTCGAAGGGGCGGCTGGCCTGCTGGGGGCGGTCCCGGCGCGTGGAGAGCGCGCCGAGCAAGGTGAAGCCCGTGAGCATGAACGGCTCCACCAGCAAGTCGGCCCCGCCGGTCAACATGACGTCGGCGAGCCCGTCCCGGATCTTCAGGAACGCCTCGCCCACCGCCTGGCCCGAGGAGGTGCACGCGGTGGAGACGGTCAGGCCCGGTCCCCGGGCGTCGTGGAGGATCGCCAGCAGCCCCTGGATCAGGTTGGGCGTGCCCCGCAGCAGGCTCAAGGGATCGAGCGCGAGGTAGTCCTCGAGGGGATCGCCCTTGTCGAGGTGACGCAGGAAGGCCGCGGCGACCTCGGGCAGCTCGGGCCGGCCGGCCTCGGTGCCGATGGTGACGCCGAAGCGCTCCGGCCGCCCGGCGCCCGGGGCCAGGTTGGCCTGCCGCACCGCCTGGGCCGCGGCCGCGAGGGCCAGCGCCTCCTTGCGTCCGACGTACTTGCGCAGCCGGCGGTGCTCCCCGGCGAGGAGCTCGTCGATCTCGACCTCAGGAGATAACCCTCCGAAATCAGTCGAAAATCCGGCTTCGGTCAGGGCCGCCAGCGTCGTGACGCCGCTCCGCCCGGCGAGCAGCCCTTCCCACAGGCTCGCCACGTCCCGACCGAGGGGGGTGATCGCCCCCATCCCGGTCACCACGACCCTGCGCCCTCGCTGCGTGCTGAGCATCTCGGTCTCCTCGCGGCCGGCGGCGCGCGATCAGTCCTTCCCGGGGGGCCGGCTGGCAGCCGGCAGGGAGGCCACGAAGCGCGGCCAGCCCTCCCAGGCGATGGTGAAGGCGAGGTCCTCGTGCCGCGCCAGCTTGCGCCGCCCTTCCTCGGTGTCCAGCCCCGCGGGGTCGAAGACGAAGATCTGCTCGGCCGACGTCGTCTGCTTCCCGTCGACGGTCGCGCGGACCCGGCAGAGCCCCGACTCGTCGCGCAGCTCGACCAGCTTGGTGTGCAACTGCACCGTCTGGCCGGGCCGGACGAACTGCTTGAACTTGACCTTATCCATCATCGAGAGGATCGGCCACACCCAGAGCCCCCGCTGCTGCAGCACCGTGGCCTCGAGCAGCTTGCCCGAGAGCTGGGCGAGGGCCTCGAGGAGCAGCACGCCCGGCATGACGGGGAAATCGGGGAAGTGCTCGCGGAAGTAGTCGGCCTCCCCGGAGATCGCCTTGAGGCCGGTGGCCTCCAGGCCGGGTTGCAGGTCGGTGATCCGATCGAGGAAGACCCAGCGCATCCACGCTCCTGGCACGGTCCGTCGCCCCCCGGCGGGGCGAAGGCCAGACTACTGGCGAACGGGGGGGCAGGTCAACGACCGCCGGCAGGGAGTTCGCCGGTTCGCCGGTCGCGACGGTGTCCGGGGCTACTTCAGGCAGGGGCAGGGGATGACCGCGCCGCCGGCGACCGGCCCGCCCGGGACGTAGGGGGGGGCGAAGCTGGGGATGGGGCCGGTCCCGTTGAGCCCGGTGATCATCGTCGCCGGCTTCCAGGAGGTGAAGACGGTGTTGAACGCGTTGCCCAGGGAGTCGAAGAGGTCGGCGTGGTGCAGGGCCTGGGGGTCGCCCAGGTTGGAGACCATCAGGCCCTTGAGGGACGACCCCGAGAGCATGGACTCGCCCGAGGAGGACATGGCCGCGATGGGCAGGGGGATGTTGGGCGTCGGCGGATGCACCGGCGAGGTCATGAAGGCGAAGGTGGGCGGATACATCAGGGTCCCCATCACCCCGAGCTGCCAGGCCTGCCAGGCCGTACCGATCGCGTTGGCGATCGCGTTGGTGTACTTGATCTCCTGGGGCGTGGCCATGGGGGGGTTGTTCGCGAGGATCAGCGGGCCGAGGGGGGGGCCCTGCAGGGAGGCCGGGGTGATGTTGCAGCTCGGCCCGTTGATGATCCCGACGGTGAACATCGCCGCGTCTTGCCACTGGCCCTGGGCTGCGCAGATCGCCTTGGTGATCCCGTCGATGTACTTGTCGAAGTCGCTGTGCAGCCGCTTTTGCGCGTCGACGTGGTACTTGTTGGTGCTGGCGGCCAAGAACAGCATGTTGACCCCGGGCGGCACCATGCGCTCGGTGATCTTGAAGGCGTCGGGGTACTGCTTGCCATCCGGATCGCCGCTCGGCTGCGACCAGTCGGTCGGCAGCTTGATCGCCTTGGCCTTGAAATTCGTGCACGTCAGGTTGTAGAGCTGGGCTGCTTGAAACTTCATGCCACGACCTCGTGCCTCGACGTCTTCCGCGCTGCTGCCCCGACCCTGCACCGCAACCCGGCGGGCCGGCTGCCTTCCGGGAGAGGCGCCTTCGCTCCCTCGCGGCGGACGCGCGCGCGGGGCCAGACGAAGACGGATCCGGCTGCAAGGATAGCCTGCCGGAGGTCCACCTGCAAGCGAGCGGGGCCCGGAAGGCGCCGGAGCGCGGCTTTCAGCCCGTTTTCCCCGCCGGCTCCCGGGGCCCGGCGACGTCCTCGGGACCCGGGGAGACGACCGCGGGGGCCGCGGGGGCCGCGAGGGAGGGATGCGGTTGACGCTCCGGGTGCCCGGTGCCGATCTCGGTGTAGCTGCGTCCTTTCCAGGTGATCGCCAGCCGGCGGGTGGCGCGCCAGGCGCTGTTCACCAGGATGCCGAGCAGCACCGTCACGCCCAGGGGGTACGTCCAGAAGTCCCGGGTGCGGTGGCCGGTCCGGTGCAGGCCGAGGCCGTAGGTGAACAGCACCAGCCCCGCCAGGCCGAGGCTCGCCCACCACGCCGGCTGCCCGAGCAGCGCGTCCGCGGGCCCTCCCTGCATCAGCCAGACCGCGGGCCAGATCAGGGGCAGGAGGAAGGGGAGTAGCCCGGTCAGGAAGACCATCATCCAGATCACCGCGGTCAGGCCCACGGACCGGTGGAGGCTGACGAAGAAGTTCTTGGTCCAGCCCTCCCAGATCTCGCGCAGGCCCGCGTACATCCGGACGCTCATCAGGGAGAGGCCGTGCAGCAGGTGGAGCCGGCGCTGGCGGGCCTTCATCAGGCGGGCGAACGCGACGTCGTCGAGCACCTCCGCCTTGAGGGCCGCGTGGCCCCCCACCGCGTCGTAGGCCTCCCGGCGGACGAGGATGAACTGGCCGTTGGCCATGGCGGCCTCGGGGAACGCGGGGTCGTTGACCTTCTCGGCCGGGTTGCCGATCAGCACCAGGCTGCCGATGACCGGCTGGACCGCGTGCTCCCAGAAGCTCCGGGTCACCAGGCGGCCGATCAGGGTCACCCCGTCGACGCCGGTGTCCTCGAGGTAGGCGACCGCCTGGCGCACCGCGGCCGGCTCCAGGCGCACGTCCGCGTCGACGAACAGGAGCAGCTCGCCCCGGGCCTCCTGCTGCCCGCGCCAGCACGCTGCGACCTTGCCCATCCAGCCCGGCGGCGGCTCCTCGCCCGGCACCACCCGGATGCGGGGGTCCGCGTCGGCCAGCCGGGCGAGGATCTCGCCCGTGCGATCGGTGGAGCGGTCGTCGACGACGAGGATCTCGAGCGGCTCGTGGTCCTGGGCCGTGAGCCGCGCGAGGCACTCGGCGATGTTGCGCTCCTCGTTGCGGGCCGGGACGATGACGCTCACCAGGGTGCGGGGGCGGGCCGCGGGGTAGCGGTCCGGGCCGAGCCGGTAGCGGGGATCCGCCCCGCGGGTGAGCAGGTTGCGCAGGTTGCCGAGCCAGGTCAGGATCAGCAGGACCAGCCCGGCCCAGCCCAGGATCTGCAGGATGCTCATCCTCCTCCTCCCGGCTCGCCGTCGCGGGCGAGCCTCCCCTGCAACTCCCGCCGCAGCTCGTCGGGGGTGCGGACGACGAGCAAGGGCGGGGGTGGCGCCGGACCCCGCGGGCAGAGCAGGGCGGGGATCAGCCCGACCTGGCGCGCCCCGGTGACGTCGCTGTCGAGCCGGTCGCCGACGTACAGCACCTCGGCCGGCGGCAGCCCGAGCCCTGCCAGCGCCTGGTGGAAGGGCTCGGGGTGCGGCTTCAAGGCGCCCAGGGCCGAGGCGTCGAGCTGCAGCTTCCAGGGCAGATCGGCTAGGCCGAGCGCGACCAGCTTCTGTGCGACGGGATAGTCGGAAAGTACCCCAATGGGCGTCTTGCGCTGCACCAGCCAGTCCAGAAGTCCGCGCATCCCCGGGTACGGTCCGACGCGTCGGAGCACGGCGGGCCACTCGTGCTCCAGGATCCGTTGCCAGCGGCGCGCGACCTCGGCGGGCGGGCAGCGGAGGTCCGCGGCGGCCCGCCGCTCCAGCTCGGTCCAGAGATCGGGGCGCTGCAGGCCTTCACGGCGCAGCCCTTCCCGGGCCCGGGCCAGGGCGAGCAGGGTCCGCACGCGCCAGGGATAGCGCAGGGCGAAGCGCCACCGCAGCGGTCGCAGGGGGTACAGGGTGCCGTCGAGGTCGAAGAGCACGGCACGCAGGGGCGCTGGTTGGGTCAAGAGACCTCCCGCGACGCGGGCGTCGCCGCCGGGACCAGGGGAGGGTGTACCTTTCGCGCCGGTCCCGGGTCAATCCTCCCGGCGGTCGCTCCCCGGAGAACGTGGGGTGGAGGTTGACGGGGGCGGGCGCGCTGGCTAGATGGGCGGTCGGTCTGGCGTGAGCGTAGGTCGGCGCTGACCCTGGCTGCGCGCCGGGGCAGGTCGGAGGAGCGGGCGGATGCTGCAGGATTTCCTCGATTGGCTGGCCGGGACCCCCAAGGAGACCACCCTCGCGCTGGCCGACGTCAAGCCGGGGCGGATCAAGGTCGAGGGCAAGCTCCGCTGCGAGCAGCCGGTGGCCGCGGCCATCGGCAAGTCCCGCTGCGCGGGCTACCTGTACCACGCCACCTACATGGTCGGCAGCCGGATGCGCGGCTACATCCGGCGGACCTTGCGCAAGGTGCTGGTCTACGGGGAGGGCCTGAGCATCGAGCTGGAAGGCGGCTCGCTCCCGGTCGTCCCGCGCAACGCGGAGCCCTGGTCCAACCAGCAGCACCTCACCCTGGTCGCCGAGCAGTACGAGGGCTTCGAGGCCCTGGAGAAGGTGCTGCGCGAGGGCGCCCGGGTGGGTATCGTCGGCAACGTGAAGTGTGACCCGGCCACGAAGGGGCTGGTCCTGTTCTTCAACGAGCTGCACCTGCTGGAAGAGCGGGGCAGCGCGCGGCGCCCCGAGCCGGTCCTCCCCCGGCCCCACAAGTCGGGCAAGAAGAAGGCGTCCAGGATCCAGTGAAGCAGGTGCCGGCCTGTCGGCCGGCACCCACCAGCCCCAGCCAGCTTTCAATAGACACAAAAAGTTCTAACCCGTCGCATTCGCCGCGTCCGGCGCGCGACGACGCGCTTTGCAAACCAGCGGGCCTGTGGTAGGCATGCCCCGTTGCTGCTCGGCCCCCGGACCACGCAGGGCCGGACGAGCAGGAGGACGCGATGCCGGTGTTCAGGATTCACAGCAGGAGCTGAGGCGCTCTCCTGGAGGCCGGTCGGCCTTACAGGAAGGCGCCCCCCAACCCGGACCGGCCGTCCCGCTGAGGGCACACCTCGGGCCGCGGGCGGGCTCGGTCCGCCGCAGTCGGAGAGGTGCGCAGATGTCTACCGATTATCGTCCGATGTGGAGCGAGCTGGGCCTCGATCTCGAGGCTCACGATGTGCTGCTCGGCGTGCTGGGGCCGCTGTACGCGCAGACCTTCACCCACCAGCCCAATCGTCCGGCGAGCATGAAGTACTTCGACTTCGTGATGAGCGAGGTCCACGGGCTGCGCATCCAGGAGCTCGTCGAAGCCAAGCGGGCCGGCCGCAAGGTGGTCGGCGCGTTCTGCACCTTCGTGCCCGAGGAGCTCGTGCTCGCGCTCGATGGCATCCTCGTCGGGCTGTGCGCAGGCGCCGAGTTCGCGACCGCCGCGGCCGAACAGTACTTGCCGCGCAACACCTGCGCGCTCATCAAGGGCGCCTTCGGGTTCGCGCTCGCCCGCGTCTGCCCCTACCTGTCGGCCAGCGACGTCATCGTCGGCGAGAACACCTGCGACGGGAAGAAGAAGAGCTACGAGATCTTCAAGGACCTCGTCCCGGAGCTGTACGTCCTGGACCTGCCGCAGATGAAGGGCCCCGAGGGCCGGGCGCTGTTGCGCGCCGCGTTCGTGAAGTTCGGGGCGTACCTCGAAGACCTCACGGGCAAGAAGCTGACCGTCGAGGCGCTCCAGCGGGGCATCGCCCTGGTCAACGCGAAGCGTTCGGCCATGCACCGCCTCGCCCGGCTGCGCGCCGCCGACCCGGCGCCGATCTCCGGGCTCGACGGCCTGCTGATGAACCAGATCTACTTCTACGACGATCCGGTTCGGTTCACGGCCTCCGTCCACGCAGTCTGTGACGAGCTCGAGCAGCGGATCGCGCGCCAGGAGGGGGTGGTCCCCCCGGGGACGCCCCGGATCCTGATCTCCGGTTGCCCCATGGCGGTGCCGAACTGGAAGCTGCCGGCGATCATCGAGAAGCTGGGCGCGGTGATCGTCGGCGAGGAGTCCTGCGTCGGCGATCGGGGTACGCAGGTGCTCACCGCGGCGACCGGCCACACCGTGGACGAGCTGCTGGACGCCATCGTCGACCGCTACCTCGCGATCGACTGCGCGATCTTCACCCCCAACGAGTCGCGCGTCGAGCACGTCCTCAGCATGGCCCGGTCCCTGGGCGCGCAGGGTGTGATCCACTACGGGCTCCTCTTCTGCTCCCCGTACCAGATCGAGGCCGGCCCGGTGGAGAAGCGGCTGGAGCGCGAGGGGCTGCCGACCTTGCGCATCGACACGGACTACGGCCAGGAGGACGTCGGCCAGATCCAGGTGCGCGTGGAAGCGTTCGTCGAGCGGCTGCGAGGGTAGTCGGATGCGGAGCGTCGGGATCGACATCGGCTCCCGGGCGATCAAGCTCGTCCTGGTCGAGGATGGGCGCGTCGCCCACGACGCGGTGACGGACACGGGCTCGGACCCCCTGACGGTCTGCCGGCAGCTCCTCGCCGGGCTGGCCTACGACCGGATCACGAGCACCGGCTATGGCCGACACCTCTTCAAGGAGCACTGGCCCGATGCCGCGGTGGTCTCCGAGATCAAGGCGGTCGCGTGCGGCGCGACCGCCTTGGTCCCGGGGTGCCGGACCGTCGTCGACATCGGTGGGCAGGACTCGAAGGCCATCGCCCTCGACGGAGCGGGCCGGGTCCAGAAGTTCGTCATGAACGACCGCTGCGCCGCGGGGACCGGGCAGTTCCTCGAGCTGATGGCGACGACGCTGGCTTACACGCGGGCCGAGTTCGAGGCTGCGGCTCACCGGGCGGCCCGCGCCCAGAAGCTCTCCAGCATGTGCTCGGTCTTCGCCCAGTCCGAGGTGGTGTCGCTCATCGCGCGTGGCGCGGCGCGCGAGGAGATGGCCCTGGGGGTCCACGAGGCCATCGCGACCCGCACCGGCGCGCTCGTCGGTGGGGTCCCGGTGGCGCCGCCCGTGGTCTTCACCGGCGGCTGCGCGCAGAACCAGTGCCTCGTCCGCTTGCTCGCCGCCGTGGTGAAGCAGCCCTTGCAGGTGCCCGCCTCGCCGCAGACGACCGCGGCGCTCGGCTGCGCGCTGCAGGCTGCGCTGGCCGGGAGGTAGTCCGATGGCCGTCGATCTGTTCGCATCCGTCACCGAGTGCGGCTGCGCTGCCAAGGTGCCGGCCCAGGAGCTCGCGGGCCTGCTCCGGGGGGTGGAGCTGCCGACCAGCCCGGCGGTGCTCGTCGGTCCCGACACCCTCGACGACGCGGGGGTGCTCCAGCTCTCGGCCGAGCAGTGCCTGGTGCAGACCGTCGATTTCTTCCCGCCCGTGGCCCGGGATCCCGAGGACTACGGGCGGATCGCGGCGGCGAACTCCCTGTCGGACATCTACGCGATGGGCGGCCAGCCGCTCTCCGCGCTCGCGGTGGTCTGCTTCCCGTCCCAGCTCGTGCGGGAGGGGGTGCTGGGGGCCGTGACGCGCGGCGCCGCGGAGAAGCTGCGGGAGGCCGGCTGCGTGCTCCTGGGGGGGCACTCCGTCCTCGACCCGCAGGCCAAGTTCGGTCTGGCCGTGACCGGGCTCGTCCATCCGGAGAGGATGTTCACCAACAGCCACGCCCGGCCCGGCGACGTCCTGCTGCTCACCAAGCCCCTCGGCACGGGCGCCACCATCATGGCCATCCGGGCCGGCCTGGCCAGCGCCGAGCAGGAGCGGGTGGCCAATGGCACCATGGCCACCCTCAACGCCACTGCCGCGGCCCTGGCCCGGCAGTGCGGCGTGAGCGCGGCCACCGACGTCACCGGGTTCGGCTTGCTCGGCCATGCCCTGCAGCTCGCCCGGGCGAGCGAGGTGGCCCTGGAGCTCGGCTTCGCGGGGGTGCCGGTCCTCGAGGGCGCGCTCGAGTTCGCGGAGCTGGGGCTGCTCTCCGCGGCCGCGTACAGCAACCGCGCCTACGTCGGCGACGCGGTCCGCTTCGCCGACGACCTGCCTCGGGCGGCCCAGGACCTGCTCTTCGATCCCCAGACCTCGGGCGGCCTGCTGATCTGCTGTCCGGCCGAGCGGGCCGCCGAGCTCGTGGCGTGGGCTCGCACGGAGCTCACGACCCCGTTCGGGGTCGTCGGGCGCGTGGTCGCGGCCACGGGCGGTCCGGCGATCACGGTCCGCTCGCGAGCCTGCACGGTGTCCGCGGAGGGAGTGGCCGGGCCATGATCTACTTCGACAACGCGGCCACCTCCTGGCCCAAGCCCGCGACCGTTCCCGTGGCGATGGTGGATTTCCTCCGGGAGTGCGGGGCGAACCCCGGTCGGTCCGGCCACGGGCCGTCGATCCAGGCGGCGCGGGTCGTGTTCGAGGCCCGGGTGCGGGTGGCGCGGCTGTTCGGTCACGACGACCCCCTGTCCGTGGTGTTCACCAAGAACGCGACCGAGGCCCTCAACCTGGCCCTCCAGGGGACGCTCCGGCCCGGCGACCACGTCGTCACGAGCACCATGGAGCACAACTCCGTGCTCCGGCCGCTCTCCGCACTCGAGGATCAGGGAGTCGCGGTCACCCGCGTCCCGACTGCTCCCGACGGCCTCCTCGACCCCGCCGACGTGGTGCGGGCGCTGACCTCCCGGACCCGGCTCGTCGTGCTGAGCCAGGCGTCCAACGTCGTTGGTGCTTTATGCCCAATCCAGGAGATCGGCGCGCAGCTCGCGGGGCGGGACCTCCTGTTCTGCGTGGATGCGGCGCAGAGCGCGGGCGCCTGCCCCCTCGACGTGCGCGCTCAGGGCATCGATCTGCTGGCCTTCACCGGTCACAAGGCCCTGCTCGGGCCGCAGGGCACCGGTGGGCTGGTCCTCGGTGCGCGGGCGCGAGGCCGCTTGCGGCCGTTGCTCCAGGGAGGGACCGGCAGCAGGTCGGACTCCGACCGTCACCCCGATTTCCTGCCGGACTGCTTCGAGGCGGGCACGCTGAACGCGGTCGGGCTGGCGGGTCTCGTGGCCGGGATCGCGTTCGTCGAGGAGCGGGGCGTCGCGGCCATCCGCCAGCACGAGCTGGCCCTCACCGCCCTGCTCCTCGCCGGTCTGCGAGAGATCCCCGGCGTCCGGGTCCTCGGCCCCGGCGACCCCGCGCGGCGCACTGCGGTCGTCTCCTTCGATCTCGCTGGCTGGCACTGCTCCGAGGTCGCCCAGGCCCTGGAGGATCGTGCCGGGATCTGCTGCCGCGCCGGGCTCCATTGCGCCCCGCTGGCGCACCGGCAGCTCGGGACCTTCCCCGAGGGCACGGTGCGCCTCAGCCTGGGGCTGTTCAACACCGAAGCCGAGATCACCACCGCGCTCGCCGCCGTGCGTGAGCTTGCCCTGCTGCCCCGAGGAGGCCTCCCATGACCCAGATCGTCGACGCTCGCGGGCTCACCTGTCCGCAGCCCGTCGTCCTCACCCTGAAGGCCATCGCCCAGGCCACCGAGGTGATCACCATCGTGGACAACCGACCCGCAGTCGAGAACGTGACCCGGCTCGCCCAGGCGAAGGGGTGCACGGTCGCGGTCGTCGAACGGGAGGACGGGATCTACCTGACCATCCGCCGTCCAGATGCGCCCGCCGGATCACCGGTCACCGAGCACGTGGCGGTGGGCTCCACCGCAACCGCCCCTGCGGGACCGCTCGTGCTCTTCGTGCCGTCCGACTGCTTCGGCCATGGACCGGCCGAGCTGGGGGAGCGGCTGATGGGGGCCTTCTTCGACTCCCTCCGGGAGGTCGACACCAAGCCGCAGACCATCGTCTTCATGAACTCGGGCGTGAAGCTCGTGATCGAAGGGGCGCGTCCGCTCGAGGACGTCCGGGCCCTCGCCGCGCAGGGGATCGACGTCCTGGTGTGCGGTACCTGTCTGGGGTACTTTGGTCTCACGGAGCAGCTCGCAGTGGGCCGGATCTCGAACATGTACGACATCGCCACCGTGCTGCTCGAGGCCGGGAAGATTGTCGAGCTCTGAGCCCGCGTCCGGCTTCGGGGTGGTGCTGTTCCGCTCCGTGCAGGGCGCGCTCGGCGCGGAGCGGCTGCTCGTCGCGGCCGGCGTGCCGCACAAGCTCGTCGCCGTGCCGCGGCACATCAGCTCCAACTGCGGGTTCTGTGTCCGGTTCGACTGGAGGCACCGGGAGACGGTCGCGGAGGCGCTGGCCGGGGCCAACCTCGGGGTGGAGGGCATCGTGCCCTGGTGAGGGGGCGGCCTGGTCTTTACCCCGGCCCCCGGATCTGGCACCGTAGGCCCAGGACGCTGCGCGAGGAGCCGCCCCCGGTGGACGTCAGCACCCCCCCTCTGCTTGGCTGGGGCCCGGCCCTGGCCCAGACCCTGGCTGCCCTGGTGCTGGTCTGTCTGCTGGCGGTGATCGGGATCCGGCTGTGGGCCCGGCTGCATCCCGGCGCGGGACGTGCCACCGCGGACCTGGCCCGGCTCGGCAGCCTCAGCCTGGGGCAGGGCGCCACGGTGCATCTGGTCCGGGTCCGGGGGCGGGACTTCTTGCTCGGGGTCACCCCGGGTTCGGTCAGGCTACTCACCGACCTCGACCCGGCCGGGCCGGGCCCGGTGGACGCCGCAGCCTCGCCGGACGGCGCGGTCGCCCCCGGCAGCGTCCCCACCCCCCGGCCGGCGACGGCCGAGGAGCCGCCGCGATGACCGAGGCCGGGGCCGGCGGGCTGCTGCCCCTCTCCCTGACCCTGCTCGGCCTGGTGGTGGCCTTGCCGCTCTTCCTCGTGCTGGCCACGGCCTACGCCAAGATCGCCATCGTCCTCGGCCTGCTGCGGCACGCGCTCGGCACGCCGCGGGTGCCGCCCGATGGGGTGCTGCTCGCGCTCGCCCTCCTGCTCACCCTGCTCGCGGTCGGTCCGACCCTCGAGCAGAGCCTCCGCCTCGCGGGGCCCCTCGAGCAGGCCCTCTCCTCGACGGAGGCCCTGCAGCAGGCCGCGAGCCGCAGCGTGGCGCCCGTGGACGCGTTCCTCGCGGCCCACGCGGCCCCGCGGCACCGGGAGCTGATCGTCCAGACCACGAGCGAGCTGCGGGGCGCGGCCGGCCCCGCGCCGGCCCGGCTGGTGCTGCTCGCGGCCTTCGCCCTGACCGAGCTGGAGCAGGCCTTTCGTCTCGGTCTGCTGATCTTCCTGCCCTTTCTGGTGGTCGATCTGGTGGTCGGCAGCAGTCTGGTCGCCGCCGGGCTGGGCGGCATCCCGGTCGAGCGGGTGGCCCTGCCGCTGAAGCTCTTGCTCTTCGTGCTGGTGGACGGCTGGCCGCAGTTGCTGCGGGGCCTGTTGTTGGGGTATGCGGCCTGAGCCTGGGGGTCAGAGGCTCCGGCGCAAGGCCGTACCGAGCTCGAGCAGCGTCCCAGCCACCCGGTCCACGCCCTCGTCCCCGAGCTCCGAGTAGAAGGGCAAGGCCAGGGTGAGCCGGTCCGCGGTCCAGGCCCCGGGCAGGGACTCGGGGACGAAGCCGAAGCGCTCCCGGTAGTGGCGGAGGCCGTGCACCGCGTGGGTGCCGGGCCGGGTGGCGATCCCCTCGTCTTCCAGCCCGCGGCGCAGCGCCTCCCGGAACCAGAAGCCCCGCTGCAGGTCCGGGTCGACGATCCGCACGACGTAGGCTTGCCAGCCGTGTCGCACCCCCGCGGGGGCCGCCGGGAGCAGGAGCCAGGGGACGTCGCCCAGCCGCTCCTGGTAGCGGCCGGCGAGCCGGGCGCGGTCCGCGAGCAGGGCCGGCAGACGGTCGAGCTGGACCAGCCCGAGTGCGGCCTGCAGGTCGCTCAGGCGGTAGTTGAAGCCGGGGTGGACGACGTCCGCCAGGCCGCCGCCCGAGTCGGTGGTCGGGTCCATGCCGTGGCTGCGCAGCAGCCGTAGCCGCTGGGCGAGCTCCGGGTCCGCGGTCAGCACGGCGCCGCCCTCGCCGGTGGTGACGATCTTGCGGGGATGGAAGCTGAGGCAGCCGGCCGTCCCCAGCCCCCCCACCGGCCGGTCGCCGATGGCCGCGCCGAGCGCACAGGCGGCGTCCTCGAGGATCAGGGCGCCCGCGGCCCGCGCCACCTCCTCCACCCCGGCGAGGTCGCAGGGCAGCCCGAACTGGTGCACGGGCAGCACGGCCGCGACCCGGCCGCCGGCCATGGCGACCTTGCGGCGTAGGTCCGCGACGTCGAGGTTGTAGGTCGCCGGGTCGCAGTCGATGAGCAAGGGCGTGGCCCCGGCCAGCAGGACCGCGTTGGCCGTGGCGACGAACGTGAAGGAGGGGACGGCGACGGTGCTGCCCGGCCCCATCCCGGCCGCGAGCAGGGCGAGGTGCAGGGCCGCGGTCCCCGAGGACAGGGCCACGACGTGCGGGACCTGGCAGAGCTCGGCCAGGCGGGCCTCGAAGCGGGCGGTGCGGGGGCCGGCGCCGACCCAGCGCTCGGCGAGGACCGCGGTCAAGGCCGCGGCCTCCTCGAGGCCGAACAGCGGGCGGGCGATGGGCAGGGGGGGGAGGGTCAAGGGCTGGGACATGGGGCCTCCTCGACGCCAGCGCGTCGGTCGAAGGGGAACGGGCGCAAAATGAGCTGGGTGCAGATCATCCCGGTGAGCGAGCAGCGAGGCCTTGGCGCAACTCCCCGCACGAAAAGAATTTTCTCGCAGAGCCGCAGAGCCGCAGAGGGCTCAGCCAGAGTGAGCACTGTACTCTGCGGACTCTGCGGCTCTGCGAGAGATTTTGCAGCTCGAGCCGGGTGCCGGAGGAGATTGGCAAGGAATCCGCCCACTCGGACCGGCTGCACCCAGATGAGCTGAGTCGCGTGCCGGCCGGCACGCGTCGGGGCGATCCTGCGAGAACCGGCCAGGCTCGCCGCACGCATCGGCTCAGCTCCGCGGTGGGTGCCGGCGAGTCAGCCAGAGCAGCAAGAGCAAGCCTGGCGCGGCGGCGAAGGTGCTGGCGACGAAGAAGCTCGTCCAGCCGAGGAGGCCGGCGAGCCAGCCGGCCACGGAGGAGAGCAGGGTGCGCGCGAGGGAGGTGATCGACGTCAGCAGGGCATACTGCGTGGCCGTATACAGGACGCTGCACAGGCCGGAGAGGTAGGCGACGAAGGCCGCGGTGGCCATCCCGCCGCTGAGGTTCTCCACGCCGATGGTCACGGTGAGCATGAGCAAGCTGTGACCGACCACCGCCTGGACCGCGAAGAGGAGGTTGGAGAGGGCCTGGAGCAGCCCGCAGAGCAGCAGGGAGCGCATGACGCCGATCCGGGCGACCAGGCTCCCCCCGACGAGCCCGCCGATGATCGTGGCGGTCAGGCCGAAGAGCTTGCTGATCTGGGCGATCTCGATCTTGGTGAAGCCGGTCGCGACGTAGAAGGGGTTGGCCATGACGCCGGCCAGCGCGTCCCCGAGCTTGAAGAGGGCGACGAACAGCAGGATGCCGACCCAGCCGGGACGCCGGGTGAACTCGGCGAGGGGGCCGATCACCGCCTCCCGCAGCCAGCGGCCGACGCTGGTGGCCTGGTCGGCGGCGGCCGCGGGGGTGACGGCGGGGACGCGCTGGCTCGCGGCCGGCTCGGGGTACAGCAGCAGGGTCAGCACCCCGACCGAGACCAGGCTGGCCATGATCGCGTAGGTGGCGAGCCAGCCGAGGTAGGTCGCCAGGTACAAGGCGCCGGCCCCCGAGGCGAGCAGCCCGAGCCGGTAACCGAGGACCGCGACCGCCGCGCCCGCACCCTGCTTGTGCGGGGGCAGGGTCTCCACCCGCCACGCGTCGACGACGATGTCCTGGGTGGCCGCGGCGAGGGCGACGAGCAGGGCGGCGACGCCCGTCACCAGCACCGGTAGCTGCGCGGGGGGGCTGCCGAGCAGGGAGTGGCCGAGCAGGCCGGCGAGCAAGAGGTCGGCCTGCCGCCAGACCCCCTCGGCCCAGCCGTTGGTCTGGGGATCGGCCGCGCCGAGGCCGAGCAGGGTCGCGGCGAGGAGGAGCTGGGCCAGGATCCCCCAGCTCCGCCGCCGGCCGAGGCGCGCGGTGGCCAGGGGCAAGGGCAGGCGGTCGACGAGCGGGGCCCAGGCGAACTTCAGGGTGAAAGGCGCGGTGACCAGGGCGAACAGGCCGATGGTCGAGAGCTGGATCCCCTGCTCCGCGAGGCGGATGGCCAGGGTCGAGAGGATCAGCGCGCTGGGCAGGCCGCTGGTGAAGCCGAGGAGCAGCACGCCGAGCAGCAGGGGGTCACGGTAGATCGCGACCGCCTGCTGCCAGGAGGACCGGCCGAAGGGCTGCCGCACCGCCGGACTGGCCGAGGAGGGGTCGCTCAAGGGCTGCTCTCGCCCTCGGCGGCGCTGGCGCGCGCCCGCCGGGCGTTCTTCAGGGCGCGCAGGTTGAGCAGCTCGACGAGCAGGGAGAAGGCCATCGCCGTGTAGATGTAGCCCTTCTGGATGTGCTGGCCGACGCCGTCCGCGACGAGGACGACGCCGACCATCAGCAAAAAGGCGAGGGCGAGCATCTTCAGGGTCGGGTGCTCCTCGATGAAGCGGGAGATCGCGCCGGAGAAGATCAGCATGATCCCGACCGCGACGACGACCGCGGCGACCATGACCGGGAGCTGACGGGCCATGCCCACCGCGGTGATCACCGAGTCGAGGGAGAAGACGATGTCGAGGATCATGATCTGGACGATGGTACCCCAGAAGGCCGGAGTTCGGGACTTTCGTAGGTCCTTGGCCTCTTCCTCGGGCTGCTCGATGCGCTGGTGGATCTCGTGCGTCGCCTTGCCGATCAGGAAGAAGCCGCCGATGATCAGGATGAGGTCGCGTCCCGAGAATCCCTTGCCGAGGACCTCGAAGAGGGGCTGGGTGAGCTTCATCATCCAGGTGAGGGTCAGCAGCAGCAGGATGCGCATGAGCATCGCGCCGATCAGGCCGACCCGGCGCGCCCGGTCTTGCTCCTCCGGCTTCAGCCGGCCGGTGAGGATCGCGATGAAGACGATGTTGTCGATCCCCAGGACGATCTCGAGGGCCGTCAGGGTGAGAAGGGCCATCAGGGCCTCGACGGTCAGCAGGTCGGCCACCTCGTCCTCTCCTTCCGCAGGTGTTCCGGCTGAGGATCGTTTAGTCCAAGGGTGACGCCCTGGCAAGGGGCCTGCGGGCCGGCGGGGGAGCTACCCTCTCCCTGCCGACCGGTCAGGATCGCGGTGACCAGGTACCAGCGCCTCGACACAGCGGTTCTGATTCAGTTGCTCGGGTGGGTGCCGGCCTCCGCGCCGGCACACGGACGACCGGCGCGGAGGCCGGTCGCCACCAGATGATCGACCGGTCAGAATCCTTGTGACGGGGCGCTAGTCGCCGACCAGCGTGCGGACCGGGCGGAGGCCGAGGGTGTCCATCCCCTGGTTGGGGGGCCAGCCTCCGCGGCAGGCCGCCCGGACCTCCTCGGCCGGGCTCTCGTAGTGGCCGCCGCGCGCGACCCGGTAGCCGTTGCCCTCGTCCACGTCGCCGACCGGGTCGATCTCCGGCGCGTCCGGGTAGGACCGCTGCCAGTCCCAGCACCACTCTTCGACGTTGCCGAGGAGGTCGTGCAGGCCCCAGGCGTTGGGGGCCTTCTCGCCGCACTCGTGCAACACCGGCGGGTCGCCGGAGTTGCCGCAGAACCAGGCGATGCCGTCCAGGGCCCCGATCGGCGAGTCGCACCCCCGGTCCTGGTGGTCCAGGTCGCCGGCGTAGGTCGCGGTGGTCGCACCGGCGCGGGCGGCGTACTCCCACTCGGCCTCCGTCGGCAAGCGGTAGCCCAGGCACCGCGTCCGATCGGACCAGACGGGGAGCACCACCTGCTCGGCGTCCGCGAAATCGTAAGGATCTTCCTCGGGATCCAGGTAGCAGGGGGGCAACCCGGCGAAGGTCGAGAGCGCATTGCAGAACGCGATGGCCCCGAACCAGGTGACCGTCTCCACGGGGCAGTTGTGACCGCATTCGCGGTCGGCCGAGGGGTTCGGCTCGCCGCTGTCGACCAGGCCCCAGTCTCCCTGGGTGACCTCGGTCTGCTTCATCAGGAAGGGGCGGGACAGGTTCACCTCATGGGGGGGCTCGTCGCCTCGCCGGCCGGCCTCCTCGTCGGGGCTGCCCTGCTGGAAGGTGCCGGCGGGCACGCAGACCCAGCCGATCGGGACTTTGGTCCCCTGGGGGCAGCCGTTGCAGCGCTCGTCGGTCAGCCCGTCGGCATCCTCGTCCTCCCCGTCGCAGGTCTCCTCCGCGGGTAGATCGACGAGCCCCTCGCCCTCGCCCTCGGCGCCCTCGCCCTCGGCGCCCTCGCCCTCGGCGCCCTCGCCCTCGCCCTCGCCCTCGGCGCCCTCGCCCTCGACTCCGCCATCGGTCCGGGTCAGGACCAGCTCGGGAGGCTCGTGGCGCAGGCAGCCGGACAGGAGCGCGAGCAGCAGGACCCCGCCGTGGGCAGCTCGCTCGATGGCCAGGGGCGGGTGGGTCATGGCTCCCTCACCAGGGCATGTGCAGCCCCAGGATGCCGCCACCGGGCGCGGGCGTGGCGACGAAGGTCCAGGCGGTCCGGCGGGCCGACGTCGGGCCCGGGGCCGTGGCGTCCGGCGAGCTGGGGTCGTCGTCTCCGGCGAGCAGCAGGTAGATCGCGGTGCCGATGGCCGCGGCGCCGAGGATGCCCGCGCTGAGCCCGAGGTAGCGGTCGGTGGCCGCGTCGTCGTACTTCGCCGTCACCTCCTTCTCGGCGGTCTCCAGCTCCGCCCGCTCGGTGAAGGGGCCCACGGCGATATCGTTGCCCTCCTCCTCCCGGTCGTTGGCCGCGAGGAACAGCAGCGCGGAGCCGACCCCCGCGCCGAAGCCCGCCACCCCGAGGGTGGCCGGCACCCAGAGGGGCACGCCGCGGTCGCCCAGCGCAGTCGGGGGCGCGGTCGGTCCCGTCGGGAGGGGGGGCGCGGGGCGGAAGCCCGCCGCGGCCGGACCCGTCGCCGGGCCTCCCGGCAGAGGGTCGGGGAGCGTGCGGGGCTCGGGGGGCGCAGGAGGCACCGGGAGGGGGGTCGCCGGGACCGCGACCGGCGGGTGGGGCGCCCCCGGGGGGAGGGCGCTCACGGGCGTCTCGGCCTGCAGGACGATCTCGATCTTGGCGGTCTGGCCAACCTGCAGCGTCACGCTCTGCACCGCGGGCCGGAAGCCGTCCTTGGTGATCCCGAGCACGTGATCGCCGGGGGGGAGCCAGTGCCGCAGGGGGGTCTCCAGCGCGAGGGCCTCGCCCCCGCCGATGCGCACCGTCGCGCCGTCGGGCAGCGTCTGCAGCACGAGCCGCCCGTGGGTGCGGGCCAGCAGCTTCTCGAGCCGGGTGATGGCCTGGTTCGATTTGCTCGCGGCCTTTCCCTGGGGCCGGCGGACGAGGTACTGCCGGTAGCTGAAGACCGCCTCGGGGAGCTGGCCGAGGGCCTCGTACAGCTCCCCGCGGTTGAGCAGCAGCACCGGGTTGGGGCAGATCCGGTAGGCGAGGTCGATCTCGCGCAAGGCCTCGTCCCGCTTCCCCTCTCCGGCCAGCCGGTCGGCCTGCTGCTGGTAGCGCTTCGCCTCCTCCACGGCCCGGGCGTCGCATTCCTGCTCGGGTCGCTGGGCCGACGCGGCGGCTGGCCAGGCCCAGAGCAGGCCGAGCAGGGCGAGCCCGGCTCCCCATCGAACGTGGGACGCTCGCCCGGACTGGCTGCACACGATCACTCCTCCCATCCGGTCAGGCCGCCAGGTTGCGGCGGCGGTGTGGGTCGGGGCTCCGGCTTCGGCTTCGGCTTCGGCCGCGCCGCCGGCGGCGGCGGCGTCGATCGGGCCAGCCGCGCCTCGACCAGCGCCTGCTCGCCCGGGGTCACGGCGACCTCCTGGTCCACCAGCCCCGTCCGCTGGAAGAGCAGCCGGATGGGCTGGCCACGCGGCGCCTCCTCCCATTCGAAGGGCGTCGTGCCGAGCAGCCGGCCGTCGTGGGAGACCCGGGCGCCGGTCGGCCGGGAGCGGACGCTGAGCCGCACCTGGGCGGGCAGCGCGGGCTGAGCGGCCGGGCCCGCGGAGTCGGCCGCGGGGAAGGGACCGGCCGCCGCGAGACCGGCCGCCACCGGCGGGGAATCGGCGACGGGGACCGGGGCGGTGGCCTGGGCCGCGGCCTCGACGACGACGATCTCCTGCTCGGCGTTCAGGCCGGTGGTGCGATACAGCAGCACTCCGCCCAGCAGCAGGCCGGCGAAGAGCACGCCGAGCGCCGTGGGGAGCAGCCAGGGGCGGCGGGTGGACGGCGGCATGGCCATGAAATCGGTCGCGCTCGCCGCGGCGCCAGTGGGCAAGGGCAGCGGCGGAGACTCGAGGATCGGGCGCACGGGCCTGGCCAGGGGTGGGGCGGAAAGCCGCGGCGGCAGGTCGACCTCCTCGCCGGTCGCGTCGAGCTCCCCCTGGGGGGCGAGGGCCAGGGTGGAGGAGTCGGCCTCCTGATCCGCGGTCGGGCCCTCCACGAGGGAGGGGCGTGGGGCGGCCGGCTCCGGGGGGGGCGGCGAGAGCGGCGGGGGAGTCGCCGGGAGCCGGTAGCCGTCGAGGGGGCGCAGGGGGACCGCCGTGAGATCGATGAGCGAGGACTGGAGCGCGGCCTGCATCTCCTGCTTGAACTGGACCGCGGTGGCCGGGCGCTGGTCGGGGCGCTTGGCCATGGTCCGCTGGAGCATCCGGTCCAGGGCCTCGGGGACCTCGAGGCCCTCCTTCGCCCGCACCGAGGGGACCGGCTCGTTGAGATGGGCGAGCATCAGCCCCATGGGCGAGCTGGCCCGGAAGGGCGCGACGCCGGCGAGCATCTCGTAGAGGATCACCCCGAGGGAGTAGAGGTCGGAGCCGGGCAACAGGGCCTGCCCCATGGCGTGCTCGGGGCTCATGTACGCGGGCGTGCCGACGATCTGGCCGGCCGCGGTGAGGGTCGACTCGCCCTCGCGGCTGGGCACCTTGGCGATGCCGAAATCGAGCACCTTGACGAAGTCGGGGCTGCCCTCCTGATCCTGCAGGAAGATGTTGTCCGGCTTGAGGTCGCGGTGGATGATCCCCTGCTTGTGCGCCTCGGCCAGGGCATCGCAGACCTGGCTGAGCACCCCCACCGCCCGGCTCGGCGGGAACGGGCCGTCCTGGCGGATGGCCTTGGCCAGGGACCGCCCCTCGAGCAGCTCCATGACGATGAACAGCAGGCCCGTCTCGGTCTGCCCGAAATCGAACACGGTGATCGTGTGCGGGTGGTTGAGCTGGCTGGCGGCCTGCGCCTCTTTGAAGAAGCGCTTGATCGCCACCGGGTCCTGGCCGATGGCCTGCTTGAGCACCTTGATGGCGACGTCGCGCTGCATGGAGAGCTGACGGGCCCGGTAGACCGCGCCCATCCCCCCCTGGCCGATCAGGCTGAGGATCTCGAAGCGTTTCAGGAGGATCTGGCCGACCAGCTCTTCGGACTCGTCGCGTCGCGCCTGGACCAGGGGGGTCCGGTCTTGGGTACAGAACTGGACCTCCTCGCCGAACTCCCGACCGCAGACGGGGCAGAAGCGGGACTTGCTCGCAACCGTTGGGGGGCCCTCCTCGAGCGGCGCGGCCCGGCGCGCTCGTTCGCCACGTCCGGCGCAGCCGAATCTAGCATGGCCCGCCCGCGACGGCAACCCGACGGGCGCTCCACGCGGGCGCAGGGGTGGAGCCGGGGCAGGTGCGGCCGGTCGGCCCTCCGGCTCAGGGATCGCGGCGGACCTGCAGGGTCAGGACGTAGGGTCCGGCCCAGCGCGAGTCCTCGTCCTGGAAGCCGTCGACGAAGAGGAACAGCTCCTCGCCCTCCGGCACGTCCGTGAGCAGCAGGGAGGAGGTGCGGACCCAGCCGGTGCGGATATCGTCGTTGCAACCCAGCTCGGTCTCCGCGAGGGTGCAGGCCTGGCGGGCGAAGACCACGGTGTCCGCGTCGCGGGCGCTCTCGGCGGTGCTGACCACGAGGTCGCCGGTCGCCGGCATGGTGAAGCGATGGGCCACCGCGCCCGTGCCGCCCGCGCAGCTCCCGTGGACGTCGAGCAGCGAGCCGCTCGTGTCGCCGGTGTAGCGGACGCGGTCGCCCTCCCGCAGCAGGTCGAGGTCGACCACCAGCCAGGCGTCCGGGCACCGGCGATCCGTCTGCAGGCAGCGGGCTGCGCCATCCTCGGCGGTCAGGCAGAGGAGGTCGCCCTGGCAGGTGCTGAAGATGCCCTCCGGGTCGCACGGCTGGCCGAGGCCGGCCTCGCTCGGCGGCTGCAGCGGGACCACCAGGACGTCGCTCTGCAGCCCGGTGGCGTCCACGAGCTGCAGGCTGACGCTCGTGGCGCCCACGACCGGCCAGCGGAAGCCGTAGACCGCGGTGGCGTGGAACCGGCTCGTCGCCGCGTCCCAGGAGACGCCGGTCAGCGCGGCCTCGAGCTGCCAGCCCCAGAGCAGCGGCTCGCCCTGGGCGTCGAGCAGCTCGAAGCGCACCAGGGTGACGTCTCCTTGCGGGTCGCGCCCCTCGACGTGCAGCCCGAGGCGAGCGCCGTCGCTGGCCAGCGTCGCCGTGGCGCGCTCGAGGAGGGGACGGTCGTCCTCGCCCACCGCGCGGGCGCGCAGGCGGTAGGCGCCCGCGTCCGCGACCTCCCGGCCGGTGACGACCACGAAGTACCGGCCCGGGGCCAGGTCGCGCAGGATCACCGAGAGGTCGCGGCGCTCGCCGGTGTCGTCGTTCTCCGCGACGATGGTGCGCCGTTCGCAGCTCCCGGAGAGCAGGTAGAGGTAGGTGTTCCAGGGCTGCAGCAGGGACTCCAGCCGGATCTCGACCCGGGCCGCCCGCTCCAGCTCGAGGAGGTACCAGACGTCGGGGCCGCGGGCGACGAGCAGCTCCCGGCCGGCAGAGGAGGTGTCGCCGGTGGTCTCCACCCCTAGTTGCAGGGGAGCGGCCGCCTCACAGCGATCGTTGTCGGGGGGGTGGCAGTCGGCCGGGCAGGTCTCCCCGGTCTCCTCCACGTCCTCCCGGTTGGACGAGCAGATCCCATCGCCGCAGAACGGGCCGCCGCAGGCGAGGGTCTCGGGCAGGCAGCTCGCGAGGGTGCACGGGTCGAGGGGCTCGGGCCGGGCGTTGCAGTGGGTCAGCGCGCAGCGGAGCAGGGCCTCGTAGCGCGCCTGCCCCTCCCTCGTGCCCTGGGCGAGGCAGCCGGCCTGGCACGCCTCGTCGTCGCCGCAGTCCACCGCACAGTCCCAGAGGTCGAGGCACGGAAGATCACCCTCGCCCTCGCCCTCGGCGCCCTCGCCCTCGGCGCCCTCGCCCTCGCCCTCGGCGCCCTCGCCCTCGCCCTCGGCGCCCTCGCCCTCGCCCTCGGCGCCTTCGCCCTCGCCCTCGGCGCCCTCGCCCTCTCCTTCGGTCCCTTCGCCCTCTCCTTCGGTCCCTTCGCCCTCTCCGTCGGTCCCTGCGCCCTCTCCTTCGGTCCCTG
>JAVEVO010000220.1:0-9776 GCA_034005005.1 Myxococcota bacterium
GGAGTGGTCGTTCTGGAGGATGACCGAGCCGCTCTTGCGCTCGACCTTCCCGTCCATGACGGCCTTACGCCAGATCCAGAGCTCTTCCATGGACTTGTCGGCGTAGCCACGCTTCAGGACGAGGTTGCTGTACTTGGTGCGGCCGGGGCGCTTGCGGAGGATGCGGTCCTCGCCGTCCTGGTACTCGACGACCTCGGTCTCGCTGTCGAGCCCGTCGACGCCCTTGAAGCGGCCAGCGGTGAGACCCTCGATCTCGATGATGAAGTTGAACTGCCCGATGTGGTCGAACTCACGACGATTGTCAGCTGCCATCGTGCTTCCTCCTTGGGAAGTGGGTGAACCAAATCCGGGAAAATCCCGGAGAGCGAATCTGTATTTCGGGAAGCAAGCTGTTTCTGGCCTGCAACAGAAAGCACCCTAACAGGGTTCGATCCCGGGTTCAACGAAAAATCGACGCGGGTGGCCCGGCGAGCCATTTTGCCTTGGTGCCGGCCTGGACGAGCAGGCGGCCGCCCGCGTCGCCATTCGGCGGGTTGCCTCTCCCGGCCAGTCGTGGTAGCGAGGAGAGGAAGCGTGACGCCCGCCCGCAGGCCAGCGGCCGGAGCCGGAGGTAGCCGATCCATGCGGAAGAACTTCGTGCTCGATACCAATGTGCTGCTTCACGATCCCCGGGCGATCTTCGCCTTCGCGGACAACAACGTCATCATCCCGATCTTCGTCATCGAGGAGATCGACACCTTCAAGAAGGACCTCAACGAGCTGGGGCGCAACGCCCGGACCGTCTCGCGCACCCTCGACGACATGCGGGAGGTCGGCTCCCTCGCTCAGGGAGTCGCTCTGCCGGGTGGGGGCACGCTGCGGGTGGCGTTCAGCCACCGGGCCCTCCCCCGGGAGTTCACCAACCGGCAGGTGCAGGACAACTCGATCCTCGCTGTCGCGCTCGACGTCCTGGAGAGCGACACCAAGATCCCCACGGTGTTCATCTCCAAGGACGTGAACCTGCGCATCCGGGCCGATGCGCTCGGCATCAGCGCCCAGGACTACAACTCCGACAAGGTCGATATCGAAGAGCTCTACCCCGGGTGGCGCCAGATCGAGGTGGACGGCAACGAGATCAACCTGCTCCACAAGGAAGGGAGCATCCCCGCCTCCGGACCCGTGGACGAGCTCCACCCCAACGAGCTGGTGCTCCTGGTCGACGCGGGCAACCCGAACCACACCTACCTGGCGCGCTACACGCGCCGGGATCGGCTCTTCATCCCGCTGCGTCGCCTCCCGCCCGAGGGGATCTGGGGGATCAAGCCGCGCAACCGGGAGCAGCACTTCGCGATGGAGCTGCTGCTCGACGATTCGCTCAAGCTGGTCACCCTGGTCGGCAAGGCCGGCACCGGCAAGACGCTGCTCGCCCTCGCGGCCGGGTTGAAGCTCTCCGCGGACGACAAGCACTATCAGCGCCTGCTGGTGAGCCGGCCGATCTTCCCCCTGGGCAAGGACATCGGCTACCTGCCGGGGAGCGTCGAGGAGAAGCTCAACCCCTGGATGCAGCCGATCTTCGACAACATCGAGCTGCTGCTGGGGATCGGCCAGAAGGAGCGGCGAGGCGGGCGGGGGTACGAGGAGCTGCTGCGCCTCGGGCTGGTGTCCATCGAGCCGCTGACCTACATCCGCGGCCGGAGCATCCCGAGCCAGTACATGATCATCGACGAGGCCCAGAACCTCACGCCGCACGAGACCAAGACCATCCTCACCCGGGCTGGCGACGACACCAAGGTGATCTTCACCGGCGATCCCTACCAGATCGACAACCCCTACGTGGACGCTTCCTCCAACGGGCTCGCGTACCTGGTGAACAAGTTCCAGCACCAGGAGATCGCCGGCCACATGACGCTCGCCAAGGGCGAGCGCTCCCCCCTGGCCGAGCTGGCCGCCAACCTGCTCTGAGGACCTGAGCGTCCCGCGCCCGCTCCTGCTCCGCTCCCTCCTCCGGCCCGGCGCCTCCTGGCCGCTCCCGGAGGACCATTTGAATGGTGAGGGGAGCGACATCGTCCCATTCCCGGTCGCTGCCCGGAGGTATGCCTCATGAAGTCAGCTCGCTCTGCCTCGCCTCGTCTGCTGGCCCTGCTGGCCGGGTTGCTGCTCTGCGTCGGCGTGTCCCCGGCCTGGGCCGGGGACGGCAGCAAGTTGCTCCCCCTGCTGCCGGCGGCCACCCAGGGGGTGGTGGTGGTGAACCTGGAGCAGGCGCGCACCTCGCCCCTGTTCGGCAAGCTGCTCGGGTTGCTGAAGCGGGAGCCGAAGATCGCCGGGTTGCTGCGGGAGCTGGAGCAGACGACCGGGCTGAAGCCCGAGCGCGACCTGAAGACCGTGGTGATCGCCAGCCTCCCCGGGCAGCGCACGCGGCTGCGCGGGCTCGTCCTCGTCGAGGGGCGCTTCCAGCGGGCACGGCTGGAGAAGCGCCTCGCGGCCGACGCGCGGCTCACCAGGGGGACCGAACCGCAGCTCGCGGTCTGGAAGAAGCGCGGGGAGGGGCCGGTCTTCGACCTGGTCTTCCTGCGTAACGACCTGATCGGCTTCGTCCACCCCACGCTCCTGGCCGCGGTCGTCGGTATGGTGCGTCCGGGGCGGACGGCCCCGGCCAAGGCCGCGCCCGCAACGGAGATGTCGGGAGAATTCAAGGCGTTGCTGTCGAAGGCCGACCGTCGGAGCACGGTGTGGTTCGCCGGCCTGGTCCCGCCCGAGATGCGCAACAACCCGCAGGCCGGTCCCCTCGCCTCCGCGGAGGGTGGGTACGGCGGCCTCCGGCTCGGCAAGGAGCTGACGGGCGCCGCGACCGGGCTGTTCGTGGACGAGGCGACCGCGGCCAACCTCTCGTCCGTGCTGATGCTGCTGCGGGGGCGCGTCGCCTTGCGCCCGCAGGTCCAGGCCCTCGGCCTCGCCCCGCTCCTCGAGCGCCTCACCGCGGTCCCCACGGGCAAGGAGGCCCGGATCGACCTGCAGGTGAGCGGCCCCGAGCTGGAAACGATCGCCGAGAAGACCGGCGCCTACTTCGCCGGGCTCGGGCAGAAGAAGGCTGCTGCTCCGGCGCCCGCGGCCGCTCCGGCGCCCGCTGCCGCGCCGGCGCCCGCGGCCGCTCCGGCGCCCGCGGCCGCTCCGGCGTCCGCTGCCGCGCCGGCGCCCGCGGCCGCTCCGGCGTCCGCTGCCGCGCCGGCGTCTGCTGCCGCTCCGGCGCCTGCGGCCGCGCCGGCGTCTGCGGCTCCGCCTTCGCCCTGAGTCTAGCGCGGGCTACGCGGCCTCGGCAGCGGGAGGCCCGCGTCGATGCTGTGATCGATCCAGCGCAGCCCCTCCCGGTTGCGGCCCGCGCCCAGCAGCGCGCGGCCCAGGAGGTAGGAGGCCACTGGGCCGCCCTGCTTGCCCGCGAGGTCCTGGAGCACCTCGATGGCGCTGTGGTTCATGTCGTCCAGCAAGAAAAGATAGGCGGCGAGGACCGAGTATGCGGGGTCCGAGCCCGACCCGAGGGGGAGGGTCCCCAGCAGGTCGAGGGCCGGTAAGGGTTGCCGCTGCCCGACCAGCTTCCAGAACTGGGCCTGTTCCTCCACCTGCATCCCCTGGACGCTGCGAGGCAGGCGGCGATCCTCCGGGTGGGCGAGCAGGGCCAGATCCTCGGTGCCGAGTGCGGCGAGCAGCTCGACCCGCCGGGCCCGGGGCTGGCTGCCGAGCAGCGGGCGGGCCAGCTCTAGGGCCTCGGCCTCGTTGCCCGTGGCCAGCCGGGCGTAGGCCAGCTCCGCCTGCTGGTGTGGCCGCAGTCCGGTGAGCAGAGGGAGGAGGCGGGAGACAGCCTGTGTGCGCTGGTAGAATTCTTCAATAGCTTTGTAATGCTCATCGTAGGTGATGAGATCGAGGGGAGCCCGGAACTCCAGCAGCAGGTTGTCGTCGGTGTTGAGCTCGCCGGGCCCGAGCAGCGCCCGGTGGGCGCCGAGATCCAGGACGAACAGGGCGAGAAGATCGTAGGCGGACCCGATCCCGGCCCGGGCAGCCTCGGCCCGGACCGCGGGCTGCCGGAGCCGGGTCGCGATTCGCTCGAGCTCCAGGGGGATGGGGCTGGTGGAGCCGAGGAGCAGCAGGTCGACCCCCTGCTCCGTGGACGAGAAGACGAGCGCGTGGGGGAAGGTCTCCGCGAAGGTCCGCAGCACCAGGTTCACCGTCGGTCCGGAGAGCTCGTAGAGCTGCAGCCACTGGCAGAAGATCCCGCCGGGCGCGAGGCGGGAGCGGGCCGTGGCGAAGGCCTCCTGGGTGAAGAGGCTCGAGACTCCGGCGATCCAGGGGTTGGAGGGCTCGGAGAGGATCAGGTCGTAGCGCTGCGGGCTGCGGGCCAGGACGTGCCGGCCGTCCCCGAGGATCAGCCGGGTGCGCGGATCCGCGAGGGGGTCGTGGTTGACCCGGGAGAAGAAGTGGCTCGCCGCCACCATGGCGGGCTCCAGCTCCACGACGGTCAACGAGTCCAGGTCGCTCTGCAGGGCGGCCCCCGCGGTCACGCCCGAGGCCAGCCCGACGAGCAGGGCGTCGCGCGGCTCGGGGTGCAGCAGCAGGGGGAGCAGGGAGGTGAGGATCTGGGTCGGCATGTCGGCCTTGGTCGAGGCCTCCACCTTGCCGTTGGATTTCAGCAGGCGGGTCTTGCCCCGCGCCTCCACGGAGATCGTGGCCGAGACGCCGTCCCGATAGAGCAACTGGCGGGCCTCGACGAAGCCGTCCTTCATGTAGCCTTCCCGCACGAGGGAGATCCGGAAGAGGCCAGCCGTCAGCCGGGCCGTGTTCCAGCCCGGCACGGCCACGGGGACGAGCAGCGCGAGGACGAGCGCCGTGGTCGCGAGGGCCGCGGGCAGCAGGCTGCGGGCGAGCCGCAGGGAGGTCAGCAGCAAGGTGGCGGCCAGCAGCAGGTCGAGCAGCACGATGCCGGTGATGCTCGCGCGCAGCCCGAGGCCCGGGAGCAGCCAGAACCCGGCCAGCGCCGAGCCGAGGATCGAGCCGAGGGTGGAGAGGAGGTAGAGGCGGCCGACGCGCTCTCCCATCCCTTGTTTCCCCCCGGCGGCCGCGAGCGCGAGGGGGAAGCTGGTGCCCATCGCCAGGGTCGGCAACAAGACGATGCTCCCGGAGAGCAAGAACACGAAGCCGAGGATCAGGACCGGCCGGGGGTCGGCCCAGCGGAGGTACACCAGCAAGAGGTCGGGGAGCCGGTCGAGGAACAGCAGACAGGGAGCCGCGAGCACGGCGATGAGCAGCCGGGACAGGCCGAGGGCGAGCAGGGGGCGGCGGAGGCGGGGGAGCAGGGCGGAGGCCGCGGCGCCCCCGCCGGCCAGCCCGAGCAGGAACGCGACGAGGATCAGGGTGAAGCTGTAGGTCGAGGAGCCGAGCACCACCGTGAGGGCGCGGCTCCAGAGCACCTGGTAGGCCATCGCCGCGAGGCTGCCGAGGAGCACGGCCGCCAGCACGAGGTGGCGAGTGCCCGGGGAGGGCGCGGGCTCGGTCGGCGGGGGTGGTGGGGTGGCGGGCAGGTCCAGCTCCTCCCACCAGGGCCGGGAGCCTGGCGGGCGGTCCAGGAGGAGGGGGGGGGCCGGGACCGGGGCCGGCGGGAAGGCGGCCGAGTCGGGTGAGTCGGGTGAGTCGGCCGGCGGGGGCGGTGATCGTCGCACTCCTCGGGCGTTGCTGCGGGCCCGATGGTGGGCCAGCAGCAGCAAGACGCTCAGGCCCACGGCCAGGTTGCCGCCCGAGGCGGCGAGGGCCGTCTGGCGCAGTCCCCAGGCCGGGAGCAGCAGCAGCCCGCCGCTGGCCGTGCCGAGCACCGCGCCGAGGGTGTTGAGCGCGTACAGCAGCCCGACCAGGCGCTCCTGCCGGCGTCCTCCGCCCTCCATCCCCTCGGCGAGCACGGGCAAGGTGGCTCCCATCAAGGTCGTCGGCGGCAGGATCAGCAGCAGCGCGAGGAGCAGGTCGGCCGGGTCCGTCCCCGCCGGTCCGGCGAAGGGCAGCAGCCCGTGGGGGAGGTGCCAGCCGGCCCCCATCCGGGCGAGGAGCGGCGTCACCGCGAGGGTCGTCAGCCCGATGCCGATCTCCAGCAGGCCGTAGATCAGCAGGGGGTTCCCGAGCCGGGCGGCCCGCCGCCCGCCGAGCCACCCGCCGAAGGCGAGGCCGCCCATGAAGATGGCCAGCACCGTCGCCAGGGCCAGGGCGGAGACGCCGAAGACGGTCGCGAGCTGACGGGTCCAGACGAGCTCGAAGATCAGCCCGCAGGCGCCGGAGAGGGTGAACGCGACCCGGATGAGCGGGGAGGCGGGAGAGAGCGAAAAAGGGCGGCTGGCGGGCATCGGGCTGCACCTCGGTTGCGCACCCTAGCGGGGCAAAAAGGGCTGGTCAAGCTGCCTCCGACCCTGCATTTGACTGAGTGCCGGTCGGTTTCTAGGATGGATCGGTTCCGGTGCCGAGAGCCGGGAGCTGGCCTGCTCTGGCAGGGCTCGTGGCCCGGTTTTCGCCTCACCACGCAGCAGGGAGGACACGCAGATGGTTCGCTGGAAGAGCTGGTTGGTCATGGTCGTGGTGGGAGGACTGGTCCTGGCCGGCTGCAACTCGACGCGTCGCTCGGTCGGCGGCGGCGACGAGGGGGAGGGCGAGGCCAGCGAGGGGGAGGGCGAGGGCGAGGGGAGCGAGGGCGAGGGCGAAGGTGCCGAGGGCGAGGGTGAGGGGAGCGAGGGCGAGGGCGAAGGTACCGAGGGTGAAGGCGAAGGTACCGAGGGCGAGGGCGAAGGTGCCGAGGGCGAGGGGGAAGGTGCCGAGGGCGAAGGCGAGGGGGAAGGGGCCGAGGGGGAAGGGGAGGGCGAGGGCTCTGGACCTTGCCTGCGCGGAGACAAGAAGTGCGTCGGTGACGATCTCTATTACTGCGTCGACAGCGACGAGTGGCTCCTGCTCGAGGAGTGCGCGACCCTCGGGCAGACCTGCGAAGGGGGCAAGTGCGTCGGCTGCGAGCCGGGGACCAAGCTCTGCCGGGGGCAGAGCGTGGTCGAGTGCCAGGATGACGGCAAGACCGAGCTCGTCGCCGAGGTCTGCGGCGAGGGCAGCGAGTGCAAGAGCGGCGCCTGCGTCACCTCCTGCTCCATGGGCGGTGGCAAGATCTCCTATCAGGGCTGTGAGTACTGGGCCGTGGATCTCGAGAACGCCGACATCGAGCCGGGAGACGGCGCGGTCTCGCCCGCGGACGCGCAGTTCGGCGTCGTCATCAGCAACACCGACTCGCACAACGTCGCCAACGTGAAGATCTACCGGATGGTCAACGGCATCGAGAACCTCGTCATGGAGCGCGACGTCCCGCCCCGCACCGAGGGCTCCTCGGGGATCGAGATCTTCGAGCTGCCCGCCTCCAACGGGCTCGTCGGGTCGTCGAAGGGGACCCGGGCCTTCCGGGTGGTCACCTCGGCCCCCGTCATCGCCTACCAGTTCAACCCCCTGCACAACACCGAGCAGGCCTTCTCCAACGACGCCTCCTTGCTGCTGCCCACGGATGCGCTCGATCGGGAGTACCTCGTGACCACGGGGGACGGGATCAAGCTCGGGGTGAGCATGCTCGAGACGGTGGACGCCGGCAGCTACGTCGTGGTCGTCGGGGTGACCCCGGAGCCGGCCCAGGTGACCATCGAGGCCTCGGTCGACGTCGTCAACGTCCAGGCCCGGGACGTCACCGTCGTCGGCCGCACCGTGACCGCCTCCGTCGGCCGCTACGAGGTGCTGGCCGTCTCCTCCCGGGTCCCCGGTGCGGGGACGGCCGGGGAGGGGAACCTCTCCGGGACCCGGGTGATCGCGGACCGGCCGGTGGCGGTCTTCTCCGGCAACGTCGCGACCGTCGTGCCCGCGGGGCCGGACAGCAAGTGCTGCGCGGACCACCTCGAGGAGCAGATCTTCCCGCTCTCGAGCTGGGGGCGGCGCTTCGTCGCACCCCACTCCCTGGTCCGTCGGGTCTCGGGCGTCGCCGAGACCGACGGCTGGCGGATCACGGCCGCGGAAGCGGCCACCACCCTCACCTACACGCCCAGCCGGCCGGCCGGCGCCCCCCAGAGCCTCGGTGCGGGTGAGTCGGTGGAGTTCTTCTCCTCCTCCAGCTTCATGGTCCTGGCCAGCAAGCCGGTGCTGGTGACGCAGTTCCTCACGTCCTCGGGGCAGGCGCCGACCATCGAGCCCGATCCCTTCTCCGGCTACGGGATGTGTGCGGAGGGACCGAGCGGCGATCAGCAGTGCACCGCGAGCGTGGGCTCCCGGGCGGTCTGCTATGGCGCCGGCATGGGGACCTGCTCGCCGATCTCCGATCCCTCCATGATCCTCATCCCACCCGTGGAGCAGTTCCGGGATGACTATCTGTTCCTGGCGCCGCGGGACTATGATACCGATTTCATCAACGTCATGGCGAAGGCTGGTACCAACGTCACTCTCGATGACACACCCATCGCGGCCGACCGCTTCCTCGCCATCGGCGAGCTCGACGGCACGCAGTGGCGTCTGCTGACCCTGGAGGTCAGCGATGGGGCCCACCGGCTCACCGCGAACCAGCCGGTCGGTCTGCTCGTCTACGGTTACGACAAGGACGTCTCCTACGGCTACCCCGGTGGGCTCAACCTCGAGCGGATCAACCTCGGGGACGAGGAGTAGCCGCGCTCACTCGGGAGCCAGCCGGATCTCGAGGTCACCGTACTCTTCTTCTGCCACCACCCGCTCCGTGACGGTCTCCGGGACGAAGCCGTCCGCCTCGATCGTCATGCGGACCTCGCCTTCGGGGAGCGGGGAGAGGCGAAAGCGCCCGTCGCCGTCGGTGCGGACGGAGGCGAGGCGCTCCGGCCTCTCGCCTGCGGTCGAGACGGAAAGCCGGGCGCCCGCGAGGGGCCGACCCTCCAGGTCGGTCACCTGGCCCGCGAGGCCGCCACCCCGCACGAGGAGCAGGCGGACGGGGTCGGGATCCCGGCGCTCTTCGACCAGGAGGCCCGCCAGCTCCTGGGGGAGGAAGCCGTCGGCCTCGACGCGCGCCACGTACCGGCCCGGCGTGAGCTGGTCGATGGCCAGGTAGCCGTTGCCCAGGGTGCCGCTCCAGCGGAGCCGTTCGGGCCCGGTCAGCAGCAGCCGGGCCGCGGGGAGCGGCTCGTAGCTCCCCGCGGCGAGGACCTCCAGGCGCAGGGACCCACCGGCGAGCAGCTCGATCTGCAGCGGGCCGTCCTGGCGAGGGAGGGTTCGCTGCCAGCGGGCGGCTCCGGAGGCGGTCACGGTGATCGTCCAGGGGGGCGGCGGCGGATCTTCCAGACGGAAATCACCGGCCTGGTTCGTGATCAGCCTGCGGACGATCCCGCCGGCTCCCTCGACGAGGACCTCGGCGCCCGGGACCTCCTCGCCCTGCGGCCCCAGCACGAACCCCACCAGCGGCGTCAGGCGCTCGTCGAGCGCGACCAGCACCGGCTGGCGAGGCTCCGTCGCCTCGACCCGGACCGGCTGACGGCGATCCGCATACCCCTCGGCCTGGACGAGCAGGTGCCCGTTGCCCCAGACGCCTTCGAGCAGGAAGCGGCCCCGATCGTCCGTGACCGTGCCGGCCTGTCCTTCGAAGCGGACGCGGGCGAAGGGGACCGGATCGCCCTCGACGTCGACGACCTGGCCGCCGAGCAGCCCGGCGAGGAGCAGCCGGACCTCGATCCCCTCCTGGCGCTGCCCCGGGAGGAGCATGAAGGGGCCGAGCAGGGCCGGGCGAAGGCCGGCGAGGC
>JAVEVO010000221.1:0-9661 GCA_034005005.1 Myxococcota bacterium
ACCGGACGACGGCTCCCTCCCGCCGGCCGACCAGGGCGGGCCACCGGGCGACGGCTCCCTCCCGCCGGCCGACCAGGGCGGGCCGCCGGACGACGGCTCCCTCCCGCCGGCCGACCAGGGTGGGCCACCGGAAGACGGCTCCCTCCCGCCGGCCGACCAGGGCGGGCCACCGGCCGACGGCTCCCTCCCGCCGGCCGACCAGGGTGGGCCGGAGGATCTGGCCGAGGTCCCCGACGGTCCGACGCTCCCCCGTGACGGCGCCACCGGTCCCGGGGATGGCGCGCTGGCCGATGGCAGCCCGGAGGACGGGGGGGCCGATGGCTCGGCGGACGGCGGCCTCCCCGGGGTCGTGATCCGGACCATGGCCGCCAACCTCACCTCCGGGAACTACCAGCGGTACGATCCGGGGCACGGCATCCGCATCTTCCAGGGGCTCCGGCCCGACATCGTGCTGATCCAGGAGTTCTCGTACGAGGACAGCACGGCGCGGGACCTGCGGGAGTTCGTCGATACGGCGTTTGGTAGTGATTTCGAGTACTTCCGTGAGCCGACCGGCTCCATCCCCAACGGGGTGATCTCCCGCTACCCGATCCTCGGGGCCGGCTCGTGGGACGACGCGCTCGCGCCGGACCGGGGCTTCGCCTGGGCCTGGCTCGACGTGCCTGGCGAGCAGGACCTCTGGGTCGTCAGCATCCACCTGCTCACCGCCTCCTCGACGAAGCGGGACCAGGAGGCCGCCCAGCTCGTCGACCTGATCCAGCAGCACGTTCCCGAGGAGGACCTGCTGCTGGTCGGCGGGGACCTGAACACCGACGTGCGGGGGGAGCTCTGCCTGGAGACGTTCGGCCTCTTGCTCGACGTCGCCCCGCCCTGGCCCGTGGACGGCGCGGGCAACGGCAACACCAACCGCAGCCGCGCCCGACCCTACGACTGGCTGCTCGCCGACGCCGACCTCGAGGCGCGGGAGACCCCCGTCCGCATCGGCGAGGCCTCCTTTCCCCATGGTCTGGTCTTCGACAGCCGGGTCTACGAGCCCCTGACGGACGTCCACCCCGTGCTGCGCACCGATTCCGACGCCGTGAACATGCAGCACCAGGCCGTGGTGCGGGATTTCCTGCTGCCGGCCGATTAGCTCGTGCGCGCCAGGTGCCAGTCTTCCATGACGAGCACGTCCATCTTCGTGCGCAGGAAGCAGTCGAGCGCCTCCTGAGGGGTGCAGACGATGGGCTCGTTCTCGTTGAAGCTGGTGTTGAGCACCACGGGCACCCCGGTCTCCCGCTGGAAGGCCTCGATGAGCGCGTAGTACCGGGGCAGCACCTCTCGGGCCACGGTCTGCAGTCGCCCCGTGTCGTCGACGTGGTTGACCGCGCCGAGCTGGGCGCGCTTCTCGGCGCGGGTCTTGTAGACCATGAGCATGTGCGGCGAGGGGTGGTCCTGCTCGAAGTACTCTCCGGTGGCCTCGGCGAGGATCGAGGGAGCGAAGGGGCGGAACGCCTCCCGGTGCTTGATCCGGGCGTTGAGCACGTCCTTCATCTCGGCGCGCCGCGGATCGACGACGATGGACCGCTGGCCGAGGGCCCGGGGCCCGAACTCCATCCGGCCCTGGAACCAACCACAGACGAGGCCCGCGGCCATCTCCCGGGCGAGCCGGGTCACGAGCTGCTGCTCGTCGGGGATCCGCTCGACCGTGATCCCCGTGAGCGCCTCCTGGTTGGCCTCCAGGGTCGCCGCGACCTGCTCCGAGGTGAAGCCGGGGCCGGTGGCCGCGCTCTGCATGACGAAGCCCCGGGGCTGGCCCAGCACCTGGTGCCACACCCAGTAGGCCGCGCCGAGGGAGGTGCCGTTGTCGCCCGCGGCCGGCTGGATGAAGACCTCGGTGAAGGGAGTCTCGAGCAGGATCTTGCCGTTGGTCACGGAGTTCAGGGCCACGCCGCCCGCCAGCGCCAGGCGGGTCTCGCCCGTCGCGGCCTGGAGGTGGTTGAGCACGTGGAGGATCCCCAGCTCCAGGGCCCGCTGGAGGGTCGCGGCGATGTCGTGGTGGTACGGGGTCAGCTCGCTGCCCGGCTCCCGGGGGGGACCCAGGAGCTGCACGAGCTGCTCGCTGAACACCTGGCCGATGCTGGGGCTGCCCGCGTCCCAGGTCATGGAGACGCCTTCGCTGGTGTGGTTGTAGTACTCGGTGCCGAGCCGGAACCGGCCCTCCGGCTCGAGGTGGAGGAGCTTGCCGAGAAAGCGATCGAGGTACTTTGGTTGGCCATAGGGGGCCAGACCCATGACCTTCCCTTCATCGCCGTACTTGGGGAAGCCGAGCCACTGGGTCACCGCGGTGTACATCAGGCCCAGGGAGTGGGGGTACTCGACCTGACCGGCGATCTCGAGCCGGTTCCCGTCCCCCTCGCCCCACATCGTCGAGACGAAGTCTCCGAAGCCGTCGAGGCTGCAGACCGCGGCCGTGGGGAACGGGCTGACGAAGAACGCCGAGGCGAGGTGCGCCTTGTGGTGCTCGACCTGATGGAAGGTGGCTCGCAAGGCGGACCCCGGGACGCCGAGGCTGGTGGCCAGCTCGAGGCGCAGATCGCGCACCTTGGCCGCGTTGGCCAGCCGGTCGAGGAGGACCTTCTTGAGGCTCCCCGGGCGGCTCAGGCCGAAGAGGACCTTCTTGTGGAGGTTGGCCTGGGGGTCGCGTGAGATCGCGACGTGGTCGAGGTCGGCCGGGCCGATGCCCGCGGCCTCCAGACAGTGGCGGATGGCCAGGGTCGGGAAGCCGGCGCAGTGCTTCTGGCGGTTGAAGCGCTCCTCCTCGACCGCGACCAGGAGCTGTCCGTCACGGATCAGGGTCGCGGAGGCGTCCCCGTGGTAGGCGTTGATCCCCAGGATGTACAACGGTCTCCTCCTCGTTCTGGGCCGCCGTCACGGACGGCGGCTCGCCGCGCTCCTCCGGCCCCCGCAGGCAGTACGAGCAGCGCCCGGGACTGTTGCGGGGAGGCGGGCGCCCGGGTGGCGCTGCAGCCGGATAGCACGGAATCAGCGGGCAGGCAAACGTCCCGCGGCGTGCCTCTGGTCCGGGGGGCCGGTCGAGGTCGCGCCGGCCCCCGGGGCCGGGCTCGCGCGCGGACGAGGCCTCGCCTCCAGGAGCGGCGAGCCTGGCCGGCCGCGGTTGACGAGGTGGAATCCCTGCGGAAGAATGCAGCCGCCCGGCGGCGGAGGAGCTGCCGGGGCCCAGACTGGGACCAGGGATGGTCGAAGGGGAAGGGTGCCATGGAGATCGCCGAACGGATCCGGGCCAAGGCCGCCGAGCAGCGTGACCGCACGGCCGAGCTGCTCGCGAAGCTGGTGCAGACGAAGAGCTACAGCTCCCAGGAGGAGGACGTCTGTCGCCTGATCGTCACGCTCTGCGAGGATGCGGGCTTCGACGAGGTGCGGATCGACGGGCTCGGCTCGGTGATCGCCCGGGTCGGGCACGGTCCGAAGAAGCTGGTCTTCGACGCGCACATCGACACCGTCGAGGTGGGCAACCTGCAGAACTGGCTGACCGATCCGTTCAGCGGCGAGATCCGGGATGGCCTGGTCCATGGCCGGGGAGCGTCCGATCAGAAGGGCGGCGCGGCCGCGATGATCACCGCGGGCCGCATCCTGAAGGAGCTGGACTACGCCGGCGAGTACTCGTGCTTCTTCACCTTCACCGTCATGGAAGAAGACTGCGACGGGATGTGCTGGAAGTACCTCATCGAGGAGGAGGGCTTCCGACCGGACCTGGTGGTCTCCACCGAGCCGACGAGCTGCCGGCTCTACCGGGGGCATCGCGGCCGGATGGAGATCCGGGTGCTGCTGCAGGGGATCTCGTGCCACGGCAGCGCGCCCGAGCGGGGTGTGAGCGCCGCGTACAAGGCCGCCCGGGCCGCGCTGGCCATCGAGCAGCTCAACCAGGAGCTGCAGCCGGACGCGGAGGGCTTCCTCGGCAAGGGCACCATCACGGTCAGCCAGATGGACGTCCGGGGGCCCAGCCAGTGCGCGGTCGCGGACCAGGCGATGCTGTACTGCGACCGGCGGCTCACCTGGGGCGAGGACGCCGAGCTGGCCCTCCGTCAGGTGCGGGAGGCCGTGGCCCGGGCCACCGGGGACGACCCCGCGGCCATCGTCGTCGAGCTGCCCCGGTACGAGAAGGTCGGCTGGACCCGCAAGCCGTACTCCCAGGAGCTGTACTTCCCCACCTGGAAGCTCGACGCCGACCACCCCCTGGTGCAGGCCG
The DNA here is from genome assembly GCA_034005005.1 of Myxococcota bacterium. Taxonomy (GTDB): domain Bacteria; phylum Myxococcota_A; class JAVEVO01; order JAVEVO01; family JAVEVO01; genus JAVEVO01. The sequence continues at coordinate 4,250 of JAVEVO010000221.1, forward strand.
GCGTCGCGGGGCACGAGGCCCTGTTCGGCGAGGCCCCCGTCGTCGATAAGTGGACCTTCTCCACGAACCTGGTCGCGACCACCGGACGTCACGGCATCCCGGCCATCGGCTTCGGCCCCGGTGACGAGGCCCAGGCCCACGCCCCCAACGAGGTCTGCCGGGTCGCGGACCTCGAGATCTGCGCGGCGTTCTACGCCATGCTGCCGTACGCGCTCGCCCGGCGCTGAGCGCTTGCCCCCTCGACCGCCGGGTGCTAGGTTGCGCCCGCTTCTGCCCCGGCAGGAAGGGCGCGCGGCGTTCGCGGCACCACACCGGCGGGCGAGGGGATGACCATGGACACCACCAAGATCGAGGGGTTGATCACCCACCTGGCCGAGCTGCGGACCGGCCTGTACAACAAGGACTTCCTGCTCACCTGGCGGCAGTCGGCCGATGACCTGCGGGCCGTGCTGCTGGTGGCCGAGATCCTCGAGGAGCTCCACCGGGCGAACATCGACGCCCGCCTCTTCCGTGGTGGTCTGGCCGTCTCCAACTTCCGGGACAAGTCCACCCGGACCCGCTTCTCCTTCGCCAGCGCGGCCAGCCTGCTCGGGCTGTCCTGCTTCGACTTCGACGAGAGCAAGTCCCAGGTCGCCCATGGCGAGACCATCCGCGAGACCGCCAACATGATCTCCTTCCTCACGGAGGTCATCGGCATCCGTGACGACATGTTCGTCGGCGAGGGGCACGAGTACATGCTCGAGGTCTCCCGCTCCGTCGAGCAGGGCTACCACGACGGGATCCTCCCGCAGCGCCCCTGCGTCATCAACCTGCAGTGCGACCGGGACCACCCCACGCAGTCCATGGCGGACCTGATGCACCTCGCCCAGACCTTCGGCGGTCTGGACAAGCTCGCGGGCAAGAAGGTCGCGATGACCTGGGCCTACTCGCCGGCCTACGCCAAGCCCCTGTCCGTGCCCCAGGCGATCGTCGCCCTGATGACCCGCTTCGGGATGCAGGTCGTGCTCGCCCACCCCGAGGGCTACGAGCTGCAGGCCGAGCCCCTGGAGTCGGCGGCCGGCTTCGCCGCGGCCTCGGGCGGCTCCTTCACCCGGGTCGCCTCCATGGCGGAGGCCTTCACGGACGCCGACATCGTCTACCCCAAGAGCTGGGGGGCGATGGCCCTGATGCAGGAGCGCACCAGCCTGCTGCGGGCGGGCGAGGTCAAGAAGGTGGAGGAGGTCGACCGCGCGGGGCTCGCCCGCTCTGCGGCCTACAAGGACTGGGAGTGCACCGAGGCCATGATGGCCCGCACCCGGGGCGGCCAGGCTCTGTACATGCACTGCCTGCCCGCGGACATCACCGGGGTCAACTGCCAGGCCGGCGAGGTCGCGGCGACGGTCTTCGACCGCTACCGCACGCCCACCTACCGGGAGGCCTCGCACAAGCTGTACTGCCAGGCGGCCATGATGATCCTCTGCCGGCTGGAGGACCCGGCCACGTTGCTCGGGCGGCTGCTGGCCAAGGGGGCGCCGCGGCGCGGGGTCTGAGCGGTCCCCGGAGGGGGAGGGGGAGGGGAGGGAAGGCGGGCCGGCCCACAACGGTCGGCCCGCCGTCCCGGGGCTCAGCGACCGAACAGCCGGTCGAGGGCTGCGGGATCGGGGGCGACCACCTGCGGCTCCCCGACGGTCTTCATGGCCGAGCCGACGTCCTTCAGCCCGTTTCCCGTGATCAGCAGGACGATCCGCCAGCCCGGGTCCACCCGGCCCTGCCGGACTGCCTCCTGCAGCCCGGCCCAGGACGCGACCGCGGCCGGCTCGCCGAACACGCCGGAGCCCCGCGCCACCTCGGGGATCGCCGCCAGGATCGCGTCGTCGGGCACGGTCACGCCGAGGCCGTCCGACTCGCGGATCGCTCGCACCGCGGCCTCGCCGTCCCGGGGCAGGCTCACGGAGATCGAGTCCGCGACCGTGTCGCCGCTGACCGGGCGGATGATCCCGTCGCCCGCGGCGGCCCGGACGATCGCGGCCGACCCCTCGGCCTGGACCGCCAGCAGCCGCGGCCGGCGGTCGACGAGCCCCAGCCGGTGCAGCTCGACGAAACCCTTCCAGACGCCCGAGAGGATGTTCCCGTCCCCCACGGGCACGACGACCAGGTCGGGGACCTGCCAGCCGAGCTGCTCGACGATCTCGAACGCGACGGTCTTCTTGCCCTCCCGGGTGTAGGGGTTGAAACCGGTGTTGCGATTGTACCAGCCGAAGCGCCGGGTGGCCTCGAGGCAGAGGTCGAATGCCTGATCGTAAGTACCATCCACGGCCAGGACCTCTGCTCCGAAGGTCAGGAGCTGGGCGATCTTGGCCCGGGGGGCGCTGCGGGGCACGAAGATCCGGCTCTGCAGGCCCAGGGACGCGGCGAGCACCGCGGTGGCCGAGGCCGCGTTCCCGGTGGAGGCGCCGGTGACGAGCTGCCGGCCGAGGTCCTGGGCCCGCCGCAGGAAGACGCTCGAGGCCCGGTCCTTGAACGAGGCGCTCGGGTTCTTCCCGTCGTCCTTGAGCAGCAGTCGACCCAGCCCGAGCCGGGCGGCCAGCCGAGGGGCCTCCACCAGCGGCGTCCAGCCCACGGGCGGGCCGGCGAGCCGGTCCGTGACCGGCAGCAAGGGCAGGTAGCGCCAGATCGTGCGGTCGTCGTTGCGGGCGAGGGACTCCCGGGTGAAGCTCTGGCGGACACCCTCCCAGTCGTAGTCGACCAGCAGGTTCCCGCCGCACGCGGGGCAGACGTAGCCGTCGTCGGTGAGGGGGTGGCGCGCGTCACAGTGGACGCAGACCAGCCCGCTGGCGAACTGCCCGGCCCGCCCGCTCATCGCGCCACGATCCAGGTGCCGGTCCGGCCCTCGAACGCATCGACCAGGTGCGCCGGGTCGGTGATCAGGGCCTCCTGCCCGCCGGCCTCGAGGAACTCGATGACCGCCTCGATCTTCGGCTTCATGCTGCCCGCGGCGAAGTGGCCGGCGGCGAGGTGCTGCTTGGCCTCGAGGAGGGTGATGCGGTCGAGGGCGCGCTGGGTCGGCTTGCGGTAGTCGAGGTAGACCTTCTCGACCGCCGTGGAGATGACCAGGGTGTCGGCCTGCAGCTCCCGGGCGAGCAGCGAGGTGGCGAGGTCCTTGTCGATGACCGCGTCCGCCCCGCGCAGGGTGCCGTCGGCCTCCAGGGCCACGGGGATGCCGCCGCCGCCGACCGCGACCACGACCAGGCCCGCGGCGAGGAGCTGGCGGATCGCCTCCAGCTCGAGGATCTGCTGGGGCCGGGGCGAGGCCACGACCCGCCGCCAGCCGCGGCCCGCGTCCTCGACGACGTTCCAGCCGTCCTGCTCCTGGTGGGCGCGGGCCTCGGCCTCGGACAGGAAGGAGCCGATGGGCTTGCTCGGCTTCTGGAAGGAGGGATCGTCGCGGTCCACGAGCACCTGGGTGACCACCGTGGCGATCCCCGGGCGCTGCTCCCAGTCCTTGGTGACGTTGTACAGGGCCTGCTGGATCTGGTAGCCGATGGCCCCCTGGGTGTCGGCGCCGCACGAGTCCAGCGGGACCTCGTGCAGCTCGCCGCGGGCGAGCTCGCTGCGGCGCAGGATGAACCCGACCTGCGGGCCGTTGCCGTGGGTGATGACGAGCCGGTAGCCCTTGGCGAGGAGCCCGGCGATGTGGCCGGTCGTCTCCAGCACGGCCTGGTACTGGTCCTGGACGCTCTGATGTTTGCTGTCGGCGATGAGCGAGTTGCCGCCGATGGCCAGGATGGCCAGCTTGCCTTGTGTCGACATGATCGTGCCTCGTCTGTGGGGGTGTGGGGGAGCGGCCGGCGCGGCCGTCCGCGGGGGGATGGCTCAGTCCAGGGCGGCCAGCAGCCCCGTCTGCTCGTTGAACTCCTCGATCAGCCGGTCCCACTCCGCGACCTGACTCCAGAGCCCGGTCCAGAAGTCGGGGTCCCACATCTCGTTGAGCTCCTCGGAGGTCTTGCCCTGCTGTTCGATCCAGGTGAAATACTTCAGGTTGTGCAGGGCCTTCTTGTCCCAGTAGGACAGCTCCCGGAGGTGGTCGATGCCGGTGCCGAGCAGGTAGCGCGCATAGTGGGACGCGGCCAGCTCCGCGGTGTAGGGGCCGTGCTGCTCCTGCAGCTCGACCATCCGGGAGTCGTACAGCTCCATGGAGTCGGTGACCGGGAAGAAGATCACGTCCCGCTCGCTCATCTCGTAGTACTTGGCGGTCTTGATCGCCGAGACGATGTTGCAGGCGCTGGAGATGCCCACCAGGGGGAGCTGGCGGAGCAGCTCGTCCGCGACTCCCTGGCGCTGGAGGTAGGCCACGCCGGCCTCCTCGTTGAACAGGCGCAGAAGCTGCATGGTCTGCTCGTCGTCGACCGCGACCACCAGGTCGGTGTTGCGCACGTTGTGGACCCAGGGGATGTGCTTGTCGCCGATGCCCTCGATGCGGTGAGCGCCGAAACCGTTGCGCAGCAAGGTCGGGCACTGCAGGGCCTCGGTGGCGACCACCTTGACCTGGGGGGAGATGGTGCGGAGGTAGTCACCGGCCGCGATGGTGCCAGCGGAGCCCGTCGCGGAGACGTAGCCCGCGAGCCGGTCGCCGGGGCGGGCGATCTGGGAGAAGATCTCCTCGACGATCCCGCCGGTCATCGCGTAGTGCCACATCGCGTTGCCGAACTCATCGAACTGATTGAAGATCACCACCTGGTCGCCGCGCGTCTTCCGCAGCTCCCAGCACTTGTCGTAGATCTCCTTGACGTTGGACTCGGTGCCCGGCGTGGCGAAGATCTCGTCGGTGCCGACGCTGCGCAGCCAGTCGAAGCGCTCCTTGCTCATGCCCTCGGGCAGGATGGCGATGGAGTGGCAGGCGAGCAGCACGCTGTCGAACGCGCCGCCGCGGCAGTAGTTGCCGGTGGAGGGCCAGACGGCCTTGTGCCGGGTGGGGTCGAACTCGCCCGAAACCAGCCGGGGCACGAGGCAGCCGAAGGCCGCGCCGACCTTGTGCGCGCCGATGGGGAACCACCGGCCGACGATCCCCACCAGCCGGGCCGGGACGCCGGTCAAGGCGGAGGGGAACTCGATCCAGTTGCCGCGGTTGAAGAGCCCCCCGTCGTCGGTCGGCTCGTTCTTCCAGGTGATCCGGTACAGGTTGAGCGGATCGACCGCCTGCATGTTCACCTTCGTCAGCCGTCGCTTGATCTTCTCGGGGATCAGCGACGGATCCCGCTGCTCGGCGAAGGTGGGGATGATGATGTTGCGCTCGCGGCAGCGCTGGATGGTCTTCTTCCGGGTCTCGTGATCGATGTGCTTGATGACCTTCCCGTCCGTGCTCCTCCGCTGGGCGGGGGCGCGCGTCCCCGCCGTCAGGTCGGCGAATCCTAGGTGGGCCGCGGGGGGAAGTCA
>JAVEVO010000043.1:0-44573 GCA_034005005.1 Myxococcota bacterium
ATGCGTGGCTCCAGGGATTGGACCCAGCAAGCCTGGCAGGCTCGCGCCGCGAAGGCAAGGGGACAATGCGCTGCAGGCACCATTGTTCAGTCTGGCGAGACGGCGACGGCTCCGGCTGGCGCTCGTCACGCGACCTGCTCGGGTGCCGGACGGCGTCCGCTGCGGCCGACGAGCAGCGGATCTTCGGGGAGAGGTGTGCCAGACCGACGACACGCAGGGTCGAGCCGGGCAGGTCTTCCACCTGGACCCGACGGTGACGACCCTGCGGCAGCGGGCGCTGCCCGAAGACGAAGCGCTGCCCAGGCCGATCATGCTGAGCTTGCTGCGTTGCGGCCGCCCCCTCACTCGGCCGGCCGCCGGTGCTCCTCGCCGACGATGAACTCGCCGATCCCGCCGGCCAGGCTCTCGCCGAGCAAGGCGCAGGCCGCCAGCTCCTCTCCCCAGCAGGCGCGCGCCTGCCAGGGCTCGGGGGTCGCGCTCGCGGTCGCGCACAGGGCTTGATTCACCTCGACCACCCGGACCAGGGTCCCCGGCGGCAGCCCGTGGGGGAACCGCACCGCGGCGCGGCCGCCCCGGCCCCCCAGGCACGTGAAGCCCGCCCAGTCGGGCCCGCAGTGCAGGCCGTCGTCGAGCAGGGCCGCGGGGTCCGCGCATTGGGAGCGGTTCCCCGGATCGAGCACCGCGGTCAGGCCGGCGACCACCTCCTGCGGCCGCAGCCAGGTGCCGTCCGGCAGCAGGGCGAGCACCTCGTTGATGTCGGTCCCCGGGTAGCTGGAGCTCGACTGATCCCCCGGCGTCAGGTCCTCGACCAGGACGATCGCGGGGTCGCGGGGGTCGACCGCCACGGGGTCCGGCACCGCGCCGAGCTCCAGCTCCTCGTCCGCGAACAGGGGCTGGCTCCAGGCGGTGTCGCTGCCGCGGGTGGCCCGCACCCGCACCCAGGGCTCTCCCCGCAGGTCGTACTCCAGCTCCCCACCCTCGACCGCGGCCCGCAGCTCCTCGCCCGGCCCGAGCAGCTCGAGGTGCGCGGCGTTGCTGCCGATCTGCAGCCGGCCGTCCCGGAGCTGGATCCGGTGGATGCGCACCCCCGTGCTGGCATAGAAGCGCCCCTGATCGATCCCCTCGAGGATTGCGGCCGCGCTCAGCTCCGGCGCCCAGACCTCGATGAACGAGCCGCCGATGTGCTGGAAGCCGTGGCTGTCGTCCGTCGCGACCCCGTAGATCCGTTTCCCCTGCGTCAGCAGCCGGTCCCAGAGGCGCTCGTCGTTCTCCGGGTCTTCGACCCAGGTCTCCGTGTGGGTGTTCCAGATCTCCATGTGGCGGGCCTGGGACGCGAGGATGTCGAGGATCGCCTCCTCCTCGTCGCCGTGCCAGGAGTCCTCGATCTCCAGGCTCCACTCGGGATGGTTGACCACCGGGAGGCCGCCGGCCGCGAGCACCTCGGCGATCTTGCCATGCAGGTCGCCGGGCACGGGGATGTCCTCGGGGATGCCGAGCGCGCCGACGTGCACGCCGTGGTGCCGGCCCGTGCCCGCGGTCAGCTCCATGCCGTCGAGCACCAGGAAGCCCGGCCGGGAGAGCTCCTCCCGCGTCTCGAAGGCGTCGTGCTCGGTGAAGACCAGGAAGGCGTAGCCGTGCGCCGCGAACCAGTCGGCGACCTCGACGTGGGAGTGGCGCCGCACCTCGGGCGAGCCGCAGTCGGAGCTCAGCGGCCAGGAGTGGGTGTGGAGGTTCCCCCGGTACCAGGCGCCCCGCACGGGCGGGTCGGCCGATCGACAGTGGCCCGTCTCCAGGTCGCAGGTCCCCGCGGGGCACTCCTCGTCCGCGAGGCAGCCAGCCACGGTGCAGCGCCCCTCCTCGCCGCAGCGCACCGTCGCCGGGCAGTCCCCGTCCCGGGCGCAGGGCACCGGGAGACAGGTGCGCTGCCCGGGGGAGCCGTAGCAGCCCCAGGTCGGATCGGGGCAGGGATGGGCCGCGTCGCACTCGTCCCCGCCCACCACCCCCTCGCCCTCCCCTTCGGTCCCTTCGCCCTCTCCCTCTTGCCCCTCGCCCTCCCCTTCGGTCCCTTCGCCCTCTCCCTCTTGGCCCTCGCCCTCCCCTTCGGTCCCTTCGCCCTCTCCCTCTTGCCCCTCCCCCTCCCCCTCGGGCCCTTCGCCCTCCCCCTCGGTCCCTTCCCCTTCACCACCATCGGGGCTCGGCGTCCCGACGAGGCGCCCGGCCGGCTCGTCGTCGCAGCCGCCGAGCGCGAGCAGCAGCGACCAGAGCAGCAGCACGGGCTGCGGGCGGCTCACGGTTCGTCCGGGAGGGCGCGGAGCGGCCCCTCCCACTTGCCGGGCGCGGGGTGGTCGAGCCAGTCGGGGGGCGGCTCGCCGATGGCGACCCGGGCCAGCAGCTCCGCCAGGCAGCCGTAGAGCACGCCGTTGTCCGGCGAGGGGTAGCTCTGCAAGGCGGCGGAGTACTGGTCCAGCTTCCCGAGGAACCCGAGGATGTCCGCTTCGTTGAAGCTCTCGGCGAAGGAGCCGTAGCCCAGCTTCTCGAGGTAGCGCGCGTTGAGCTCCTGCTCGTACTGCTTCTCGAGGGGGATGGCGAGCAAGGGCACGCGCAGGTGGACCGCCTCCCCCATCAAGGAGAAGCCGCCGCCCGCGACGACCGCCCGGGCGGTGCGCAGGTCGTCGACGAACGCGGTCTCGGAGAAGGGACACAAGGTGACGTTGCCCTCCTGCCCGGCGCGACCGAGGCCGTAGACCTTGAACGAGCCCGGGAGCCGCTGGAGCATCGGCACGAGCTCGGAGTTGGCCGCGGCCGTCTGGTAGACGAGCACGTGCTCGCCCGGCTCCCGCCGCGCCGCGAGGATCTCCGGCCGCAGGATCGGCGGGATCAGGGTGGTGCGCGGCTTCTTCACCGGGGGATAGAAGAAGCTCGTGATCAGGTAGTGGTAGGCGCCGGGCAGCTTCAGCTTCACCGCGGTCCGGGCGAGCTGGTAGGAGAAGCTCTCCAGGGCGGTGGTGTCGATGGTGTGGCGGCAGCGGGCGAGCACCTGCATGTTGTCGATGCTGACCACGGGCAGGCGATGGGCCAGCCCGTACAGGTAGGCCCAGGACTCGAAGTCGGAGATCACCAGCTCGGGCTCGAACCGCTGGCGCTGGAGCCGCAAGTAGGCCGCGACGTTGCGGAAGAAGGCCTCCGGCCCCTGCTCGAGGTTGCGGCGGAGCGACTCGGAGAGGTCCACGCGGTTGCCCTCGTAGCGCAGGTGCAGCCCGTGGATCTCCTCGAGGGAGAACCCCGCCCGGCCGGCGAGACGCTCGCCGAGGAAGCGGTGGGCGCGCCCCGAGACCACGACGTGGACCTCGTGCCCCGCGGCCAGCAGCCACTCGAGGGAGACGCGGCTGCGGGTCGCATGCCCCATCCCCTCGCCGACGACACCGTAGAGGATCTTCATCTGCTCCTCCCGGAGGCTGAGCCCCCCGCGCGGCCGGCGCCGGAGCGTCCGGGAGGCGACCGTCTGGTCGTGCCCCGCACGCCGCCGCTGCCGAAATCCTGCCGGGAGCAGGGGGGGGAGTCAACCGCCGGGGCCGGATCCGCCCGGCCGGCCGCGCGGAGCGCGTGACAAGTCGCGCCCTTTGCCCGATGCTCGCCTCACGTCGGGACGGGACCGCGCCCGGCCCGTCACCGCGCGGGCGCCCCCCCGCGCCCGGCCGGACCGGCGGGACGGCAGGAGGTGGAGCGTGGCCGTGAGCATCGAGATCGAGCAGCCGGAGGGGCAGCGGCTGCTGCACAACCTGGAGCGCGTGATCCTCGGCAAGACCGAGGAGCTCTCCCTGGTGCTCGTGGCCTTGCTGGCCGAAGGCCACCTGCTCCTGGAGGACGTCCCCGGAGTCGGCAAGACGACCCTCGCCCGGGCGCTGGCCCGCTCCCTGCAGCTCGACTTTCGCCGGGTGCAGTTCACGCCCGACCTCATGCCCAGCGACATCCTCGGCTCGGCGATCCTCCTCCCGGGGGAGGGCCGCTTCGAGTTCGCACCGGGGCCGATCTTCACCAGCGTGCTGCTGGCCGACGAGGTGAACCGCGCCTCGCCGCGCACCCAGTCGGCCTTGCTCGAGGCCATGAGCGAGGGCCAGGTGACCATCGACGGGATCAGCCGCGCGCTGCCCGCACCGTTCTTCGTGGTCGCGACCCAGAACCCGGTGGACTACCAGGGCACCTACCCCCTGCCCGAGGCCCAGCTCGACCGCTTCCTGCTCCGCCTGGAGCTGGGCTACCCCGCGCCGGAGCAGGAGCTCGAGCTGCTGTACGCCCAGCAGCAGGAGCACCCCCTGGCGACCCTGCAGCCGGTGATCGACGGCGAGACCCTGCGCCGGCTCCAGCGGGAGGTGCGGCAGGTGCGCGTCGCCCGCCCGGTGGCCGAGTACCTGCTGCGGCTGGTGGCGCGCACCCGCGGCCACGCGGAGCTCGCGCTCGGCGGCAGCCCGCGCGCCGCCTTGGCCCTGTTCCAGGCGAGCCGCGCCCGGGCGTTCCTCGGCGGCCGGGACTACCTGCTGCCCGACGACGTCCAGGGGCTGGCCCGGCCGGTGCTCGCGCACCGGCTCGTGCTGCGGCCCCAGGCCCGCTACGCGGGACGGACGGCCCGCCAGGTCGTCGACCAGATCCTCGACGAGGAGGAGGTGCCGACGTGAGCTCGGCAGGCGGCGGCCCATGAACCTCCGCCGGCTCAACCACATCCTGATCCCCCAAACCCCCGGCTGGGCCGCCCGGCTGGAGCAGGGCCTCCTCGGCCGGGTGCTCGGCCCGGTCCGCTGGCTGGTCGAGGGGGCGACCCCGGAGGGCCGCGCCCTGCTCGTCACGGCCCTGATCGTCGGCACCGCCGGGATCGACGTCCACTTCTCCTACCTCTACCTCGTGTTCTGCCTGCTGGCCGGGCTGCTGGTCACGGGGCTGCTGCTCCGCCCCCTGGCCCGGCTGCCCGGCGTGCGCCTGACCGTGGAGCACCCGCCGCGGGTGACCGTCGAGGCGCCGGTGGTCTTCACCCTCACGGTGCACAACGCGGGCCCCCGGCGCCGGACCGCCTTGCGGCTGGCCGGCCCCTTCCTCCCCTGGGACGGGCAAGGGGAGGGGCCGCGCCCGGTGATCCCCCTGCTGGGCGCCGGGGAGACCGCCCGGGTCACCCTCACCGCGCGCTTCCACGAGCGGGGCCAGCGGCAGCTCGGTCGGTTCTCCGTGGCCTCGGTCGCGCCCTTCGGCCTGTTCTTCGGCGAGCGGCGCCACAGCCCCGAGGTCAGCCTGGCGGTGGTGCCGCGGGTCGCGACCGTGGCCGATCCCGCGCTGCCGGCCGCGGTCGCCTACCAACCCGGGGGGGTGCTCGGCTCGACCCTCACCGGCGAATCCCTCGAGCTGCTCGGGGTGCGTGAGTACCGCCGTGGAGACCGCGCCCGGGACCTCCATGCCAGATCCTGGGCCAAGACCGGCCAGCCCATGGTGCGCGAGTACCGGCAAGAGCTGTTCCGCCGGGTCGCGGTGATCCTCGCCAGCGAGAGCCCCCGGGGCACGTCGGACGCGTTCGAGGCCGCCCTGGAGCTGACCGCCGGGCTGCTGGCCCGGCTGGCCCGGGCGGACTGCCTCGTGGACCTGCTGGTGCTCGGCCCGCGCCCCCTCGAGCTGACCCTCGGCTGCCACGTCCGCCTGGTCGAGGAGGCCCTCGACCTGCTGGCGGCGGTGAAGCCGGCCCCCGACGGCCGGGAGCCAGGCCCCACGCCGCCCCTGGGCCCCCGCCTCGGCCGGCAGAGCGGCGTGCTCTTCGTGACGACGAGCTTCAGCCCGCTCCAGCAAGGCCGGGTGGCCGAGGTCCGGCAACTGGGGCTGCCCGTGCGGCTCTACCTGGTCGGCGTCCGGCCGCCTCCCGGGACCATCGTCCTACCGCCCGAGTGGGTCCAGGAGCTGACCCCGGCGGCCGTGCGGCAGGGCCCGGCTTTGCACCCGCCCCCCCGGCACCCGCCCCCCCGGCACCCGCCCCCCCGGCACCCGGCGCCCGTCGGCGCCACGGGAGCGCGGCCCTGAGCCCGGCGCCCCGGTCGGGCAGCCTCCCTCTGCCCGCGGAGCTGGGCCGGCAGCCGCGCCGGCGGCAGGCGTGCGCCTGGTCCCTGGCCCTCGGCCTGCTCGCGCCCCTCGGCACGGTCCTGCTCCAGAAGCCGCCCACTACCCTGGTGGCCTTGCTGCCGCTGGCCCTGCTCCCCCTCGCCGCTGCGTCCGGCGGCCGCCACCCGCGCCCCCTGCGGACGCGCGTGCTGCTGTCCCTGGCCGGCCTCCTCGTCCCGCCCGGGCTGGCCCTGGGGCTGGTGCTGGCGGGCAGCCCCCGTCCCCCGGCCGGCGGCTGGCTCGCCCTCGGGCTGGGAGGCCTCGCGGTGGCCCGGCTGGACTTCGCCCGCACACGCCTCGGGCACGCGCTCACCCTGGGGGCGGGGCTGTTGGCCTTGCTCTTCGTCTCTCGCACCGGCAGCGCCTACGGCTACGGCCTCGCGGCCTTGCTGCTGCTCACCGCCGGCGGTGGCGCCCTGCTCATCGCCGACCCCAGCTTCCCGCCGCCGCCCCGCTGGGACCGGCGGCTGCTGCTGCCCCTCGCGGTGAGCCTGCTGGGGGCCTGGGGGCTGGGGGTCGGGCTGGCCCGGGGCCTGGTCCGGGCCCAGCCGACGGTCCAGGAGGCCCTGCTGCCCTGGCTGCTCACCGCCAGCGGCACGGCCACCTCCGGTCTGGGTGCGGGCAGCCTCCAGCTCGGCAACCTGCGGGAGATCCTGACCTCCGACGAGGTGGCCCTGCGGCTGCACGGTGAGGAGGTGGAGCGGCTGCGGGGCCTCGTCTACACGCGCTACGCGCTGGGCCGCTGGCAGCGTCCGGGAGGGCGGGAGGACCTCCGGGTGGCCGGCCCCGATGGGCGGCTGCCCCTGGTCCTGGCGCCCCCCGCAACGGCCCCCGCGGCACCCGGCACGCCGGCGCCCGTGGCCTCCCCGCCACCCACCGCCGCGGCCCCGCCCACCTCCCGGTTGCGCCTGGAGGCCCAGCCCGCCCTCGGCCGGACCCTGCTCGCCCCCCTGGCGACCCGCGCCCTCGCCAAGGTGCCCCCGGGTAGCTCCGTGGACCATCACGGCGTGCTGCAGCTCAGCCCCGACGCGCTGGTCGAGGAGCGGGACTACGAGCTCGAGCTTCTCCCCGACCCCGGCCCGGCGGCCCCGCCGGAGCGCGCCCTGTCCCCGCCCGGACCGAGCGAGCGGGAGCTCCCGGCCGCGCTGCGGTCACGGCTGACCGCGCTCGCCGGGCAGCACGCCGGGGACGCGCTGACGCCCCGGCAGCAGGTGACGGCGCTGGTCGCGGCCCTGCAGCGCGAGAGCGCCTACAGCCTGGAGCTCCCCGCGGTGCCCCCCGGTCGGGACCCCGTGCTGCACTTCCTCACCCGGGAGCGGGTCGGCCACTGCGAGCTGTTCGCGTCGGCCCTGGTGCTGCTGGCCCGGGCCCTGGGGATCCCGGCCCGGCTGGTGACCGGCTACCTGGTGGTCGAGCGCAACCCGCTAGGAGGGTACGCGGTCGTGCGACAGCGGGACGCGCACGCCTGGGCCGAGGTCTGGCTCGACGGCCGCTGGGAGACCGTGGATCCGACGCCGGCCGGCGAGCTGCTGCGCGACCGCCGCCGCACCCTGGAGGGCTGGGCCGGACGCTGGGAGCGCCTCGCGCGGGTGGCCGGGCGGGCCTGGGACCGGCTGGCCCGGTTGACCTGGCTGGAGATCGGGCTCGGCGCGGGGAGCGCCCTCGGCCTGGCCCTGCTCTGGCTGGCCGTCCGCCGGCGGCGGCGAGGCGCCCGGAGGCCCGCGACCGGCCAGGGCTCCCGGTTCCCGCCCCTGGCGCGCCTCGAGCGTGCCCTGGAGCGCACCCTCGGCCTGCGGCGGCCGCCCTCCCAGACCCTGCAGGACTTCGCGGCGACGCTGCGTCAGGGAGGCCACGAGCCGGCAGCGCGGCTGCTCGAGCGCTGCGCCCGACTGCGCTACGGCGGGGGCGGGGATCCCGACGAGATCGCCCGTGAAATCGATGACTTCCTGAGGAGCTGACCCTTCACCCCATGGGGGCGAGGGTCTGGCCCGCGGGCTCCCGGCCATGGAGCACGAGGCCGAAGTTGTGCAGCTTCTCCCCGGTGTGCGGATCCCGGTCGTGCCAGCGGGCGAGGAACTCGGCCTCCCGCAGCCAGGTGGTGTGCAGGGAGGCCGGGTCCTGGAAGAAGAGCACCTCCTCGTTGTAGCCCATGACGACCGCGTAGTGCCCATCGTCCCAGCTATGGCGCCAGTCGCGCAGGGTCATGAAGCGGTTGACCCAGGCCTGCAGCAGGACGATGACCGGCCGCTCCGCGAGGACGTGCTGCTTGACCTGCTCGAGGGTCCAGCCGGTGCCCGACTCGACCCGGAAACCGAGGCGCTCCGCGAGGCGGATCATCTTCTGGACGTCCGTGCCGTGGGTCTCGTCCACCTCCAGCTCCCGCAGCAGGGCGTCCTCCCGCAGATCGACGCCGTAGTAAGCGAAGAGGGTCTGGAGGGCCTTGGCCCCGCAGTCGAAATCGAAGGTCTGCCGGAGGTTGTGGATCTCGAGCACCTTCTCGGCGCGCCGCATCGCCCGCACCTTGGAGTAGGTCACGGCGAGGGCCTCGGCGAACGCCCGGCGCAGGCGGTCGAGGGCCAGCAGGTCCACGGTCCCATCGGACCGGCAGTACAGGGGCTGGCAGGTCTCCTGGAGGATCGCCGGTGCGCGCTTGCCCACCCGGCCGAGCGCGTTGACCGAGTGCTCGGCGCAGACGTGACCGTGGACGTTCCAGTACTCCGAGGCGTTGACCGTCACCAGCACGTCCGGCAGCCGCCGCCGCAGCTCCTCGGCATAGGTCTCGACGAGGACGGGCGGGCAGTAGTGTCGCACCTCGTCGTCCCGGGCCGTGTGCTGGAAGCTCATGAGGTCGATCTGGTTGGCCGCGACGCCGCGGGCGGGCACGGTCGAATGGCCGTCGAGCAGCAGCTCCGCGCCCGCACCGATCGCGGCCTCGATCCGCTTGTGGAAAGGCACCAGGTACTTCTGGGCCAGCAGCCGCCGAAAGGCGGGATTCGGCTCCTGTCCCGCGCGGTACAAGGGGCGCCCGAGCACGTCCTGCAAGGGGACGGCCTCGTCGAGCACCTGCGGGTCGCGGTTGGCCTCCAGCAACAGGCTGCACATGGCGAAGCGCTCCTGGGGGCTCTCCAGCAGGTCGCGGAAGTCGTACAGGGCGTCGGTGTACCAGTCGAGGTTCGGGAGCAAGGCCGGGAAGTCCGCCGCCAGGGTGTCCGCGGGGAGCTCCGGGGGGATCAGCAGGCCGGCATGGGGGACGACCACCAGGAGCTCACGCAGCTTCGTCGGTCCTTGCTCGCGGGTCCGCATCGGTAGTCCTCCGGACTCTGTTCGGTCGTGGGGGTGCGACCGCCGGCGGGAGTGCCGCGGCCGCGCCGGCCGACTGCGACCGCGAGGATCCGCCAGGTCACCGGCGGTGTCTACCAGGCTGTCGATTCCCTTTGTAGATCAAATCAATACCGACCAAGCGGCGCGGCCGCTGCCGGATCCTGCAGCCCGCCGGCGAGGGCCGCGAGCAGGCCGGTCAACCGTCCCTCACCGGCCAGCGAGTCTGGCATCGTCCCGCACAGCTCCAGGCCCGCGGGCCCACCGGTGAGGGTCAAAAACAGCGGCACCGCGGGGTTGCCCGGGGGAATGAAGAAGGCCCGACGGGCCACGAAGCCGCCCCCCTGCAGCGGGGTGAGGTCGAGGCGGCCGAGGTTGGACACCGCGGCCGAGGCGCCGAAACGATCCCGGGCGAGGGCCTGGCGTGCCAGCCGGGACGCGCCCGCGGCCAGGACCCCGAGGGGAGTCCAGCGCAGTCCGGGCTGGGAGGCGAGGAAGCGGAGGTGAGCGAGCTCCGCCCCCGCGGCCCGCTGCGCGGCGAGCGCCCCCTGGATCGCGGCCCGGGGGTCGGGGGCGGTCACCAGCTCGTGCAAGGGCACGTGGTGGAACCCCGTCAGGTTGGCCGTGCTGTGCAGCCCCGGCCGGTGGGGCCGGAGGTCCACGGGCACCGACACCAGCACCGGCCGGTCGGGCCCCGCCCCGGCGTGGCGGGCCAGCAGCAGGAGGACCTGCGGCAGCAGGGCCGAGAAGCGCCCGGGCACGCTCTGCCGGGCCCAGCGCAGGCCGGCGGCCAGGTCCGGGGTGGCCGGTCCGACGGGGGAGACGCTCTGCTCCGGGGGCGGCTGCCAGGAGGCCGCCGGGAGTGGGGCCATGGTCGCCAGCCCCTCGTCGGTGGGGAGGCCCGCGGTGGCGGGCTCCGGCTGCTCCTGGCGCAGCAAGGCGAACAGGGCGCGGGCGAGCAGCAGGGTCCCCTGACCGTCCGTGACGGCGTGGTGGGTCCGCAGGACCAGCCGGGGGACCGGCGGCTTGCTCCCCGCGCCCCGGGCGCTCGCGGGCGCGGTCGGCGGCGCGCCTGGCCGGACCAGCAGCAGCTCGCACGTCGGCCCCTGCTCCGGGGACAACGGCGCACGTAGCCACGGAGCACCGGCAGGCCCCTGGCCGTCCCAGCAGCTCCCGTCCACCTCCTGCACGGCGGGCAGCGGCCCGTCCGCGACCCAGCGACAGCCGCCCAGCGCGCCCCGCAGCCGCAGCCGGCAGCCAGGCACGGCCCGGGCAAGCTCGAGGAGCAGCCGCGGCCAGCCGGCGGCCGGCACGGGCCACCCCTCTCCCTCGAGCACGAGCTGGTTGACGAAGGGCGGCGCCACCCGGTCGGCCACCAGCCAGGTGCGCTCCAGGGTGGACAGGGGGCGGCCGGTCGAGTCCGGGAGGGGGCGGGACGGCGGTGCGGGAGAGCTGGCCATGGGGCGATCCTGCCCCCGGCGAGCCCGGAGGGCAAGGCCGGCCGAGCGGCCGGGAGGCGCTACTCCTCGCCCGCGGCGAGCCGCCGGAGCAGGGCGATCCGCGCGCTCAGCCGTTGCCGGGCCCCCGGCAAGCGGACCCCGGGCAACGCGGCCTGGCCACGATCCGCCTCCTCCGCGAGCGCGGCCCGCAGCCGCTGGATCTCGGCCCGCAGCTCCCGCACCTCCGCCCGCAGCAGGGCGTTCTCCGCGGCCAGGGACGAGCCTGGCGTTTCGTCCATGGATCTCCTCCCGCCGCGCCCCGGTCGCTGGCGCCGGCTCAGGGCAGCAGCCCGCCCAGGTCCCCGGGATCTCCGGACTCCGCCCCACCGCGTCCGAGCCGCCGGTACAGGGTCGTCCGGTCCATCCCGAGGATCCGCGCGGCCCGCGCCTTGTTCTGGCCCACCGTGTCCAGCACGAGCTGGATATAGCGCCGCTCGACCTCGGCGAGGGTCGGCAGGGAATCAGGGGTATCGCCGAGGAGCACCAGGTCACGCCGCCGGTGGCGCTGGATCGCCTCCGGCAGATCCTCGACCAGGATCTCCTCGCCCCGCGTCAGGGCGACGGCCCGCTCGATCACGTTCTGCAGCTCCCGGACGTTGCCCGGCCAGGAGTAGTCCAGCAGCTTGCGCGCGGCCTCGGGGCCGATCCCGGACACCTGCCGGAGCTCACGCCGGGCGGCGCGCCGCAGGAAGTGCTGGGCCAGCACCAGGATATCGTTGCCCCGGGCGCGCAGCGGCGGCAGATCGATCCGCAGGACGTTCACCCGGAAGTACAGATCGGTGCGAAAGCTGCCCGCGGCCGTGGCGGCCTCGATGTCCTTGTTGGTGGCGCTGACCACGCGCACGTCGCAGGGGATCTCGACATCACCACCGACGGGCCGCACGGTGCGGCTCTGCAGGGCTCGCAGCAGCTTGGCCTGCATGGCCTGAGGCATCTCGCCGATCTCGTCGAGGAAGAGCGTCCCCCGGTCGGCCTCGAGGAAGAGGCCCGACCGGGCGGTCCGGGCATCGGTGAACGCCCCCCGCACATGGCCGAACAGCTCGCTCTCCAGCAGCGCCTCGGGCAGGGCCGCGCAGTTGACGGCGACGAACGGCTGCGCGGCGCGCCGGCTGCGCCGGTGCAGCTCCAGGGCGACCAGCTCCTTGCCGGTCCCGCTCTCCCCGGTGATCAGCACCGGGGCCTCGGCCGGCCCCAGCCGGTCCAGGAGCCGGTAGATCTGCTGCATCGGCGGGCTGCTGCCCAGCAGGCCACCACCCTCGTGGCTCTCCAGCACGGCCGAGCGCAAGCGCCGGACCTCGGCCCGCAAGGCCCGACGCTCGGCGGCCCGGTTCAGCGCCACGGCCAGGGCCTCGGTCTCGAAGGGCTTGGTGATGAAATCGTACGCGCCGGAGCGGATGGCCGCAATGGCCGTCTCCAGGCTGCCGAACGCGGTGATGACGATCACGGGCAGCTCGGGCCAGCCGGCCACGATCCGCCCACACAGCTCGAGGCCGCTCAGCCCCCGCATCCGCAGATCGGTGACGACGACGTCGGGCTCGAGGTCGCGCAGCGAGGCCAGGGCCTCTTCGGCCGAGGTCCGCCAGTCGACGACGAAGCCGAGCTCGCTCAGCTCGTCGGCCAGGAGCTGGCAGAGGCTACGGTCATCGTCCACGATCAGGACCCGGGTGTTCATCCCTGCTCCTCCGCCGGCAGCCAGATGCCGAACGTGCTGCCCTGGTCGAGCTCGCTGCGCACCTCGATGAAGCCACCGTGCTCGCAGACGATGCCATGGGCCACGGCGAGGCCCAGCCCGGTGCCCTCGCTCCCCTCCTTGGTGGTGAAGAAGGGGTCGAAGATGGCGCCGCACACCTCCGCCGGGATGCCGACGCCCTCGTCACCGACCTCGGTCACGAGGTACTCCCGGGGGGCGGTGGCCGCGCCGGGCGCTGCTCGCCGCGCCCGGCGGAGCGTGACCTGGAGGATCCCTCCCTGCGGCATGGCCTGGATGCCGTTCATCACCAGGTTGGTCAGGGCCTGCTGGAAGAGGTGGCGATCGAGCTTCACCCGCAGCGGCTGCTCACCGCCGGTGAAGACGAAGCGGACCCCGGCTTTATTGCCGAGGGGCTCCAGCAGGGAGAGGGTCTGCCCGACGGCCAGGCCCAGATCCGTCGGTGCGCTCTTCAGCCGCCGGGCGCGGGCGAAATCGAGGAGCTGCCGGATGATGGCGGTCATGCGGGCGGCCTGCTCGCCGATGATCTCGGCCGCATCGAGAGCGGCCGGCCCCTGCGCCCGCCCCTGGTGGATCGCCTTGGCCCGCGCGGCGATGACGTGCAAGGGCGTACCCAGCTCGTGCGCGATGCCCGAGGCCAGCTTGCCGACGGTGCTCAGTCGATCCGCGTGGCGGAGCTGCTCGATGGCCTCCTGCCGCTCCGCGGTCGCGCGGGCCAGGCGCGCGCTCATGTGGTTCATCTCGGCCGCGAGGTCTCCCAGCTCGTCCCGCTGGCCCAGCGCCAGCAAGGGCGAAAAATCCCCGTCCCCCACGCGGCGCGCCGCAGCGATGAGCTGCGTCACTGGTCGTCCGACGAACCACATCCCCAGCAGCAAGGACATCGCCCCGCAGAGCAGGACCATGATCCCCACGGCGACCACGGTGCGCCGGAGCGACTCCCGGATGTAGGCGCTGCGCTCCAGCAGCGGCTCCCGCAGCTCGATCAACCCCGTCCGCTGCCCCGGGGCGCTCACCAGCACCACCGTCCGCAGCAGGGGCCGGTCCTGCTCGTCCCGCTCCAGCCACCAGATCTCCCGCTCCTGCTCCAGGGCGAGGCGCCGCTCCGGCGGAAAGCAGTCCCCCGGTGCCGGCGAGCAGGTATCGAGCCAGCGCCAGCCGATCTCGAGCCGGCTCCAGCTCTGGTTGGCCTCGCCCACGAGCTGGGCCGTGTGCGCCTGGCCCTGCTCGTGCCAGGACCAGAGCACGGCGGCGGCGAGCATCTTGCCCATCACCCGGTGGTCGCGCGCGGTGTCCCGCTCGAAGAAGGCGATCTCGCGCTGCACCCGGGTGAACGCATGCACGCCCAGGACGAGGAGGATGACCGCCATCAGCGAGGCCATCAGCTTGAGCACCAGCCGCATGGCGACTCCCTCGGACTGCGCGAGCCACACCGGGGACCGGACCCGCCGATCGTCCCCGATGCTCGCAGTGCACGTGCCATGCCAGCACCCCGGCCCCCAGGGGATGCGGAGCCGGCAGCCAGCCAGCGTCCAGGAGCTGCAGCATCCTGCATCATGTGGCATCTCGCAACACCACACCACGGCCCCCCATTCGCCCTGGCGAGCCCGGGGAGCGCCCCGGTCGCGCTGCGGAGACGAACGCACCGCTGGCACATCGCTTGCTAGACACCCTCCCGCGCGCCCGGAGGGGCATGGCCCGCAGCTCCTGATCGCTGATGAGCAAGTTCTTGGGAACGAGGGACTTTCGTCATGCCCTCTCCGGGGGCCCTTCGCCGCGCCGAGTCGCCGGACGGTCCGGCCAGAGGAGGAATCGCCGATGCAGTCGAGCCAGCGTCAGGGTCCAGCGAGCATCCCGCGTCACCCGTTGCCCGAGCACACGACGATCGGCAGCAGCCTGCTGCTGCTGTCGTTGATCGCCACGGTCGGGCTGGCCAGCGGCTGCCGTCCCAGCTACCCGAAGTGCGAGAACGACACGCACTGCAAGGAGCAGGGCGAGTTCTGCGTCAACGGGCTCTGCCAGCAGTGTCGGGAGCAGGCTCACTGCGCCACCTGCCAGCAGTGTCAGGCCGGACGCTGCGTCCAGCAGGCCGGTTGCTGTCAGTCGAGCCAGGATTGCGCGGCCGGGCAGGTCTGCCGGGCGGGGCAGTGCGCCGCGGAGTGCCTCGGGCAGGCCGACTGCCCACCCCGTCACGCCTGCCAGGGACAACGCTGCGTCCCGGTGGCCTGCTTCGTCGATGGCGACTGCGGGCAAGGCGAGCGGTGCGTCGAGTACGTCTGTCAGGGGCCGACCGGCTGCACCCTGAGCCGGATCCACTTCGACTTCGACGAGGCCCGGCTCACCGCCACGGCCCGCAGCACCCTCGAAGAAAACGCCCGCTGCCTGCAGACCCAGCCGGTCTCCTCCTTGCTGGTGGAGGGGCACTGCGACGAGCGGGGGACGGAGGAGTACAACCTGGCCCTCGGCGACCGCCGGGCCCGGGCCGCCGCCGAATATCTGCAGCGGCTGGGGATGAAGGGGGTGCGGACGACCTCCTTCGGCGAGAACCGGCCGCTGCGCCAGGAGTCCCACGAAGGAGCGTGGTCCGAGAACCGGCGCGCCGAGTTCGTGACCCGCTAGTCCCCGAGCCACCGCCACGCACCAGATCGCCCCCCGACGGCCGAGTCCGCGCCGTCAGCCCAGCTCCAGCGCCTGCAACTGGGTGGTCAGGTTCTTCCCCGCGCCGGTCAACCCGAGGCGGCGGCGGATGTTCTCCCGGTGGCGGGAGACCGTCCCGACGGTGATCCCGCGGATCTCGGCGATCTCCTTGGAGGTCAGGCCGCGACGGATCATGACGCAGATCGCCAGCTCGGTGGGGGTCAGGTCGGGGGTCGCGGTCCGCAGGCGGGCGAGGAAGGGGGAGACGAGGTCGTCGAGGCAGCGCCGGAGCAAGGTGAGGTGACCGCTCCGGTTGGCGGGGAGGTCCCGCGCCAGGCCATCGAGCAGGGGCAGGACGGTCCGGTTCAGGTTCTCCCGGATCGTCTCGCCGATGGTGGCCGTCTCGGAGTGGAGCTGCTCGGTCAGGGCGCGCAGCGCGATGTTCGCCTCGAGCAGGGCCCGGTGCTCCACCTCGAGCTGGTCCCGGGCGGCCCGGACCGCCTGCTCGGCGCGGTCCCGGGCGATCACCAGCCCGGCGTGCTCGGCCACCTGCCCGAGCAGCAGCCTCTCCTCCTCGAGGAAGGGCTCACCGGGCCCCGCGGGCCGGACCGCGTAGCCGACCTGGAGCATCCCCACCCGCTCCCCGGTGACGAGGATCGCCCGCGTCAGCGAGACCGTCGGCTCGTGCCAGCCAGCGGAGCGATAGACCTGCTCGGCCAGGTGGAGCTGCGCGGACGCGGCGCGCGGGTGCTGCAGGGCGCTCGGCAGCAGGTCGACGATCCCCTGGAGCACGGCCTCGACGCTGCTGCCGTAGTGCAGCACCAGCTCGGTCACGCCGTACAGGCAGACCAGCTCCTTGATGCGCTCCTGCAGGCGCCGGTCCGGGGTGTCGCCGCATCGGCCCGCGGCCCCGCGGTGCGGGAGCGGGTCCCGGCCGCCGACCATCACCCCCCGGATGGAAGCGAGCCAGCCCGCGAGATCCGGGTCGCGGGCCCAGGAGCCCGCCACCGGAGTCGTCGTGGTGGCCGCGAGCGTCTCCGACTGCCCCGGCGGGGAGGAGCCGGCCGACGCCGCAACTCGTCGTTTCGCACGCCTGCGCTCGGGCACGGCCTCCTCCTGGAGCAGAGCCCCCCCTCGAGGATCCATTTTGCATAGAAATAATGGGTATTCAATAGGCAATAAATGGGCCTTCTCCCGGCCCGACCTCCTCGTCAGAATCGCCTCCAGCAGGGAGCGACCGGCCGGCACCGGTCGTCCAGCCGACATCCAGGGAGCTGCTCGCAGCCTGCTGCGAGGATGGATCGTTGCGCGCTGAGCTGTTGCTGAACGTGCCCCCGGCGGGCACTTCTCGGAGGAGACCATGGCCACGGACATCTTCGGCGATCTGAGGGAGTGGGACCGGGTGCTCGGACTGCTCGAGCAGCTCCGCGAGCGCCGCCTGCTCGACGAGCACCAGCAAGGGCTGGCCCGCATCGTGCGGACCGGGGACAACTGGCGGCTGCGCCGGTGGGTGCTCGAGCACGCCGTCGAGGTCCACCAGGCCGGCAGCGTGCTGGTCGACGCCCTGCTCGGCGTCCTCCAGAACGAGGAGGCCGCGCTCAGCGACCGCGTGCTCGCCGCGCGCGGCCTCGGGCACCTCCTCCTCCATCGCGTCCCCGAGAACACGCCCGGCCCGCAGCGCCCGACCGCCGAGACCCTGCAAGACCTGCTCACCCGGCCCGCCGCGCCGGTGCTGCACGACGCGCTGGACGAATCGCTCACGCCGACGACCAAGACCCGGTGATCTCGACCGGCCGGCCTGCCCTGCCAGACGCCGTGGGCGCCGACCGCTCTCAGACGAGGAGTGCCACCATGCGAGTTGCCATCCCGAAAGAGATCCTCCCCCACGAGGGCCGCGTCGCCGCCACCCCCGCAACCGTCGAGAAGCTGCAGCGGCTGGGGTGCGAGGTCGCGGTCGAGGCCGGCGCGGGGCTGGGCGCGGGGATCGACGACGCCGACTACCGTCAGGCCGGGGCCGTGCTCGTCGCGCAGGCCCGCGAGCTGCTCCAGAGTGCCGACGTGGTCCTCAAGGTCAAGCAGCCCCACTTCCACGAAGCGCTCGGCTGCCACGAGGTGGACCTCCTGCGACCGGGCAGCACCCTGATCACCTTCCTCCACCCGGCCAACCCCTCCAACCACGAGATGGTCCGCAACCTCGCCCGGCGCAACATCACCTCGTTCACCATGGACGGCATCCCCCGGATCACCCGGGCCCAGCGGATGGACGCCCTGACCTCCATGAGCACGATCACCGGCTACAAGTCGGTGCTGATCGCGGCCAACGAGCTCGGCGTGTTCGTGCCGATGATGACCACCGCGATCGGCAACCTGGAGCCGGCGAAGGTGCTGGTGATCGGCGGCGGCGTCGTGGGGCTGCAGGCCATCGCCACCGCCAAACGGCTGGGCGGCGTCGTCTCCGCGGCCGACATCCGCCCCGACGCGCGGGAGCAGGCCAAGAGCCTGGGCGCCAAGATCATCGGCTTCGACGTCCCCGTCGAGGCCGCGGTCGGGGAGGGCGGGTACGCCCGGGCGCTACCGGCCGCCCTGCTCGAGGAGGAGCGCAAGCTGCTGGCCCCCGCGGTCGCCGCGTCCTCCATGGTGATCCTCAGCGCGCTGGTCCCGGGCAAGGTCGCGCCCTTGCTGATCACCGACGAGATGGTCGCCTCCATGAAGCGCGGCTCGGTGATCGTCGACGTCGCCATCGACCAGGGCGGCAACTGCGCGGCCACCGTCGCCGGCGAGATGGCGGTGCGGCACGGGGTGACGATCTGCGGCGTGGTGAACATCCCGGGGAGCCTCCCGGTGCACGCGACCCGCCTGTACTCCGAGAACATCTTCAACTACGTGCAGAACCTCTTCCGCAACGGCCTCGAGCAGCCGGACTTCGACGACGAGATCACGCGCTCCACCCTGGTCACCCACCAGGGTCAGATCCTCCACGCCGGGACCCGCGAGGCCATGGGCCTCGCGTGACCCACCGCCGGCCGGCCTCCAGGGGGGGACGGCCGCCAAGGACGTGTTCATGAGTGACCTGCTGCTGCTGCTCGCCGTGCTCCTCGGCTCCCTGGGGCTCGGGTGGTTCGCCATCTCCCGGGTGCCGCCGCGGCTGCACACCCCCCTGATGTCCCTGACGAACGCGCTGTCCGCGGTGACCCTGCTCGGTGCCCTGGCCCTGTTCGGCACGGAGCTGTCCACGCCCGCCGCGGTCCTCTGCGCGGTCGCGGTCCTGCTGGCGACGTTCAACCTCGTCGGCGGGTTCGCGATCACCGACCGGATGCTGGCCATGTTCCGGGGAGGCAAGCGGTCATGAGCTTCCTGCCGTATCCCTGGATCCTCGACGTCGTCGTCGTCGTCCTGCTGTTCGTCGGCCTGCTGCTGTTCCGCACCCCGGGGGCGGCCCGGCTCGGCAGCGGTGCGGCCGCGCTCGGGCTGTTGCTGGCCATCGCCGCGGAGCTCGCCGGGGACACGCTGGGCGGCTGGCAGCTCCTCGGGCCGGCCCTGGCGCTCGGCTCCCTCGTCGGCTGGCTGGTCGCGGCCCGGGTCTCCATGATCCAGGTGCCTGCCCTGGTCGCGTTCCAGCACGGCTGCGGCGGGATGGCCGTGCTGGCCATCTCCTTTCTGGAGCTGCTGCGCACCGGCGAGGCCGGCTGGTCCATCGAGCGGGGCTCCGGGTTGCTCGGGCTGATCATCGGCGCGGCCACGGCCGCGGGCAGCATCCTCGCCGGCGGCAAGCTCGCCGGGCTGCTCGCCGGCCGGCCCCGGGTGCTCCCCGGCCACGGGCTGCTGCTGCTCGGCAGCGTGCTGCTCGCGGGTGGCCTGACCGCCTGGGTCGGCGGGCTCCCGGACACGCAGCTCGCCTGGTGGGCCTGGCCCCTCGTGGCCGTGGCGGCCGGGATCGGCTGGTTGATCGCGGTGCGCGTCGGCGGCGCGGACATGCCGGTGCTGATCTCGGTGCTCAACGCCAGCGCCGGGCTGGCCGCGGCCCTGTGCGGCGTGCTCATCGGCCACCGGCTGCTGGTCGTCTGCGGCGCGGTCGTCGCGTCCTCGGGCTCCCTGCTGACCATCGCGATGTGCCGGGCGATGAACCGCAGCCTGCTGCGGGTGCTCACCGGGCTGCAGCCCCCGAGCAGCGCCGGCCACCCGGTCGCTGCGCCCCGCCCGGAGCCGGCCCTCCCGGCCGCGCCCGCCCCACGGTCCGACGCCACGACCGACGGCCCCAAGACCAGCGTCGCGCCGGCCGGTCCGCCGGACAGCGCGCCGGCACCGCCGGACAGCGCGGACCCTGGTCCGACAACGAGCCCCCAGCCGTCCGAGGAAGCGCCCGCCGCCGCCCCGGCCGATCCCCTCGACCAGGCCGCGGCCGCCCTGCGGACGGCCAAGCAGGTGATGATCGTCCCCGGCTACGGCATGGCCCTCGCGCAGGCCCAGCACGACGTCATGACCCTCTGCCGGCTGCTCGAGGAGCGGGGGGCCGAGGTGGCCTTCGCGATCCACCCCGTGGCGGGCCGGATGCCGGGCCACATGAACGTGCTGCTCGCCGAGGCCGACGCGCCCTACGAGGCGATGCTGGAGCTCGACGACGCCAACGCCCGGTTCCCGAACACCGACGTGGCCCTGGTGGTGGGCGCCTGCGACGTGGTCAACCCCGCGGCCGTCGAGCAGGAGGGGACGCCGATCTCCGGGATGCCGATCCTGGCCGTGGCCGCGGCGCGCACCGTCCTGGTCTGCAACCTCGACGCCAAGCCGGGCTACTCGGGCGTCGAGAACTCCCTGTACCACCGGCCGGGCGTCTTGCTGCTGCTCGGGGACGCGCAGCAGACCATGGTCACCCTGCAGGCCAAGCTCACCGCATCGACCTGAGCCGTCCGCACTAGTACCTCGACACAGCGAAGATGACCGGTTGAGCTTCGGGTGGCGACCGGCCTCCGCGCCGGTCGCGCAGGTGCCGGCGCGGAGGCCGGCACCCACCAGAGCAACTGATCAGAATCCCTGTGACGAGGTACTAGTTCCCGAACCGCCGCGCCACCAGCACCACGACCCCGGTCTGGGGCACGCCGTCGAGGGCCGGCAGCTCCTTCAGCCCGATGCCCAGGTGGGTCCAGGCCTCCGCGACCAGCTCCGGGTCGGACCCCGCGACGCTCAGCGGGTCCGTGGCCCCCCGCACCACCGCCCAGGCCTCCAGCACCGGCGGCTCGAGCCGGTCCAGCCGCGCAGCGAGCTGCTCCTGGAGCCACCCCTCCTCGTGGCTCGCGGGGTGCAGCAGCAACCCGGCCAGCTCGCGCGCCGCGGTCCGCAGGCCGGCGTCCGCGGTGAGCGGCGCCACCCCCGCGTCCTCCCGGAGCCGGGCGATCTCCCGGGCCAGCTCGCCCGCCGCCTCGGGGCCGGTGGGGCGGACCAGGGGCCGGAACAGGTCGAGCACGACGATCCACTCGGCCGACGCGGCGCCGGGCGCGGGCCGGGCGGCCACGCCGGCTCCGCAGAAGCGGGGGTCGAGCAGGACGTTGCGATGGGCCAGGGACTGGATCAGGGCCAAGAAGGCGGCGGTGACGCTGCGATCCCGGGCCACGCACTCCGCGAGCCGGGTGACGGCCAGACCGGCGGTCTGGAACCGCTGCCCCGGGTCCTGCTGCCCTGCCGAGAGGTGCCCGGTGGTCCCCTCCCGGAGCAGCTCCTGCGCGAAGCCCGCCGCGACGGCCGCCGCGAGCCGGTCCGGCTCCAGGGGAGGCGCACCCTCGAACCGCCGGGCCCGGTTCACCAGGTCGAGGAGGCGGCTGGACGCGGCCGCGGGCTCGAGCCCGGCGTCATCGTCCGGCGGCAGCAGGAGCCGCAGGCGGCTCTCCCCCGCCAGCGGAGTGCTGCTGAGCGCACAGCGGGCCACCACCCGGGGCCCGAGCCGGGTCGTCGCCGCGACCTCCAGCAAGGCCCAGGCCGGCACCGCGGGCATCTCCCAGGTCAAGGAGAGCAGGCCGCCGGGGTGGACCGTGGTCGGGAGGGTCTGCACGCTGCGGCCGGGCAGCAGCAGGAAGGCCTGGGGATCGCTGACGCCCACCGCGAGCCGGCCGGTGAAGGTGACCACGGCCCCGGGAGGCGGGTGGCGCGCGCAGGGCTGGAGCTCCAGCAGCCGCCGGACCACCGCGAGCACGTGGATCCAGCGCCCCTGCTCCAGGCAGCGCCCCACCCCGAGGAGCTGCCAGCCCGGCTCCTCCTCCTCCTCGACCCGGCCGGCGCCGTGCTGGCCCAGCTCCTCGACGAAGCGCAGGAATCCGCCATCCCCGCCCCCCACCGTCTCCCGGGCATGAAAGGTGGGGTAGACATCGACGAGCCCGACCCAGTCGCACAGCGGCTCCACCGCGGCGGCCGCGACCTCCTTGCTCTCCCGCAGCAGCAGCCGGGCGTAGGCCTCGGCCACCTCCGAGAGCAGGGGCTCGAGCGCGGCGGGTGCCAGCCCGGCCCGGGTGCGGCCCCGGTTGAAGCTCAGCAGCGCGTCCTCCTCGAGGGGAGTCGCGGCCGGACGGGGTTGCACCGCGAACTGCCCACGGGCCGAGGACCGTGGTACGATCTCCAGCACGCTGACCGCCGGGTCCAGTGGGGGAAGCGGAAGCATCGCCCGATCCTCCTCCCATCCCGGCAGAAGGGCAAGGCCCCCCTCCCCGCCAGACCGCGACCGGGAGGGTCTTCCCTCGTGGGCAGAGGCGTCGAACCATGAAGCGGGTACTCGTCTTCTTCATCCTGCTCGTGGCCCTGCTGTCGGGCCTGCTCTGGTACGAGCTGCGGGAGCGGGAGCAGCTCGCCCGGGGCCCCTCGGGCGGCAGCGGCACCATCGAGGGCACCGAGGTCGCGATCGTCGCCCGGATCTCCTCCCGGATCAAGGAGATCCGGGTGCAGGAGGGCGACGCGGTCCAGGAGGGGGACCTCCTCGTGCTGCTCGACTGCACCGAGCAGCAGGCCCTGCTCCAGGCGGCCGAGGCCGGCCTGCAGGGCGCCCACCTCGCCCGGGACGCGGCCCGGGTGGCGAGCCGCCTGGCCGAGCAGAGCGCGAGCACCAGCCGCAACCAGCTCCTCGCCGCGGAGGCGGGCGCCCGGGCCACCGAGGCCCAGCGGGAGGCCCTGCGGCTGCAGCAGGAGGCCGCGGCGCGTGCGGCCCAGCGGGTCGCGCAGGCCCTGCAGACCGGCGCGACCTCGGCCCAGCTCCTCGACACCACCCAGACCCAGGCCGCGGGGCTGGCCCAGCAGCTCGCGGCCGCGGCCTCCTCCTCCCAGGCTGCGGCCCAGCAGGCCGCGGCCACGGCCGGGGTGGCCCGGGCGGCCGGGCTGCAGATCGAGGCGGCCCGGGTGAAGCTGCAGGGCAGCGAGGTCGAGATCCAGGCGGCGGCGGCCTCCCGCAGCCGGGCCGCGGCCCTGGTGGCCGAGTGCTCCCTGACCGCGCCCCGGACCGGCACGGTCCAGACGAGGAGCGCCGAGGTCGGCGAGGTGGTGCTGCCGGGCAGCCGCCTGCTGACCCTCGTCGACACCCGGGAGGTCAAGGCGGTCTTCTACCTACCCAACGCCGAGCTGGCCGCGGCCCGCCCGGGCGCGCCCGTGGAGGTGACCCCCGACGCCCTGCCCACACGCCGCTTCGCCGGCACGGTGCGTCACGTCGGCGTCAGCGCGGAGTTCACCCCCCGCAACGTCCAGACCCGGGAGGACCGGGACCGCCTGGTCTACGCGGTGGAGGTCGCCATCCCGAACCCGGAAGGGCTGCTGCGCCCCGGGATGCCCGTCGAGATCCGGCTGCCCGGGACCGAGCGGCCGTGAGGCTCCCCTGGGCTCGCTCCGGGGAGGCATCAGGGACCAAAGTACCCCTCGCCTCCCCCGCAGCCCCGGCCTCGGCTCCCCCGCCCCTCCTCGCCACCGGCCTGCGACGCAGCTTCGGCCACCGCCGGGCCGTGGACGGGATCGACCTGCACCTGGGACCGGGCGAGCTGGTGGGCCTGGTGGGCCCCGACGGCGCGGGCAAGACGACCACCCTCCGGCTCCTCGCGGGCCTGCTCACCCCCGACGCCGGCGAGGTCCGCATCGTCGGGCTGCCCGTCGCGGGAGGCCCCCTCGCGGCCCGGGAGGCCCTGGGTTACATGCCCCAGCAGTACAGCCTGTACGGCGACCTCAGCGTCGCCGAGAACCTGAGCTTTTTCGCAGAGCTGTACGGTCTGTCCCGCGAGGCGCAGCGGGCACGCGAGCGGCGGCTGCTCCTCCTCACCCGCCTGCAGCCCTTCCGGGAGCGCCGGGCCGAGGCCCTCTCGGGCGGGATGTACAAGAAGCTGGCCCTCGCCTGCGCCCTGCTGCACCGCCCGCGGGTGCTGCTGCTCGACGAGCCGACCAACGGCGTCGACCCGGTGAGCCGGCGGGAGCTCTGGGAGCTGCTCCACGAGCTGGTGGCCGAGGGCATGGCCGTCCTGGTGGCGACGCCCTACATGGACGAGGCGGCCCGCTGTCACCGGGTCGGCCTGCTGCACGAGGGGCGGCTGCTGGCCGAGGGCGAGCCGGAGAGGCTGCTGCAGGGGTTCTCCGGCACGACCTTGCTCCTGACGGGCGGCGACCGGACCCTGGCGGAGCAGCTCTTGCCCGACGAGCCGGCGGTGATCGCCTTCGCCCCCCAGGGCGCCGGGCTGCGCCTGGTGGTGCGGGAGGGCGCGGCGGAGGGGCTGCGGGCCCGCCTCGCGGACCGGCTGCCGGAGGCCGAGCTCGCGACGGTGCGTCCCGACTTCGAGGACCTCTTCCTCGGGCTGCTGGCGCAGGCGCAGCCGCGTGCCCCGGCCGGGGGACCGCCGGAATGAACACCAGCGCGCCGGCCATCGAGCTGCAGGAGCTGACCCGGACCTTCGGCCGCTTCGTCGCGGTGGACCGGGTCAGCTTCACGGTGGCCCGCGGCGAGATCTTCGGGCTGCTCGGCGCCAACGGCGCGGGCAAGAGCACGACGATCCGGATGCTGTGCGGCCTGCTGGCCCCCACCGCCGGCGCGGCGCAAGTCGCGGGCCACGACATCGCCCGGGAGGCGGCCGCGGTGAAGCGCAGCCTGGGCTACATGTCCCAGAAGTTCTCCCTGTACCCGGACCTGACCGTGGCCGAGAACCTGGCCTTTTACGCCGGTGCCTACGGCCTGGGAGGCCAGCTCGGCCGGGCCCGGCAGGAGGAGGCCCTGGTGGCCGCGGACCTGGTCTCCCGCCGGGACAGCCTCGCGCGGGACCTCCCCGGAGGCCTGCGCCAGCGGCTCGCGCTCGGCGCGGCCCTGCTGCACCACCCGGCGATCCTCTTCCTCGACGAGCCCACCGCGGGGGTCGACCCGCTGGCCCGCCGCACGTTCTGGAGCGTCATCCGGCGCCTCTCCCGGGAGGGCACGACCCTGGTGGTCACCACCCACCACCTGGACGAGGCCGAGTACTGCCACCGGGTGGGGCTGATGGTGGACGGCCGCCTGGTCGCGCTGGACACCCCGGCCCGGCTGAAGCAGGACCAGCTCCCCGGCAGCCTCTTCGCGGTGGACGGGGCGACGGCCCGCGAGCTGGCCGAGGCCCTCGCGGGGCTGCCGGGCCTGCTCGGCCTGAGCCCCTTCGGCCGCCAGGTGCACCTGCGGGTCGCAGGACCCGCGAGCGACCCGGAGCGCCTCCGCGCCTGGCTCGCGGCCCGGGGGATCGCCGGGGTGACCCTCACCCGGACCGAGCCGACCCTGGAGGACGTCTTCCTGGAGCTGGTGAGCCGCAAGCCAGCCGGACCCATGACGAAAGGACCCGTGACGAACGAACCAGGGACGGCCGGACCCGGCGGGGACGGACCGGGGACGGCCGGACCCGGCGGGGACGGACCCGGGGGGGCGTCGTGAGGGCGTTGCTGCGCCGGAGCCTGGCGGTGGCGACCAAGGAGGTGCGCCACATCCTGCGCGACCCGCAGTCCCTCGCCTTCGCCCTGGGCATGCCGGTGCTGCTGATCTTCCTCTTCGGCTTCGCGGTCAACTTCGACATCGACCGGGTGCCCCTGGTGATCGTCGATCAGGAGCAGACCGCTGCCTCCCGGAGGCTGGTGGAGAGCTTCAGCGCCGCGGGGACCTTCGCAATCGTCGCCCGTCGGGACGACCCCGCGGCCATCGAGCCGCTCTTCCGCACCGGCGTGGCCAAGGCGGCCCTGGTCCTCCCCCCCGGCTTCACCCGCCGGGGCCTGCGCGGCGAGGAGGCCGTCGCCCAGCTCCTGATCGACGGCTCGGACAACACCTCCGCGGCCGTGGCCCTCGGCTACGCCAGCGTCGTCGCCCTGGCCGCGTCCCAGACCTCCGCCACGGCCCTCCTCGGCCAGGTGGAGGTCCCGCTGCAGGCGCGGGTGCGCACCTTCTTCAACCCGGGCCTGCGCTCCGCTGTCTTCCTCGTCCCGGGGCTGATGGTGCTGATCCTGGTGATGGTCGCGGTGATGCTCACCTCCCTGACCGTGGCCCGGGAGTACGAGCGGGGCTCCATGGAGCAGCTCTTCGCCACACCGGTCGGCCGGGTCGAGGTGATCCTCGGCAAGCTCGGCCCCTACTTCGTCCTCGGCCTGCTCCAGGTCCTGCTGGTCTTGACCCTCGGGGTCGTGATCTTCGACGTCCCGGTGCGGGGGAGCCTGCTGCTGCTCTTCGGTACCGCGGCCCTGTTCCTCCTCGGGATGCTGACCCAGGGCCTGCTGATCTCGGTGGTGACCCGCCAGCAGATGCTGGCCTCGCAGGTGGCGGCTCTTAGTACTTTCCTCCCGGCGCTGCTCCTGTCCGGCTTCATCTTCCCCGTGGAGAGCATGCCCCGGCTGCTGCAGGCGCTCGCCGCCTGCCTCCCGGCCCGGTACTTCGTCCACGCCCTGCGGGCGATCCTGCTGCGGGGCAACGGCCTCGCGGAGATCTGGGTCGACCTGCTGGCCATGGGCCTGTTCTTCGCGGCGCTCTTCGTCGCCGCGGTCCGCCGCTTCCGGCGGACCCTGGACTGAGGATCGATGCTGACACCGCTGCTCAGCCTGGTCGTCAAGGAGTTCCGCCAGACCTTCCGCGACCCGCGCATGCTCGGGCTGCTGGTGGTGGCGCCCTTGATCCAGCTTTTGGTCCTCGGGTACGCGGTGAACCTGCAGGTCGAGCAGGTGCCGACCTTGCTCGCGGACGAGGACCGGACCCCGCAGAGCCGGGCCCTGCTGCAGGGGCTGACCGCCGGGGATACCTTCGTCCCGGCCGGCTGGCCGGGCAGCGCGGCCGAGGCCGCCGCGGCCGTGAGCCGAGGCGAGGCTCCCCTGGCGGTCGTCGTCCCCCGGGGCCACGCCGCGGACCTGCTGCGCGGCCGCACCGCCCAGGTCCAGGTGCTCGTCGACGGGGGCGACTCCAACCGGGCCATCGTCGCGACCAACGCCCTGTCCGCGTTCCTCCAGCAACGCGCCTTGCGCCTGGCCGAGGAGCGGCTGCAGCAGGAGGCGCTCGCCCGGGGAGTGCTGCTGCAGGCGCCCCGCGTCCGGGTGGAGCCGCGCATCCTGTACAACCCGACCCTGCAGAGCCGGATCTACTTCGTCCCTGGCGTGGGCGCCTCGCTCCTGCTGGTCGTGACGATGATCGTCACCGCGATGGGCATGGCCCGGGAGCGGGAGAGCGGCACCCTGGAGGGGATCCTCGTGACCCCCCTGACCCCGACGACTTTGCTGCTGGGCAAGACCCTGCCCTACGCGGCCATCGGCCTGGTCGACCTCGGGCTGGTGGTGGCCGGCGGGGCCTGGGTCTTCGACGTCCCCCTGCGGGGGAGCCTGCTGTTCCTCTTCGCCGCGGGCCTGCTGTACATCCTGACCCTGCTCGGGTTGGGGCTGCTCGTCGGCAGCGCGGCCCGGACCCAGCAGCAGGCCTTCTTCGGCGCCTTCCTCTTCGTCATGCCCGCCCTGCTGCTGTCGGGCTTCGTCACGCCCGTGGAGAACATGCCGGCCTGGCTGCAGCCGTTGACCCTGCTCGACCCGGTGCGCCACTTCGTCGAGGTCATGCGGGGCGTCCTGCTCGAGGGCGCGTCGCCCGCCGAGCTCTCGGACCGCGTGCTGGCCCTGGCCGCGCTCAGCGTCACGGTCTACGGCAGCGCCATCCTGATCCTGCGGCGCCGGCTGGGGTGAGGTCGCTCCCCGGCGCGCGGGCTCACCCCAGCGCGCCCGGGTTGCGGGCGTGGCGCTGGGCCTCCTCCCGGTCGACGACCCCGGTCCGCACGAGCTCCGCGAGGCACTGGTCGAGGGTGACCATCCCCGCGGCCCGGCCGCTCTGGATGGTACTTTGGGCCTGGTGCATCTTGTTCTCGCGGATCAGCGCGCGGATCGCAGGCGTGGCGACCATGACCTCGAAGGCCGCGACCCGGCCGGTGCCGTCGGCCCGGGGCAGCAGCCGCTGGGAGACGACGCCCAGCAGGGAGGCCGCGACCTGGGAGCGGGTCTGGTGCTGCTGGTGCGCGGGGAAGACGTCGATGAGCCGGTCGATGGTCTGCACCGCGTCGTTGGCGTGCAAGGTCGCCAGCACCAGGTGCCCGGTCTCCGCGGCGGTCAGCGCGACACCGATGGTCTCCAGGTCGCGCAGCTCGCCGATGAGGATCACGTCGGGGTCCTGGCGCAGCACGTACTTCAGGGCCGCGGCGAAGCCGTGGGTGTCCGCGCCGACCTCCCGCTGGTGGATCGTCGCCAGCCGGCTCTGGTGGCAGTACTCCACCGGGTCCTCGACCGTGATGACGTGGCTCCGGCGGCTGCGGTTGATCTGGTCGATGAGGCAGGCCAGGGTGGTGGTCTTGCCCGAGCCCGTGGGGCCGACCACGAGCAGCAGCCCCTGGGGCTCCCGGCCGAGCTGCAGCAAGGACGCGGGCAGCCCGAGGTCCTCGGGCGCCGGGATGTGCGCCGGGATGGCCCGGAGCGCGGCGGCCATGGTCCCCTTCTCCCAGTAGGCGTTGACCCGGAAGCGGGCCCCCGTCTCCAGGGCGAGGGAGAAGTCGAGCTCCCGCTCCAGCTCGTAGAGGCTGCGCTGGCGCACCGACAGCAGGGAGGACAGGAGCACCCGCACGTCGGCCGCGGTCAGGGGCGCGGTGGGCTGAGGCTGGAGGGAGCCACGGACCCGCAGGATCGGCGGCTGCCCCACGGCGAGGTGCAGATCCGACGCGCCCTGCTCCTGCATCAGCCCGAGCAGCCGCTTCATGTCGAGGGGCGGCGCCGCGCCGGAGGGCGGGGCCGGACCGTCCTCCCGGAAGGCCGCCACCCCGGTGCGCATGCCCTGGACCGCGAGCGCGAACTCCTCGGGGTTACTGGCGTGGGCCAGCCCGGCCGCGTACGCGATCTGCTCGGCCCGGTACAGCTCGAGCAGGGCCGCGTCGAAGGTGCAGATCCCCGGATCGGTCGACAGGCGCATCAGGTCCTGCAGCTCCTCGAGGCGCTGCTCCCGGATCAGCTTGGCGACCGCGGCCGAGACGGTCAGCAGCTCCACCGCGACCACCCGCCCCTTGCCGTCGCGGCGGGGCAGCAGCCGCTGCGCGACCACCCCCTGCAAGGCGAGGGAGAGGTCGAGCGCGACCTGCGCGCGCTGCTCCGCGGGGAAGAAGGAGAGCAAGCGCTGCAGGGTCTGGGTCGCATCGATGGTGTGCAGGGAGGCGAGGACGAGGTGGCCCGTGAGCGCGGCCTGGACCGCGGTGGTCATGGAGGCGAGGTCGCGCAGCTCACCGATGAGGATGACGTCGGGGCTCTCGCGCACCACCTGGCGCAGGGCGACCTCGAAGGAGCGGGTGTCGCTCCCCACTTCGCGCTGCGTGACCCGGGCCCGCAGGTCCCGGTGGACGAACTCGATGGGCTCCTCGATGGTGACGATGTGGGCCCGGCGGGTGCTGTTGACGTGGTGGATCAGGGCGGCCAGGGTCGTGGACTTGCCCGAGCCCGTGGCGCCGGTCACCAGCACCAGCCCCCGGGGCCGGTCCGCGAGCTGGGTGAGGACCTCGGGCAGCCGCAGCTCCGCGCAGGTCAGCTCCCCGGCGGGCAGGGCCCGGGCCACCAGGGAGGTCTGCCCCTGGGCCCGGGCGAGGTTGAGGCGGAAGCGCCGCCCGGGCTCGAGGGTGTACCCCGCGTCGAGGTCGCCGGTCGCGGCGAAGAGGGACCGGGCCGACTCGGGCAGCGCCCGCTCCAGGAAGGCCGCCAGGACGGCCGGGGAGGTCGGCGGGGCCTTGATGGGCATGACCTGGCCGTGCTGCCGGACGGCCGGGACCCGGCCCGCGGTGACGAAGAGGTCCGACGCGCCGTGCGCGCCCAGCGCCCGCAGCAGCTCCTCCACGGTGGGCTCGGCGCCGCCGGGCCGGCCGGGGGCCGGGGTCGTGGCCGAGGTCGTGGCCGGGGTCGACGCGGGCGGGCTCATGGTGACAGCCGGATCGGGCCCACGAGGCCGGCCCCGTGCGTCCCGGTGTGCTGGGAGTTGCTCTGGATCGCGACCCCGACGAGGGAGGGCGGCGGCTGGCCGAAGAGGGTGACGAAGTCCTGGTAGAGGTCGCGCTCCTCCGTCAGCCAGCGGCCGAGGTTGGCCGGGCCCGCCTGCAGCACGATCACCCGCACGTCCTCCCGCCAGGACAGCCCGCTGCCCGTGGCCCCGACCGGCCCCCGGGTGTCCCAGAGGTAGCCGACCACCTTGCCCCCCGCGAAGCCGAAGAGGAGCTGCAGGGCCTGGTCGTTGGTCGCCCGCTTCGTGAAGCTCGCCCCCGCGGGCAAGGTCTCCGCGAGCCAGCCCCAGGTGACGTGCCGGAGGATGCCGACGTCGACCTGGAGCTTGCGGCCGACGAGGAAGCCGGAGTCGTGGCTGGTGACCCGCAGTACTTTCTGCCCAGCGTGCTCCACGACCCGGGCCTCGGCCACATAGTCGCCGAGGCTCACCACGGGCGACCAGCGGCGATAGCTCCAGGGTGGGGGAACCCCGTCCTGGGCAGGTGTCCCCGCGAAGTCGAAGACCACGGAGGCCGGGGGCGCCGCGGCCCCGGCGCGCGGCAGGGAGCCGACGAACAGGGCCAAAAGAACCAGCAATCGGACGGGTCTCGGGACCATGATACCTCCGCCCGGCAGCAGCGTGCGACCAGCACCCCGATCGCCGGACGAGTGTAGCAGGGAACGGCTGCCGAGGGCACCGTCCCCGGCCCCGGGGGGATGGCGGCCAGCGACATCCACGATGCCGTCGTCCGGGCGCACCCCGCGCTGGCCCCCCGCGACGGCTTGTGGCAAGCTGGCGCCCGGCGGGAGGCACGGTGGACCACACCTTCTGGGGCGTCACGATCATGCTCGCGGCGACGTCGATGACCAACGTCGGCGCGGTGCTGCAGAAGAAGGCCGTGGACCGCCTGCCCCCCTTCGACCAGCAGCCCCTGCTCGCCAGCGTGCGGGCCGTGCTGCGGGCCCCCCTCTGGCTGGTCGGCTGGCTGCTGGCCTCCGCGGCGATCCTCCTGAACATGATCGCGCTCGGGCTCGCGGACCTGAGCCTGATCCAGCCGCTCAACGGCTTCGGCCTGGTGGTGCTGGCGGTCTGCTCCCGGCTGCTGCTCGGGGAGCGGCTGGGGGGCAAGGCGCTGGCCGGGATCGCGACCGTGATCGCCGGCGTGGTCGCGCTCGGCCTGACCGTCCTCCCGAGTCGCGTCTTCGCCAGCCCCGGCGAGCTGCTCGGCTGCTACACCCGCTCTCCCACCCTGCTCCTGGGCGGCCTCTGGCTCCTGGCGATCCTCGGGCTGACGGCCGTCGCCCGGCGCCAGGCCCGGCTCGCCGGCCTGCTCTTCGCCCTCGCCGCGGCCGCCTGCTCGGTGGCCGGCCTGGTCTTCGCCAAGGGCTTCTTCGGGCTGGTGACCCTCGTCGAGATCGGCCCGACCTTCGCCCTCCCGGCCGCGTACCCCCTGCTCGGCCTGCTGCTCGCCGGCTCCATCGCCGCCTTGCTCTTGCAGCAGCTCTCCTTCCAGAAGGGCCGGGCCGTGGTGGTGACCCCGGCCTTCGCCGCGGCCTCGGTCGCCCTGCCGCTCTTGCCGGGCCGGATCGTCTTCGCCGAGGGGCTCCCCGGACCGGCCGCGGGGGCCTGCGCCTTGATCCTCCTCGGCGTCGTGCTGCTCGGCTCCTCCACGGCCCAGGCCCCCCGGGAGACCTGACGCGATGCCCTACCACACCAACGAGGACCTGCTGACCGCGACCCGGCTCCTGGCCGCGCAGGCCGGGGAGCGGGCGGACCTGCGGACCGTCGGCCAGACCTGCGCCGGGCGGCCCATCGTGGCGGTGACGATCGCCCTCCCCGGACGCCCACCCGCTCCCACCCGGCCCCAGGTCCTGGTCACGGGCAACCTCCACGGCAACGAGGTCATCGGCAGCGAGCTGGCCCTGCGCCTGCTGGAGCTGCTCGCCGCGCCGAGCCCCGACGAGGACGCCCGGGCCTTGCTGGAGGCGGCCGACGTGACGATCGTCCCGGCCATCAACCTCGACTCCCGGGACGCGGGCGCCCGGGCCCTGGCCGCGGGACGCGGCTTCGCCCGGTCGCCCCGCGGCAACCCGCACGGCGTCGACCTCAACCGCAACTTCCCCTTCCCCGCGACGGCCCGGGATGCCTGGCACCCCCTCGCGGGCACCCGCCACGCGTGGCTCCCCTGGTACCGCGGTCCCCACCCCCTCGCGGAGCCCGAGGCCCAGGCGGTCGCCGACCTCGCCCAGCGGCTGCGGCCCCGCGCCTCGCTCACCCTGCACTCGGTGGGCGAGCTGGTGCTGTACCCCTGGTGCCACTCCCCGGAGCCGCCGGCCGACCGGGAGGCCTTCCTGGCCCTCGCCGCGGCCTTCACCGCGGCCCAGCCCGGACGGCCGTACCGGGTCAAGCAGGCCCGGGCCTGGTACACGATCCTCGGCGACCTCGACGACTGGCTGTACGCGACCTTCGGCACCCTGGCCCTCACCATCGAGCTGGCCGCGCCCCTCGCGGGCGTCGGCCGCAACCCCCTGCGCCTGCTCTCTCCCCTAGCGTGGATGAACCCCCGGGACCCGGAGCCGACCCTGGCGATCACCGCCATCCCCTGCCTGCGCCTGCTCGGCGAGGGAGTCCGGCAGGCGGCGGCGCCTTGTCAGGACAGAGGCTGATCCCCTATCCTCGCCGGACGGAACGGACCCGCAGAGAGGAGGCCCATGAGCCAGCCGCGGTCGACGGGAGAGAGGAGGTGGGCCAGGCTCGGGGCCGCTGAGCAGTCCTTTGGCTCCAAAAAGCGCCTCGTCGCTGGTCCGATCGTCCTGCTCCTGCTGGGCCTCTCCCTGCCAGCCCTCGCGGGTGGCTTCCACATCTCGATCCTCGGGGTGCGCCGCACGGGGATGATGACCAACCTCGGCAACCCCGACGACGTCACCGCGCTCTTCCACAACCCCGCGGGCCTCGCGGACCAGCCGGGCACGCGGCTGCACCTCTCCAACGGGATCACCTTCCTGAACAACCAGACCCGGCTGCAGGCCCTCGACCCGGAGCGCTTCCCCGAGGTCAACCCCGCAGGCTGCGGGACCGGGGACGCGGCCCCGTGCCCCTGGCCCATCGCGGCCGACGGCTACTACACGGCCAACTTCGAGCCGGAGCGCTACACCGGGGTGATCCCCTTCCTCGGCGGGAGCTGGGGGCTTCAGCCCCTCTCGCCGAAGCTGCGGGGCGTCACCGTCGCCCTGGCCGCGTACGCGCCCGGCGCGTACGGCGCCTACCTCCCCGAGGATGCGCCCACCGCCTACTTCGTGGTCGACGGGCTGTTCCTCATCGCCCAGGCCACCGCGGGCGTCGGCTGGCGGCTCGACGAGCACTTCGCCATCGGCGGGAGCCTCTCCTACAGCTACCTGCGCCTCGGCTACTCTCAGAAGTTCAGCATGGCCGACGTGCTGACCCCCGCGGGCGAGGCGGTCGGCCTGGGCAAGATCGGCCAGCTCCTGATCGGCGACCTGCAGATGGCCTACGTCGGCACGGACTCGGGCTTCGGCTGGGGCCTGGGCGCGCTCGTGACGCCCGCTCCCTGGCTGAGCCTCGGCGTGGGGGCCACCGGCTTCACCGCGGCCCGCTTCGAGGGGGACCTGGAGATCCGCGGCCTGGGCACGGCCACCGGCGAGTACCCACCGGCCCGCTCCGACGCGGAGCTGCGGGCGCTGCTCGTGGAGCTGGGCAAGGGCGGCGACGCGCTCTCCTTCAAGCTCCCCCGCCAGCTCGAGGTGGAGATGCCCATCCCGCCGGCCTTGACCGCGGGGCTCAGCTTCCGGCCCACCCCCGCCCTCGAGCTGGGGCTGGACCTGCGCTACTGGCTGTACCGGGTCTTCGAGGAGCAGGAGATCGAGCCCGTCTACGATCCCACGGAGCCTGGCCAGGAGCCCCTGACCCGTGACGGGCTCTCCCACGACAAGGACTACTCCGACAGCTTCGAGGTCGCGGCCGGCGTGCTCTACCGGCCGCTGGCCGATCCCGCGCAGCTCGAGCTGATGGCCGGCGTCGCGTTCGACAAGTCGCCGGTGCCCGACGCGACCTTCTCCATCGACAACCCCTCCATGAACCAGGTCATCCTCTCCTGCGGGATCCGGGGCCTGCTGCGGGAGCACTGGCGGCTCGGCCTGGCCTACATGTGGATCCATTACCTGGAGCGGGACGTCACCACCTCCTCCTCCTCGCCGCCGACCAACGTCCGGATCTCGGGCAACTCCCACATCCCGACCCTGGAGCTCGAGTACCTCTTTTGAGCCCACCGCTCCCCCGGACCCTCGCCGGGCCGCTGGCCGCGCTCTTGCTGCTGGCCGCGGGGGGAGCCGCGGCCGACGACCTGCCGACTGCGCCCCCCGAGGAGCGAGAAACGGGGGACGAGCACGAGCACGAGCACGAGCACGAGCCATCGGCCGCGCCCCAGGAGCACGAGCCCGCTCCAGCACGCGGCCCCCGCTGGTACGCGATCCCCAACTTCGCGTTCGACACCGACGACGGCCTCGGCTTCGGCGCCCGGGGCGAGCTCGCGTTCGACCTCCCGGGCCACGAGCCCTACCAGAGCGCCTGGGTGCTCCACCTCTTCCTCACCACCCGGGGCTTCCATCACCACCGCCTGCGCTACGACCGCACCGGGCTCGGGCCGGGGGGCCGGCTGCGCTTCACCGCGCACCTCGCGTGGCGGCAGTGGCTCAACGACGGCTACTGGGGGCTCGGCAACGGCACGGTCCGGGAGCGGCGCTGGCTGGACCGGGCCGACACGGACGAGGCAGCCGCCAAGCGCTACCGCTACACCCTGCGGCAGCCCTTCGCCCACCTGACCCTGCGCCTCCGGCTGGCCGGCCCCTGGCTCGCCTTCGCCGCCCTCGACGGCAAGATCAGCCGGATCGCGACCTACCCCGGCTCCCTGCTGGCCGAGGAGCAGCCCTTCGGCATGGCGGGCGGCCCCTCCCTGACGGTCGCCGGCGGGCTCTTGCGGGACACCCGGCGGCCCGAGATCACCCCCCGCACGGGGCTCTTCGCCGAGCTCTCCGGCCGCTGGTGCTTCCCCCTGCCGGGTGGGGCCGGCGCCTTCGGGGGCCCGCTGCTCTCCTTGCGGGGCTACCGGGCGGTCGGCCCCCGGGTGGTGCTCGCGGGCAGGCTGCTCGCGGAAGCCCTGGCCGGCGAGATCCCCTTTTACGAACTGGTCCACTGGGGTGGCCTGGTGCCGGTGGCCGGCTTCGGTGGCGCCGAGACCCTACGCGGCCTCGCGTTCGGCCGCTGGCGCGCGCCCGGCAAGGCCCTCGCCAACCTCGAGGCGCGCGTCGATCTGCTATCGCACGGCGTCTTCGGCCGCCCCCTGCGCTGGCAGCTCGTCCCCTACCTCGACGCCGGGGCCGTCTTCGGCGGGGAGCCCAGCCCCGGAGCCGCCACCCCGGACTTCCCGCTGCACCCGGCCGGCGGGCTCGGGATCCGGGCGATCTACGAGGAGGCCTTCGTCGGCCGCGTCGACACCGGGTTCGGGCTCGACCCGGTGCGGGAGCTGGACGGCTCCGTCACCCAGGAGCCAACCCTCGGGATCTACGTCGTTTTTGATCACATGTACTGATCCGGGGGGCCCCTCGCCAACACTCGATCCGCCCCGCCCGGCGGGTCTTCGGGCCGGTTTTCAATGCTCGCCGACTGCCTGCTCCGGAGGGATGCCCTGCAGGATGCCGAGCACGACCCACGCCAACCCTGGACCGCCAACCTCACGCCAGCCAAGCCCGCCACGCCCGCCAGCCCAGCCTCGCACTCGACAACCCGGCACCCTCCGGCTCTCGTGATGGAATAGCGAATAGGGCTCGAAAGATCCGCGGTACTTCCTCGCTAAGCGCGTTCCGATGTGCTATAAGGTGACCCGCGAGGAACCAACCTTCCGACTCACCCAAGGGAATCCGGATCTCGCCAGAAGAGAGAACGCGCGGCGGGCATCATTGCCCTAGCGTCTGACTGGGGTGCAACAGGAGCGAGAGAACATGCCGAAGAAGCTTTTTGTAGGTGGACTGAGCTGG
The DNA here is from genome assembly GCA_034005005.1 of Myxococcota bacterium. Lineage (GTDB taxonomy): Bacteria > Myxococcota_A > JAVEVO01 > JAVEVO01 > JAVEVO01 > JAVEVO01. The sequence goes on from JAVEVO010000043.1 coordinate 35,818, forward strand.
GACACGACTGATGATGGGCTGCGCCAGGCATTCACGTCGATTGGCGAGCTGACCGATGTCAAGGTGATCACCGATCGCGAGACCGGCCGCTCCCGTGGCTTCGGTTTCGTCTCCTTCGAGCAGGAGGAGGATGCGAAGCGGGCGATCACCGAAATGAACGGCAAGTCCCTCGACGGCCGGACGATCAAGGTGGACATGGCCGAGGAGAAGGGCGCCCGCGGTGAGGGGGGCGGCGGCGGTCGTGGCGGCTACGGTGGCGGTGGCGGTCGCGGCGGCTACGGCGGCGGCGGCCGGGACGATCGCTGGTAGAACCGGCCTCCTCGCCCAGCCGATCCTCCCCATCCCTCCTCCCCGGGCGCGGCGAGAATCCATCCTGTGATCCCTTGACCGCGCCTCCCCCGTCTGCACACCCCACGAGCTAGCCCGCCCCGATGGTCCCAGCTCGCGCGATCTTCTGCCTTGCCAGGCGCGGCCCCTCCTCGGTGTGGGGCCCTACCGCCTCGTGGCCGCGGCCTGCAGCAGCCCCTGGACCCGCTCCAGCACGGCCCGCGTCCCCCGCACGCGGTAGCTCCCCCCCTCCTCGTCGTAGCGCTCCCCGAGCACCGCGCAACTGGCGAACACCTGGGCCCGCAAGGCCGCCTGGGCATGGGGGATGCGGATCTCCGCCTCCTCGATCCCGCCGTCGAAGAAGTGCAGCAGGCGCTCCCGGATCCGGGCCACGTCTGCCGGGTCCTTGGCCGAGACGACCAGCGCCTCGGGGAAGCGGGCCGCCAGGCGGGTGAGCAGCGCTGGCGCGTCGGTCAGCCGATCGGCCTTGTTGAACAGGAGCAGGGCGGGGACCTCGCCCGCGCCGATCTCGGCGAGCACCTGCCGGGTCGTCGCCAACTGGGACTCGAAGGCCGGGTCGGAGATGTCGACCAGGTGCAGCAGCAGCTCTGCCTCCAGGGCCTCGTCGAGGGTCGACTTGAACGACGCGACCAGACCGTGGGGCAGCTTCTTGATGAAGCCGACGGTATCCGAGACGAGGATGCGCGGCTCCACCGGGGGCTGCAGGGCCCGCACGGTGGTGTCCAAGGTGGCGAACAGCTTGTCCGCGACGAGAACCTCCGAGCTGGTCAGGGCCCGCATCAAGGTCGACTTGCCGGCGTTGGTATAGCCGACCAGCGCCACTCGCCGCTGATCGCCGCGTCGATGGCGCTGGGTCTGCCGGTCCCGATCGATCTCGGCGAGCTCTTCCCGCAGCTCGGCGATCCGGTCACGGACCTTGCGCCGATCCGTCTCGCCGGCGGCCTCGCCCGCACCCCGGCCGCGCAACCCGCCCTGCTGGCGTTCGCCGCTGCCCTTGCGGGCCTCGCGCTGGCGAGGCGCCAGGTAGGCCAGCCGCACGATCTCGACCTGGGCCCGGGCCGCCCGGCTGGTGGCGTGACGGTGGAAGATCTCCAGGATCAGCGCGGTGCGGTCGAGCACGCTGGCGCCGGTGGCCTCCGCGACGTTGCGCGTCCGGGTGGGAGTGACCTCGTCGTCGAGCAGCACCAGCCAGGCCCGCTCGGGCTCCGCGCGGCGCCCCTCCTCGATGAGTTGCTTCAGCTCGCCCAGCTTGCCCGGGCCGAGGAAGGCGACGTGGTCGATGGCCGACCGGCGCTGGGTGACCTGCCCCCGCACCTCGTGGCCGAGGGTCTTGGCCAGGCGGCCGAGCTCGGCCAGGGAGTCGGCGAACTCGGCGTCGGAGACGTCGGGGAGCTGCACCCCGACGAGAACCACCAGGGTGGGCAGGGAATCGGTCGTGGTATCGTACAAGGTGCTCCCGGGTCTGGGGTCGATGCCCGGCAGGCCCTGGCCGAGGGGCAGGTTCCGACCACCGGGACGGCCAATGTTCCCACGCCGGAGGAGAAGAGCAAGGAGAGAGATCACCGACGCCGTCATCTATCTGCCTCGGCGCGGGCGAGCTTCGTGACGGGGACCGCCCTGCTCGTGGACGGCGGGGCCGCCCAGGAGATCCGAGGAGCAAAGCCGAGACACGCAAGGGCGCAGATGCTGCTGCTGCGCCGCGACCGCCGATCTGCTACGGTGCTCCGTCGGGATCTCCGACCGGGCGCGGCTCGGGGTGCCGGCCAGCGAGAGGGAGGTGGCATGGCGAACCGCAGCGACGTCATCGTGGTGGGCGCGGGGCTGGGCGGGCTGGCCGCCGCGGCCACCCTGGCCCGGGCCGGGAGGCACGTGCGCGTCTTCGAGCGCCACGTCCAGCCGGGGGGGTACGCGACCACCTTCTGCCGGGGGGGATACGAGTTCGAGGTCTCGTTGCACGCGCTGTCCGGGGTCGGTCGACCCGGGCAGCCGGGGCCGCTCCAGCGCCTGCTCGAGGAGCTGGGGGTCGCCTCCCTCGTCGAGCTGCTCCCCATCGCGCCCCTGTACCGCTCCGTGGCCCCGGGGCTCGATCTGCGGATCCCCGTGGGCGTGGACGCGGCCTACGAGGCCCTGGCCGAGCGCTTCCCCGCCGAGCGCGCGGGGCTCGCCCGGGTGCTCGCGGAGCTGGTGGCCATCGGCGAGCAGGCCGACCAGGCCGGTGCGGGCGGGCACCTGCCGTCCACGCTGGAGGCCCTGACGCGCTACCCCAAGCTCGCGCACGCCGCCCTGGTGACCCTGGGCTCGCTCCTGGACCGGGAGCTGACCGACCCCCTGGCCCGGCTCGCCCTGGGGCAGCTCTGGGGCTATTTCGGGGTGCCGCCGAGCCGCTGCTCCTTGCTGTACGCGGCCGTGGGCATCTCCGGCTACCTGCGCTGGGGCGCGTGCTACCCCCGCGGCAAGTCCCAGTCCCTGTCCAACGCCCTGGCGCGGGTCGTCGAGGAGGCCGGCTCGACCGTGACCCTGGGCTGCGGGGTGCGGCGCATCGTGGTGGAGGGGGGACGGGTGGCGGGCGTGATCACCGACGACGGGCAGCGCTGGGACGCGCCGGTGGTGGTGTCCAACGCCAGCCCGCAGATCACCTGTCTGGAGCTCTTGGGGGCCGAGCAGGTGCCCGCGGCCTACCTGCGGCGGCTCGCGGTCCAGGAGCCGAGCCTGGGGTCCCTGTGCGTCTACCTGGGGCTGGATGCGGACCACGAGGCGCTCGGGCTGACGGACCACGAGGTCTTCGTCAACGTCTCGGCCGACATGGACGCGCACTACCGGTCCTACCTGCGGCCCGAGCCGCCCGAGGCATTCCTCATGGGCTGCTACGACGCGACGGTGCCCGGCTTCTCGCCGCCGGGCCGCTCCACCGTGGTCCTCGTCTCCCTGGCCGACGGCGCGGCCTGGGCGCGGCTGCCCCCCACGGAATACCTGGCCACCAAGACCCGCCTGGCCGAACACCTCGTGGGGGAGGCCGAGAAGCTCTTTCCGGGGATGTCCGACCACATCGCGGTGGCGGTGGTGTCCACCCCCATCACCAACATGCGCTACACCGGCCACCCGGGCGGGGCCATCTACGGCTTCGCCAACGTGCCGGCGCAGAACCCGGGCTGGCGCCTCGAGCAGCGGGGGCCGGTGCCGGGGCTCTGGCTGGCCGGGGCGTGGACCCGCCCGGGTGGGGGCTACCAGCCCTGCATGATGTCGGGGCACGGCGCGGCCAGGGCGATCCTGGCCACGCGGCAGCACGGGCGCTGAGCGCGGGGAGGGCCTCATGGCATTGCGGGACTTGCTGGCCATCGTCCGGGACGGGCGGACGGCCCTGACGACCCTGGCCCGCTGGCGGGGCCTGCCGGCCCTCGTGGAGGGGCTGCCCTGCGGCCCGGGCGACGTGCAGGCCGTGGTGGAGCGCTTCCATCCGGCGTCCGTGCGGATGCGCGTGGCCGGGATCCTCGAACAGACCGCCACGAGCCGGGTGCTGCGCCTGGTGCCCGTCTCGGGGGCCGCGTTCCCGCCCTTCCGGGCCGGGCAATACGTCCACGTGTCCGTCTGCGTGGCGGGGGTGCACACCGGCCGGGCCTACTCCATCTGCTCCCCCCCGAGCAGCGTGGACGGCATCGAGATCCTGGTGCGGCGCAAGGTCGACGGGCTCGTCTCCCCCTGGCTGACCGACCAGGTCGGGGTGGGCGACGAGCTGAGCGTCTCGGGACCGGCGGGGGAGCTGGTCCACGACCCGCTGCGCGACACCCGGGACCTGGTCCTCATCGGCGGCGGCAGCGGGATCGCCCCCCTGGTGGCCATCGTGCGGGACGCGCTGGCCCGCGACCTCCCCCTGCGGCTGCGGCTGCTGTACGGGGCCCGCCACCAGGACGACCGGCCCTACCAGGCCCTGCTGGACGGCCTGGCCGCTCGCCAGCCGGACCGCCTGCAGGTGGTCTACGTCCTGTCGGAGCCCCTGGCCGGCTGGACGGGCGCGACCGGCCTGCTGGACCTGGACTTCTTGCGCCGCGGGCTCGGCGCGGGCGACCCGGCCGGCAAGACGGTGTTCTTGTGCGGCCCGCCGCCCATGCATCGCTTGGTGCGCCCGGCCCTGCTCGAGCTGGGGGTGCCTCGGCGACGCATCCACGAGGAGGCCTTCGGGCCGCCCGACGACGTCACCCGGGAGCCCGGCTGGCCCGCGGGGCTCTCCGCGGAGCAGGTCTTCACGGTGACGGTGCAGACGAGCGCCGGCAGCCGGCCGATCGCGGCGCCCGCGGGCTGGCCCTTGCTGGCCTCCCTGGAGCGGGCCGGGCTGGTGGTCCCCGCTCTCTGCCGCACCGGCGTGTGCGCCACCTGCCGGACCCGCCTGCTCCAGGGTGCAGTCTTCGTCCCCCCGGGGACCGAGCTCCGGGCCAGCGACCACGAGGCCGGCTTCATCCACCCCTGCCTGAGCTACCCCACCGGCGACCTGACCCTGCGGCTGCCCTGAGGGCCGGCGCGCCGAAACGGCAGCGTCTCCACCCCCATGAGCGACCAAACCTCGCCCGCGACCCACGGCGCTTCGGCAAGCGGGTCGCGGGAGAGACCGCCTTTCAAGCTGGCCGGCCGCTTGGCGGCCTCGATCCTGCCGGATTTCCGGGGAGTGGGCCCAGCCGCGAACGCCAGCTTCACGCCCTCGCGGCACGGTGCACCGGCGCACGTGGCCCCCCCGGCCTGACCTTGCGGCCCGCTCCTCCAGCGCCTATGCTGACTGGCATGAACTTTCGTGGCCGACTCCTGGCGACGCTCCGGGCGATGGAGCCGGTCCTCGAGGTCCCGGGGATCCTCGTGGTCGGATCCGAGGTCCCCAACCTCCTGGAGCAGGACGCGGCCTCGACCCTGGTCGTCTCTCAGGACGTGGACCTCGGCATCCCCATCGGGTCGCACGGGGCAGCCAAGGATGCCCTGGCAAAGGTCCGCGGCTTGCACCCCGCGCCCGAAGAGCCCTCGGTCTGGCTGCCGGACCACGAGGGGCTGATCGAGGTCAACTTCCTGGGGATCGACCCGGAGCTCGGCGATCCCGGCGAGGTCTGGGTGCTCGACGACCCGATCCTACCCCTGCTCGTCTACGGCGCACTCTCCCTGCTGTCGGCCGGCCCCCCCGTCGAGGTCGAGGGGCTGCGGCTCCCCGTGCCCCGCCCGGCTGGGCTGCTCCTGGAGAAGCTGCTCACGGCCCGCACGGCGGAGAAGGGCGACCGGGACCTGCTCGTGGCGCTGGGCCTGCTGACACAGATGGACGGCGCGGCCCTCGCCGAGGCGGAGGCGCTCTGCGCCGGCCTTCAGGCCGAGCTACGCCATGCCGTCCGTGCCAACCTGACTCTGCTCACGTTGATCCCTGGCCGCCTGGGGATGCCCGATCCGACTGCGGGACGCGAGATGGTCGCCACGCTCCTGGCACGCCTCGAGGCCCTCGGATGACCCCGCTGGGCGCCAAGCTGGAGCGACGGGCTCGACGGATCCGTGGCCTGACCGCGGTGCGGCGCTGGGAATACCGGCAGCGCGACCTCGCCCAGGGGGCCTGGTACCGGCTGCGACGCCTGCTGACCTTCGCTGCCGAGGTTTGGGCCCTCGAGCCCGCCGAGGCAGACCGCCTGCTCGCGGAGGGATTCGTCGCCGACCCCGTCGGCCAGGCCTTCGAGCCGCCCCGGGTGCTGCTCGTCATCCCGCGCGAGCGGCTCCTGCGCGTCGCCGGGAAGCGCCCAGTGGTCATCTGCCTCGACTGCGGGCTGCTCGCAGAGCGCTGGCTGGCGCTGGTGCCCTGGTCCAGCGTGTCTCCCCCCAAGGACGCTGGCCGACCGTAGGTCCGCGTTCCTCGCCCCTCACCCCTCGTTCCTCGCCCTAGGGCGCCGGCCGCAGCTCCTCCCGGCTCAGCGCGCCCGCGACGACCTCGGCCACGGTGTAGCGCAGGGGCAGGGTCTCGTTGGCGAGCCAGAGGTGGGCCTGGTCCGCAAAGTGGGGGTCGCCGGGCCGGGACGACTGGCCGCCGGGCACGATGTTGCGGCCGCGCACCCCCTCCGGCCCGAGCGCGATCACCATGCGCATCACCGGGCCGATGTCGTGGGTGAACTGGATCCCCGAGAAGCCGGGGTTGGCCGCGTCGACGTTCCACTGATCGCCGCCCCGGGGGAACCAGACCAGCCCCCGCCGGGGGTCGCCGAGGGGGAGATCCGCGGCGAGGGGCAGCCGGGCGGTGGTGATGGAGAGCTGCTGGGTCAGCAGCTCGTACGTCGGGTCGTCCCCGAGGAAGCTCGCGAGGATCGAGCGGAAGCGGGTCTGGTGGCGCAAGCCCCAGAGCCAGTCACCCATGACTTCCGTACCAAAGCCCCCTTGCCCCGGGCCCCCGGGCTCGCTCTCCAGGAAGCGCAGCGCGTCGAGCAAGGCCTCCAGCAGGATCTCGTCGCTCCCCTCGACCACGTCGCTGCCCAGCCGGTCGAAGAAGACCGACTCCCCGGTCGCCGGATCGTGGGAGGCCAGCCCCAGGGGGTTGTCCGCGCCCCGCCCCTCCAGCAGACGCCGCAGGACGACGACCCGCCCCTGGGCCGGCCAGAAGCGCCAGGCCTCGGCGATCCCCTCGTCGTCGAAGACCCCCGCGAGCACCCGCGGGAAGGCCGCATTGAAGATCATCGTCGCGACCGCATCCCCGCGCTGCCCCTCGTCGGGGTGATGGTAGAAGGTCTCCACGCCCGAGGGCGTGGCGTGACCCCGCTCCCCCCAGGCGGCCAGGCGGTCCGCCACCTCGTCGAGGGCTCCGGGTCGCTGCTGGTACAGGGCGACCAGCCGGGCCTCGGCCTCGGTCACCGGACCGAGGCTGGTGGCGAGGGTGCGGGCCCGCCTCACCGCAGCCCGCAACAAGGGTGCGAACAGCTCGCCCTGCCGCGAGCGGTGGATGGCCTGGATGCGGGCCATCTCCTCCTCGTCGGCCCGACCCGCGGCGATGGCCTGCTGCAGGGCCCCCCCGATCGTGTGGGCGCGCACCCCGTCCCAGGGCCCGCCGAGGTACCAGCGATCGTCGAAGAGGTCGCCGTCGCCCTGCAGGTCGCCCGGGTCGTTGTTCGCGGTGACCACGAAGCCCGCGGCCGGGCTGATGGCCTGGGGCATGTCCGCGAAGGGGATGACGCAGGCGTAGGGGTCGGTCTGGCCCGGCTCCTCGTCCACCACGCCGTCCCGGGTCGGCAGGGTGAAGCCCCGGTAGCGCGTCCCGTCGAGGAGCTGCGTCGGGTCCGCGCCCTCGGCCCAGCGCCCCGGCGCGTCCCGGGGGAGGTAGCCGCGGCAGGGGACCCCCTGGTAGCTGGTGTACAGCACGTCGCCCCGGGAGTCGGCCGCGGCGAGGAAGAGGCCGACGCCCACCAGCCCCCGGGTCGCCCGGCGGAAATCCTCGACGTCCGCGGCGCGGCCGAACCGATACAGGGCGTCCAGGGCGCCGGTGCTGTCGAACGCGGCGAAGTCGAGGGTGATCCCCTGGATCTTCCCGTCGTCGTCCCGGTCGGAAGGGACCATGCGCTTGCCAAGGATCGTGACTATCGGCTCATCGGCACGGGGCTCCTCCCCCGCGGCCAGCTCCCGGCCCTCGACCGCGGTGAGCAGGCGGCCGTCGAAGGTGACGTAGCGGGGGATCCGCTCGCTGCGGCCGGCGCTGCCGAGCAAGGGCACGTCGGCCACCTCGTAGCGCTCCTCGACCACCTGCAGCGGGCGCCACTCCTCTCCGAAGCGGGTGGCCACGGGGCGCCCGGCCGCGTCGAGCTGCAGCTCCTCGAGGTACCAGTCCGTGACGTCGAGCTCGGGCTTGACCATGCTCCAGGCGACCGCCCCGTTGGTGCCGACCGCGAGGATCGGCAGCCCGGACATGAGCAGGCCGACCTGCCGGCGGTCCAGCGCGCCGTAGACCCGGGTGTCGAGCCCGATCTGGTACATCAGGGAGGGGACCGACAGGGACAGGTGGCCGTCCCCGGCCAGCAGGGCCGCACCGTCGCGGGTGGCCGCGCCGGCCACCGCCCAGGCGTTGGAGCCGATGCCCGCGCTGCCGTCGCCCCCGCGCCGCGCCTGCAGGGCGCGGAGCTGGCCCGCGACCCGCTGCAGCCAGGGCCGCGGGGCGCGTGCGGCCGGGACCGCGCGGGGAGCCGGGGGCCGGGCCGGCCGCCGGGCCCCGGGCCGGGGCGCCGCGTGGGACCCCGCCGCCCCATCCCGGCCCGACAGGCCGAAGCCGAGAGTCGAGGGGCAAGCGAAGAGGGTCCGCTGCTCGTGCCAGACGTCGCCGAGGAAGCCGACGCGGCGCAGCTCCGCGTTGGCCGCGCCCACGAAGAGCTCTGGCAGCAGGGCCGCGGACAGGCTGCGCGCCACGTCCTCGCCGTCGATGA
>JAVEVO010000222.1:0-9576 GCA_034005005.1 Myxococcota bacterium
GCCCCGGACGGCACCCTCGACCTGACCGGCCTCGCCCTGGGCGAGGACGGCTTCCTGCTCCTCGCCCACCCCGCGGCCGACCCGTCCCTGGCCCTGCTGGCCGACCTGCTCGACCCCCTCGCGGACGGCTTCGACGACGCCCAGAGCCTCCGGCTGGTGGAGGGTGGCCTGGTCCACGACGCCCTGGCCTACGGCGCGGTCAGCGTGGGCCGCGGCGAGGGACGGCCCGCCCCGGCCGCGGCCCCGGGCCACGCGCTGTCCCGCCGGGGCTTCCGCGATTCCGGGGACAATCTCCACGATTTTCAGGAAGTTACTCAGCCATCACCCCGCGCCGAGGCCGGGCTGGCCAGCATCGGCTACGCGGCCCTGATCGACCCCCTCGCCCCCCTCACCCTCCTCCCCGGCCAGGTCTGGGTCTGGACCGGCCAGGTCCACGTGGCCGACCGTACCCCCGGACCGGGCCAGGGCCCGGGCATCGACGCGCAGCTCTGCTCCGGGCCACGGAACACCGACCCCGCGACCTGGGACCCCACGCGCTGCGGCCCGGCCGATTACGGCGGCGACCTCGACGGCCCCGCGGGCGCGCAGGGTGACGACGCCTACGTCACCGTCCTCGCGCTGGACGAGCCCGGCGACTACGACGTCGCGTTCCGCTTCCGGGTGGACGAGGGTCCCTGGACTTGGGCCGACCATGCTCCCGGGGGCAGCACCGACGACTACCACCCTGCGGATGCGGGCAAGCTGACGGTGAAGGCCGCCCAGCCCGTGGAGATCCAGGTCTTCACCGTCCTCCCCGGCACGATCCGCACGGGAGAAGAGGTCATCGTCACTTGGCAGGCCACCGGCGCCACTCACCTGCAGCTCACCGCCAACGGCCTGCCCGTCGACCTCCAGGGCCAACCGGCGAGCGCGGGCAGACTGTACCTCGCGCTCGAGACCGACACGGCCTTCGCGCTCACGGCCAGTGACGATCTGGGCAACCAGGCCCAGGCCAGCGCCACGGTCACGGTCCAACCCCGGCCCCTCGTCCGCCTCTTCACCGCCCAGCCCGCCGCGCTGCGCGCGGGCGACGCGACGACCCTCGCCTGGCAGACCACCGGCGCCACGAGCCTGACCCTGCTCGCGGACCACGGCCCCATCGACCTGCAGGGTCAGCCCGTGGGCCAGGGCCTGGTTACCGACACCCCCGACCTCGACACGACCTACACCCTCGTCGCCCGGGACGACCTCGGGCACGAGGCCGTGGCCACCCTCACCGTCCAGGTCTTCCCTCGCCCGGAGGTCGTTGCGTTCGTCGCGGACCCCGACCTCGTGCTCCGCGGCGAGAGCGCCCTGCTGCGCTGGCAGACCACCGGGGCCGTCGCGCTCCAGGTGCGCGACGACCAGGGCACCACGCTCGACCTCGGCGGACGGTCACCCGACGGCGGCGCCCTCCCGGTCGGCCCCCTGACCAGCACGACCTACACCCTCCTCGCCCAGGGCTGGCTGGACCAGAGCGTCCAGGCGGTCGCGACCCTGCGCGTCACCGACGTGCCGCGCCCGGCCATCGTCCTCTTCCAGGCCTCTCCCAACGCCGGCATCTCCGGCGAGGCGATCACCCTGCACTGGCAGACCACGGGCGCTACCGCGCAGCGCCTGACCGCCGACGGGCAGCCCCTCGACCTCGAGGCCCCCCTCGACGCGGCCGGCACCGTCACCGTGACTCCCCAGATCACCACGACCTACACCCTGACCGCGGTCAACGAACCTTGGGAGATCACCCGCTCACTGGTGCTGCCCGTCGCGGCCGCCCCCTTGCGGCTCAGCGAGGTCCACTACGATCCCGCAGGCCCCGACGACGGCGGGCAGTGGGTCGAGATCCTCAACGACGGGCCCACGGTCGTCGACCTGTCCCGGTACGCCCTCGGCGGCGGCGGCGGCACGGCTGGCTGGAGCACGACCACCCGCCAGTTGCAGGGGCTGCTCCCGCCCCACGGCTGCTTCCTCGTCGGCGGGCCCACCGGGGTCACCGGCAACACCCTCGCCAGCAGCGTCCAATCCATTGATTTTGAACCCGATCTACCCCTCCCCGGAGTCACCGCCGCCGGCGTGGGGCTGTTCTTCCAGGACGTCGCGACCCTCACCCCGGACTCCCGGCCCCTCGACCTCGTCGTCTACGGCACCCACAACGACCGTCCCCTGGTCGACGAGCACGGTCAGGCGGCGTCCCTGGACCTCGGCCCCGTTGGCGATCAGGCGGTCGAGCGGGTCGCGGCCCTCCCCCGGCGCTGGGAGCCGGCCGCAGCCCCCAGCCCGGGAGCCTGCTTCGCCGTGCCCTCCACGGGGACGCTCCGCCCCTCCTGGATCGGCCAGCACGGCGGCGAGGTCCTGGTCCAGGGCTTCGGCCTCACCCCGGAGCTGTTCACCGTGGCGCTCGGCGACGCCACCCTGAGCTGCCAGGCGGCCGCTGGCGGCCTGCGCTGCCTAGCTCCACCCGCCAGCGCTCCCGGCGAGACTGCGCTCACCGTCACCCAGCGGCGCCAGGTCGTCCTGCAGGACGGCCTCCCGGCCACCCGGGAGCTCCCCGCGGACCAGCGCCCGTCGGTGATCGTGCCGGGAGCCCTGCGCTACGACTGGTGCCGGCTCGACGCGCCCGACCTGCTCGCCCTGATCGCCGGGCAGACCTCTGCCCCCATCGGGGTGAGCCTGCACATCCCGGGCATTACTGAAGGACCAACCGCTGGCTCGAAAGTCCTGGTCCAGCTCGGCCACGGCCCAGTCGACTCGGTCCCCGACGAGTCCTGGACCTGGACCGACGCGGCCTTCGATCCCGACTCTCCCGACCCGGTCCAGGATCGCTACGCCGCCGCCCTGACCATGCCCGCGCAGGCCGGTACCTTCGCCCTGTACGCCCGGGTCTCTGCAGACGAGGGCGCAGCCTGGATGCTCTGCGACCGCGGCGAGGCCGGTAACGCCGACGGGATCACCCAGCCCGGGCTGCTCGCGGTCGAGTCCCCGGGGGACATCGTGATCGACTCGTTCACCGCCACGCCCGACACCGTGCTGGCCGGCGCGACCGTGACGCTCGCCTGGACGGTGCGCCAGGCGACGTCCTTGACGCTGACCGCCGACGGCGTGCCCCTGGACCTCGGGGAAGCCGGAGTCGCCGCGGGCCTGCTGCCGTACGCCGTGACCGCGGACACCCGGTTCGTGCTGACGGCCGAGGACGACGAAGGGCACCGGGCCACCGCGACGTGCGCGGTCGTCGTTCGCCCTCCCGCGACAGTCGCCGCATTCACGGCCACCCCGGACCGGGTGTGCGCCGGGGGCTCGGTCCGGCTGGCCTGGTCCACCACCGACGTCGTCCGCTACACCCTGACCGACGCCACGGGCAGGGTGCTGGACACCAGCGGGCTGTTCGGAGACGACCTCGAGCTCCGCCTCAACCCCCTGTCCACGACGAGCTACACCCTGACGGTAGAAGGGGCCGCAGGGGACCTGGTCTCGGCGAGCGTCACGGTCCTCGTCGATCCGATCCCCGTGATCCGGTCCTTCGCCTCCTCTCGCGTCGGGAGCCTCGTCTCGGGCCAGTCCACGACCCTGAGCTGGCAGACCACCTGGGCCCAGCGCCTGACCCTGCTCGCCAATGACACGCCCGTGGACCTCGGGGACCGCCCCCTGACCAGCGGCGAGATCCTGCTGACGCCGCCGGTGTCGGTCTCGTACGTGCTGACCGCCTACAACGAGCAGTGCCAGTCCCTCCCCGCGTCGATCCAGCTCGCGGTCCTCCCGGCGAACCTGCAGCTCAGCGAGGTCTTCCGGCGGACCACGGCCGGCGGGGTGGACGGCTACCAGTGGGTGGAGCTGCACAACGCCGGGGACACCGTGGTCGATCTCGCGGGCTACTCCCTGGGCAGCGGCCAGCAGAGCTACGTCGAGAGCACGGTCCAGCTCGCCGGGCAGTTGCTGCCGGGCGACTGCTTCGTGGTCGGCGGGCCCTTCGCGGTCGTCGGCAACGGGACACCCGCGCTCGACCAGGTGCAGGACTTCGCGCCCGACCTCCCGGAGCCCGAACCCGACTCGGCTGCGGGGATCGGGCTGTTCTTCGACAAGGCCAACCGGCTCTGGGCCGGCAGCGTCCCCATCGACGCGGTGGTCTACGGGACGGCCAACCCGCAGAAGCTGCGGGGCCCGGACGGGCTGCAGTCGCCAGTCCACGTCGGCCCGGGCGAGCTGCCCATCGTGCGCCTGGGCAGCTCCCCCACGGTCTGGGGAGAGGCCGCAGTCGCCACTCCCAACCGCTGCTGGACCCTGCGGCCCTCGTCGCTCGGAGGCCCCTTGCGCCCGACCTGGGGCCCCCAGGGCGGTGGCAACTCGGTGCTGATCGCCGGCTTCGGCCTGCGGCCCGAGCTGCACCAGGTGATCTTCGCCGCGAGCCCGCTCGCGTGCACCGGCAACGAGGCCGGGCAGCCCTCCGGGTTGCTCTGCCAGGTGAGCCGCTCGCTCGGCCTCGGGTCTGCGGACGTCACCGTGACCCAGCATCGACGCCCGGTGCTCCAGGATGACCAGGTCACGGTGCTCGATCTCCCGGTGGAAGAGCGCACGAGCGTCCTGCTGGCCGCCGCGTACCGCTACGACTGGTGCCGGATCCAGGCCCCCGCGCAGCTCACCGTGAGCGCTGGCGCCCTGTCCGCGGCGGTGACCACCCGGGTCTACGCCGCCGGGCTCACGGACGTCCCCGAGGCCCCGGAGACGCTGATCGCCCGGGTGGGCTGGGGGGAGGCCGGCACCTGGCCCGCCCAGTCCTTCGACGATCCCGGGACCTGGACCGAATGGTCCCCGCAGCCCCTCGACGAGGCCTACGGCCAGGATGGGCAGCGGCAGTTCCAGGGCGGGCTCGTCGCGCCCTCGCAGCCGGGCGACTACTGGTTCGTCACCCAGGTCTCCGCAGACGCGGGCGACCACTGGATGACCTGCGACAGCGATGGTGAAGGGAACGCCAACGGGCTGGAGAGCCCGGGGGTGTTGAGGGTCGAGCCATGAGCAACAGCAGGCGCACGTGGATGCAGCGGCCAGGAGCGCAGCAGTCCCTGGTGACCGACACCCGGCACGAGCTCGGGAGGGAGCAGATGCAGCAGCAGCGAAGGATGGGTTCCGAAGATCCCCGGTCCGGCAACCTCCCCCGACGGGTCCGGGCAGGCCTGCTGGGCGCAGCACTGCTGCTGGCGGCAGCCCCGGCGCAGAGCGCCTCGCTGCTCACGGTGAATGGCGGCTATGGAACACCGGTCCCCAACACCACCAGCGATGATGGGTCCTCTGCCCTGATGAACTTCCCCGACATCTTCCCTTACGGGCTGAATTTCTTTTATCCCGCAGGTTCGGTCCCCCCACAGGGTTTCTATGTCAACATCAATGGCAACATCTCGTTCGGAGCCGGCTTCAGGTCCTGGACTCCCACTGGTTTCGGCACCCAGACCACAAAAATGGTAGCCGCCTACTGGACCGATCTGGATACCCGTGGCTGTGGCACAATCTACTATGCAACTGACCTGGCTCAGCGGCGAGTCATCATCACCTGGCTGGAAGTTGGATATTATTCTTATGGTTGTGATAACAAGGTGACATTTCAGATCATCCTGACCGACAAGAGCACGAGGCTTGCTGGAGATTTCGACGTCGAGCTGCGCTACAGCGATTGCAGCACCGGCTACACCTACAGCTCACCTGAAGCCGGATATGATGCCGGTGACATGGTCCATTTTAGCCGTATTGACGGCGCTCTCTCGAACTCGAGTCTCTTTTGTTCAAACTCCAACGCGGGCCAGGCCGGCGTCTGGAAGTTCCAGATCAGCTCCGGCGCGGTGGCCCAGTGCGGCAACGGGGTCAAGGAGCAGGGCGAGGAGTGCGACGACGGCAACGTCACGGCCAATGACGGCTGCTCCGCGGACTGCCGCCGCGAGGTCGACACCGACGGGGATGGCAAGGTGGACCCCGTGGACAACTGCCCCACCGTGGCCAACAGCAACCAGGCCAACACGGACGGCGATCTGCTTGGTAACGTCTGCGATCCGTGCCCCAGCGATCCGGGCAACGACTCGGACAGCGACGGGATCTGCTACGCGTCCGACAACTGCCGGACGACCTACAACCCCACCCAGTCCGACGTCGACGGCGACGGGGTCGGGGATGCCTGCGACGGGATGGACGACAGTCCGCCCACCATGGGCAACGACTCGTACACCCTGGACCAGGACACGATCCTGACGGTGGCGGCCAAGGGCGTCCTGCTCAACGATGCGTCGGTCCACGCCCTCTCCGCGGCGGTGGTCACCGCGCCGACCTACGGCACCTTGACCCTCAACGCCAACGGGGGCTTCACCTACAACCCGGGCACCTTCGTCGGCACCACGAGCTTCACCTACCGGGCCACGGATGCGACCAACGGGAAATCGGGCACCGCCACGGTGACCCTGGTGGTCCGCTCCGTCAACGTCGCGCCCATCGTCGACGCCGGGGCGAACAAGACGGTGAACGAGGGGCAATCGGTGAGCTTCAGTGGCAGCAACACCGATCCTCGCGCCGGTCAGACCTGGACGTACACCTGGAACTGGGGCGACGGCACTGCGAATACTACCGGGACCTTGACCCCCACCCACACCTTCGCGCAGCAGGGGACCTACACCGTGCGGCTGACCGTCCGGGACAACGGCGGCCTGGAGGGGACCGACACCCTCACCGTCACGGTGAACAACGTTGCGCCGACGATCACCAGCCCGACCACGACCCAGCGGAACATCAACGAGGGTTCCGCCCTCGACCTGACCATCACCTTCAGCGATCCGGGCAATGACACCTACACGGTCACCGTGACCTGGGCCTCGGGAGTGACGAGCACGGTCAGCGTCGCCGCGGGTGCCGGCACCAAGACCGCGACGACCTCCAGGGTCTACACGAACCAGGGGACCCACGCGGCCAGCGTCGCGGTCTCCGACGGGACCACCACGACCACCGTCAACTTCAACGTCGTCGTCGCCAACGTCGCGCCGACGGTGACGAATCCCGGGAACAAGACCATCACGGAGGGGACGACCCAGAGCATCACCGCGAGCTACTCGGACCCCGGGACGGACAGCACCACCATCACCTTCAACTGGGGCGATACGACCTCGACCCAGGTCACCAAGGCGGCTGCGGCGGGGAGCCAGTCCGCGAGCGCGAGCCACCTCTACGACAAGTTCGGCACTTACAACGCCAGCATCGTCGTCAGCGACGGCACCACCAGCACCACCCAGAGCTTCACGGTCACGGTGACCAACGTCGCCCCGACCATCGCCGCGATCACCCGCAAGACGGTCGCGGAGGGGACGTCCCTCGCCATCTCGACCACCTTCACCGATCCGGGAGCGAACACGCACACCGCCACGATCAACTGGGGGGACTCGAGCACGACCACCTTGAACCTCGCGGCCGGCGCCCGCACGGTCTCCTCCAGCCACACCTGGGCCGGCAACAAGGCCGACAACAGCGACTACGTCGTCACCCTCAGCATCGCCGACGGGGCGACGACCTCCTCGATCACCTTCAACGTCGGGGTCTCCAACGTCGCGCCCACGGTCACCAACCCGGGGAACAAGAGCCTCAACGAGGGATCGACTTTGTCCCTGACCGCGAGCTTCTCCGACCCGGGCAACGACGCCCACACGGTGACCTTCGACTGGGGCGGGAGCGAGGGCACGAGCACGGTCAATGTCGCCGCGGGTGCGGGGAGCAAGAGCGCGAGCTCGTCCCACGTCTACAAGCAGCAGGGCAGCTACGCCGCGAGCGTCACCGTCGCGGACGGCACGACCTCGACCACGGTCAGCTTCACCGTCACCGTCAGCAACGTCGGTCCGACCCTCAGCGACATCGGGACGATCAACGGCACCGAGGGGGCCACGTTCACCTTGCCCATGAACATCAACGATCCGGGCCTCGACGCGCAGACGGTGACCATCGTCTGGGGCGACGGCACGGCCAACACGGTGATCAATCGGGCCGCGGCCGCGGGCGCCCAGAGCTTCTCTTCCACCCACACCTACGTCGACAACGCCGACTACGCCGGGTCGGTCACCGTGTCCGACGGGACGACCAGCGTCACCAAGGCGTTCACCGCCAAGATCGCCAACGTCGCGCCCTCCTTCGAGGCGGGCGCGGCGCGCACCATCAACGAGGGCGGCTCGGTGAGCGTCAGCTTCACGGTCACCGACTCCGGACTCGCCAACGAGGTCTACACCGCCAGCGTCGACTGGGGCGACGGCACCGTGGAGAGCGGACTGCCCATCAGCGCGGTGACCCGGAGCTTCTCCCGCTCCCACACCTACAAGGACAACCGCGCCACCGCGTATCCGGTCAGCATCTCGGTCACGGACGGGGACGGCGGCACGGGCACCGACGGCTTCAGCGTCACCGTCAACAACGTCGCGCCGACCCTCTCCGTGGCCGGCGCATCGACGACCGTCAACGAGGGCGCGGTCTACACCCTCTCGGGCGTCACCTATGCCGACGTTGGCGTCCTCGACACCCACACCGCCAAGGTCAACTGGGGCTGCGGCACCGCCGACGTGGATGCCACAGTGAACGCCAGCGCCAAGACCATCACCGCGAGCCGCACCTACACCGACAACACCGCGTGCACCGTGACGGTCAAGGTGACGGACAAGGACGGCGCGCTGACCTCCTCCAGCTTCACCTTGACGATCAACAACGTCAGCCCGACGGTCACCCTGACCTCGAACCAGCCCATCAACGAGGGCAGCTCCCTCAGCTTGACGGTCGCGGTCAGCGACCCCGGCCTGGCCAACGAGGTCTACACCGCCAGCGTCGACTGGGGCGACGGCTCCACGGTCCAGACGGGCATCCTCATCGACGCCGCAACCCGCAGCAAGGTCCTCACCCACACCTACGTCGACAGCAAGAGCACGGCCTACGTCGTCAGCGTCACCGTCACCGACGGCGACGGCGGCTCGGGCAGCAAGACCCACAACGTCACGGTCAACAACGTCGCCCCCGTCGTCGAGGCCGGCGCGAACCAGACCGTGGTCGAGGGCCAGACCGTCTACCTCACGGGCGTCACCATCACGGACCCCGCCCTGACCCACGACGTCTACGCCGCGACCATCGACTGGGGCGACGGCACCGGGACCGTCGCGGGGACCGTGACCCAGGCCACCCGCAAGGTCGACGGGAGCCACGTCTACCAGGACAACGGCGCCTACACCGTCAAGGTCACCGTCACCGACGGCGACGGCGGCACGGGCCAAGACACCTTCACCGTCACGGTCAACAACGCCCTGCCCGTGGCCGAGGCCGGCGCGGACAAGTCCGTCAACGAGGGCACGACCGTCTCCCTCAACCCGGCGACCTTCACGGACAACGGCGTCCTGGACACCCACACCGCGACCATCGACTGGGGCGATGGTACGGGCACCCAGGCCGGCACGGTCGACCAGGCCGCGGACACCATCTCCGGCAGCCACGTCTACGCGGACGACGGCGTCTACACCGTCACGGTCACCGTCTAGGACAACAACGGCGGGACGGCCACGGACACCATGAAGG
>JAVEVO010000223.1:0-9555 GCA_034005005.1 Myxococcota bacterium
GAGGGGGACGCTCGTCCAGAACAGGCTGCGCCAGCCGAAGCCGTGGGTGAGCAGGCCGCCGACGAAGGGGCCCACGGACAGGCCGAGGTAGACCGCGGCGACGGTGAGGCCGAGCACCCGTCCCCGCTCGCCCGGGGGGAAGACCGAGGCGATGAGGGCCATGCTGAGCCCGACCATCATCGCCGCGCCGAGCCCCTGCAGCACCCGGGCGGCCAGCAGGAGGGAGGCGGAGGGGGCGAGCGCGCAGCCGGCCGAGGCGATGGTGTAGACGATATTCCCGAACAAGTACATGCGGTTGCGGCCGTAGATGTCCGCCAGCCGGCCGAAGGGGACGAGGAAGATCGCGGTGGCCAGCAGGTAGCCGGTGGCCAGCCAGCTCAGGGCCAGCGCCCCGAGGTCGAACTCCTGGCCGATGGCGGGCAGGGCGACGCTGATGGAGGCCCCCATGAAGGGCATCAAGAACGAGCCGGTGACTGCGACCACCAGGGCCGCGGCGCGCTCCCGGCGGCGGGGCGGCGGCAAGGCCGGGGGTGAGGGGGGGGCGTTGTCGGGGGAGGGGGCCGGAGTCGCTTTCGCCATGGCTCCTGCTCACCCCACCCGGCGCAGGGCCGCGACGCCCATCAGGTGGGCGGTCGCGGGGATCTGGTCCACCGGCACGACGCGCTGCAGCTCCCAGCCGGTCTGCTGCAATACGCCCAGGTCCCGCGCCAGGCTGGAGGCGGCGGGGGAGACGTAGACGAGCCGCTGGACGCCGAGCGTGGGCAGCAGGTCGAGGACCGCGGGGCCATAGGGCAGGCGGATCGAGTGCAGCAGCGCGGTGCCGAAGCGCTGCCCACCGGCCGCCAGCCGGCGGACGGCATGATGGGCCCAGCCGGTGCGGAAGCGCAACCCCATGATCCCGGCCCGCTGCCGGTTCTCCTCGGCGTCCGCGATGGCCACCCGGCTCGCGTCGACCCCCACCCCTTCCCGGAACCGCCGGGCGAGGGGCAAGGTCAAGGTGCCCACCCCGCAGCCGATCTCGAGCAGGCGACCGTCGTCGCCCTGGTCTCCCAGCTCGTCGAGGAGCCGGGCGACGGTCGCCACCAGGAGGTGGGCCGCACCCGGTGACAAGGGGGTCCAGGCGCCCTCCCGGGCGGTGAGGAGGGTGTCGCCGACCGTGAAGCTCACCCGGGGCTCGCCGCGCAGCAGCAGGGCCTTGCCGCTGCTGGTGGCGTGGGTGCGGCGGGGGAGGGGATCGAGGAGCAGGGCGACGGCGGGCTCCCCGGGCAAGAGCCGGCGCGCCAGCTCCTCGGTGAGGTAGGGCAGGCCACCGGCGTCGGCCAGACCGTCCCGGGCGACGGCCAGGCAGAGGCGGCCGCCACCGGTCGTGCTGCCGTGAGCCAGCACGTGGCGCAACAGCCCCGTCCCGGTCACCCGGTCCGCGAGGGGCAGCCCGAGCTCCTCCAGGATCCTCGCGGCCTGGGCCAGCAACTGGTTCACCTGGGGGTGCTGGGCGGGGCAGCGGGCGAGGTCGATGGGCCGCCCCGACCCCCCGGGCAGGGGGCGCATGCCCAGCACCAGGCCCTCCCCCGTGGTCGGGTCGGGGAGGCACGTGGCCCCGGCCCGGATCCGCTGGCCGTCGGGCTGGGGGTGGGGGATCGCCCCCTCGACGAGCGCCGGGGCGACCCCGCCGAGCCGCGTCAAGGCCCGCAGCAGCAGCTCCCGCTTCAGGATGAGCTGCCGCGGGCCGGTGAGGTGGCGCAACTGGCAGCCGGGGCAGCTCTCCGCCTGGGGGCAGCCCGGGTCCGTGCGCCAGGGGCTCGGCTCGAGGACCTGGACGATCCGCCCGAGCAGGCGGCCGCGCTGGCCCGGCACGAGCGCGACCCGCAGCCGCTCCCCGAGGTCGGCCCCCGGGATCCGGACGAGCTGGCCCGTGGCGGTCCGGGCCAGGCCGCGGGCCAGGGGGTCCAGGTCGGTCACGGTCAGCTCGAGCTCCGGGGCGGGGCCGGGGGCGGTCTGACTCCAGGCCTGGGTCACGGGCGGGCTCCTGGTGTGGCTCCGGGCCACCAGATCGTCACGAGCGCGGTCGCGGCCACCGCGAGGATCAGGGCGACGCCCGTGAGGCCGAAGAGGGGGAGCAGCAGGCTGCCCGTGAGCAGGGAGCCGAGGCCCGCGCCGAGGTGATCGTACAGGTCGGCCGTGCCGGCGCGGCGCGCGAGCTCCGCGGGCCCGCGGGGTGGGCCGGCTTGCTCCGCGAGCAGGGGGAAGGCCGCGCCCGTCAGCGCGCCGGCCAGGCCGAGCAGCAGCCCGCACACCAGCAGGGCCACGGGGAGAGCCACGCCGTCGCCGAGCAGCCGCAGCAGGGGGGACAGGCCCACCGTGAGCAGCAGCAAGGCCAGGCCGAGGAGCACCAGCACCTGGGTCCCCTCTCCGGCGCGACCTCGCACCAGCCAGCGGATCGCCGCCGCGGCACCGCCGGCCAGGCCGGCCATGAAGAGCGCCACCAGCAGGGCGAGCAGGGCGTAGAGCGCGCCGCTCTGCTCCTGGAAGGCCAGCAGCCCGGTCAGCTCCAGGGCCATGGACCAGAAGCCGACGAGCAGCAGGGAGAGCCCGACGGCCCCCCGCGGCCGGCCACCCCGGCGGAGGCGCCGGCGGAGCACGAGGGCCGCGGGCAGCAGGAGCAGGCCGAAGAAAACCGCGGGGAGGCGGCGGTCGCGCTGGGCCAGGGAGCGGAGGAAGGCCAGGGCCGGGTCGGCCGGATCCTCGTCCCGCGCGGGGCCGCGGTCCCTTTTGGCCAGGAGCAGCAGGCTGTACAGGGGGGCCGTGGGACGAAAGTCCCGATTCTGCTGGACGTCTCGTGACCAGAGCTCCACGAGGAGGCGGCGGAGCCGGCCCGGGGGCGCCACCTCGGCCAGCATCGGGGCGGAGAAGGCGTCGGTCCGCCCGGGCAGTCGCTCCAGGCGCTCGTCGAGCAGGTCGATGTCCGCGCTCAGCACCCCTTGCTCCTTGGCGGCCAGCAGGGTGACCTGCTCGCCGGGGAGGGCGAGCGCGTCGGGGAAGACGGCCCACAGGGTACGCCAGAGGGTGGCGGCCAGGTCCGCGGTCTCGGGGCCGAGGAGGTTGGGCCCGCCGTCGAGGGAGAAGGCGATCACACCGTCCGCAGCGAGCACCCGGGAGGCGAGGAGCAGGAACTCCCGCGTGAAGAAGCGGTTCACCGCGAGGGTGGTGGGCGCCGGCTGGAGCATCACCAGCAGGTCGAACTCCTCGTCGGTCGAGGCGAGGAAGCGTCGCGGATCCGCGAACCGCAGCTCCACCCGGGGGTCGGCGAGGGTGGTCGCGTCCCGCGGCGCGAGGTGGCGGGCGAGCTTCTCGACGAGCAGCCGGTCGGGCTCGACCAGCACGACCCGCTCCATGCCGGCGTTCAGGAGCTGGCTCGCCAGCCCGGTGAAGCCGCCGCCGAGCAGCAGCACCCGGCGGGGGTGCGGGTGCTGGACCAGCAGCCGGGCGGCCAGGGGGCCTTGCGCGAAGGGATCGGGGAAGGACAGGGTCGGGATCCCGTCCTGGTAGAGCGTCAGTTGCTCGTCCCGGCGGGTCAGCAGCATGCTGGCGTGGGGGGTGTCGAAGGCCTCCACCAGCTCGCTGCCCGGGGCGAGCGCCGCGAGGCGGGAGAGCTGGCTCTGCCGCTCCAGGCCGCTCAGCCCCGCCAGGCCGAGCCCGGTCAGGAGCAGGGCGAGCAGGGCTGCGAGCCCGTGGCGCCGCAGGCGGAGCCGTTCGCCGGCGAGGCTCAGCGCGAGGCCGAGCGCGAGCAAGCCGCTGCCGACCCCGGCAGCCATCAGCCCGCCGAGCTGCAGGGCCAGCACGGTGGTGCACAGCACGCCGCCGAGCAGGGCCCCGATCGCCTCGGCGACGTAGATCCGGCCGAGCACGCTCCCGGGCCGCTCGGCCGTGAGGGGCGCGGGCCGCGTCGGGTCGGCCGGGTAGGTCACGGGGGGCGACGCGAGCCGGCAGCCGACCGGGAAGAGCAGCCCCACCACGGCCGGGAAGGGGAGCAGGGCCAGACCGGCCAGCAACAGCCCCGGGCCGGCCGGGACCGCCGCGCCCGGGGGGAGGTCGAGAAGCAGCCGGCCGAGCCGGAGCAGCAAGAGCTGCGCCACGGGGAGCACCAGCGCCAGCAGCCCGCCGAGGTGGAGCAGGCGGCCGAGGTGGCGAGGGTCCGGGCGCGCGGCCAGCCGGCCCCCGAGCGCGGCGCCCGCGGCCACCGCGGCGAACCAGCAGGCCAGGGCGAAGCCAATGACCAGCTCGATCCCCTCGAGCAGGCCGAGCAGCTCGCGCAGCAGCAGGGTCTGGGTCGAGACCGCGGCGGCACCCAGCCCCACGAACAGCCCGAGCAGGGGGATCTGCCTCACCTCACCGCGCGGCGTCACCGCTCTCTCCTCCTCGGAGCGTGTTGCGGAAAAGTCCGTCGCGAGGCGGTCGAGGCGCGGCGCAGGGAAGGAAGCACCGAGCCGAGACGCCGCAGGCGTACTCGAGGTACGTCGAGGACGGATCGGCCGGTGCTGACGCACCATGCGCCGATGCATCGGCCGCCGCAGCAGAACGCTTTAGGGTGCAGCCGGTCCGAGTGGGTGGATTCCTTGCCAATCTTCTCCTGCACCCGGCTCGAGCTGCAAAATCTCTCGCAGAGCCGCAGAGTTCGCAGAGAAGAGTGCTCAGTTGGCTGAGCCCTCTGCGGCTCTGCGGCTCTGCGAGAAAATTCTTTTCGTGCGGGGAGTTGTGCCAAGGCCTCGCTGCTCGCTCACCGGGATGATCTGCACCCAACTCTTTACGCAACACGCTCCTAGCTCCAGACACCGGGGATCGGCTCGTTGCAGCCGGGGCAGCGGCCCCGTGCGAGGTGATTGGCCACCACCGCGAAGCCCGTCCGCTCGACCAGCAGCCGGTCGCACCGGGGGCAGCGGGTGCTCTCGCCGGGATCGCCGGGCAAGTTGCCGGTGTAGACGAAGCGGAGCCCCTCGCTGCGGCCGATCTCCCGGGCCTGGCGCAGGGTCGCGACCGGGGTCGGGGGAAGGGTGCGCAGCCGATAGGTTGGATGGAACCTCGTGAAATGTAAAGGGATGTCCGCACCGAGCTCGCGCTTCACCCAGCGGCACAAGGCGGTCAGCTCCGCGGGGGAGTCGTTCCAGCTCGGGATCAGCAGCACCACGAGCTCCAGCCAGCACCCGGCCCGGCGGATCTGCTGCAGCCGTTCGAGGACGGGCTGCAGCCGACCACGGCAGAGCTCCTGGTAGAAGCGCTCCGAGAAGGCCTTCAGGTCGATCTTGATCGCGGCGAGGTTCGGCAGCAGCAGGGCCAGGGGCTCCGGCTCGATGTAGCCCGAGGAGATGGCGACGCTGCGGATCCCGCTCTCCCGGCTGAGCTGGGCGGTGTCCAGCATGTACTCGTAGAAGACGGTCGGCTCGGAGTAGGTGAAGGCGATGGTCTGCGCCCCGGTCCGCCGGGCCAGCTCGTGGACCCGCCGGGGGGGCAGCCGCTCGGCCTCCACCTGCTCCGGGCGGAACTGGGAGATGCGCCAGTTCTGGCAGAAGCGACACTCGAGGTTGCAGCCGGCGGTCGCGATGGAGAACGAGCGGCTGCCGGGCAGGACGTGGAAGAGCGGCTTCTTCTCGATGGGGTCGACGTTGGCCGAGACGGCGCGCGAATGGACGAGGGTGTAGTAGACGCCGCCCCGGTTCTCGCGCACGCCGCAGCTCCCCCGCTCCCGGTCGGCCACACGGCAGCGGCGCGGGCAGAGCTGGCACTCGATCTTGCCTCCGGGGAGGGGCTGGTAGAAGCGGGCGGGCACCGGGGGGAAGTCGGCGTCGCCGGCGGGCCGGGAACGGTCCTGGGGCCCGCCGCCGGTCGGGGGGAGCGGATCCTGTCCCCGGGCCTCCCTCCCGGGGCCCAGCAGCCAGCAGCCGACCGACGCCGCGGCGAGGCTCGCTCCTTGCCTCATGAAGGCGCGGCGGTCGGGGCTCACAGCTCCACCAGCCGGACTCCGTCCGGTCCGCTCCGGCCGAGCCCGAGCTCCTCGGCCCGCCGCAGCCAGCGTGCGGGGGAGCGACCCTCCTGCTCCAGGCTCTTCAGCCCGCGGCGCTGACGTTCCGCCGCGAGGATCCGCCAGGCCGTGCCATCGGCTGCCACGGGGTCGGTCGCGAGGAGCAGCCCGCCCAGGGGCCAGCCGTTGCCGGGCACATAGGCCGGGCCGCCCTCGAACTGCGGGCGCAGCAGGTCGTGGACGTGCAGGACGGTGCGATCCCGGATCGCGGGCAGGGAGTAGAGGTCCGCGATGAAGGGCGAGCAGCCGTCGTCATGGAGCTTGTTGGGGTTGTGGATGCCACCGTAGAAGTTCTTCATCCCGCCGGAGATGCCCGCGAGGTCGTGGTCCTTGAGTACCGGCAGGTTGATCAACAGGTCGCAGCCTTCCGTGAGCAGCCGGGAGAGGCAGCCGCCCACCGCGCCGGCCTCGGAGATCCGCGACTCGTAGGCGCCCTCGGTCCCCAGGGTCAGGACGCCGGGTCCCTGGCGGTTGATCCGGAAGCCGGCCTGGCTGAGGTCGTGGTCGCTGCGGTCCCAGACGAGGATGTCCCGGGGCCGGACCCCGGCTCCGGTGAGCCCGTCGATCACCGCCTGGACCAGCTCCGGATGAGTCGAAAGTCCCTTCCCGGCCAGGCAGTTGACCTTCAGACCGACCCGCTTCCCGGGGCCGACCAGGCTCCGCCAGGCCGCGGCCGGGTCCGCGGCCCCGGTCAGCCGCATCAGCCCGGCGAAGAGCAAGCGGCGCAGCCCCTCGGTCTGGACGCTGCCGCCCGCGCCGAGCAAGGCGGGATCCCGGGCCAGGACCACGGTGGAGACCGCGGGCTGCTCCCGGGAGGCGCCGCCGGGCCCCGCCGGGGGAGGAGTCGCGGGGCGCGGGGGGGGCGGGGCCGCGCTCGCGGGGCCTGGCGCCACGGGGCTCCCCGACGAGCAGGCGGCGAGCCAGGGCGAGGCCAGCAAGAGCCCGCCGCCGGCCGCGGCAGCCGCGCCGAGGAAGGTGCGGCGGGTCAGCCGCACCTCTCCCGGGCGACGGACCTCCCCGGCCGTCGCACCGCCGCGCCCCCGGGGTGGCTCAGGCCAGCAGCCCATCCCGCAAGGCCCGGATCTTCTTCTTGAGCTCGTTGGTGTCCTCGACGGCCCGGCGGATGCGCTCTTCCATCTCCTCGACGTTGCCCGAGTTCTCCAGCTCGCCGAGCCCCTTCTGGATCGCCTTGAACAGCTCCCGCTCCGTCTCGCCCGGGTCGCGGAGGATCTCGACTCCCGAGGAGACCCCGCCGACGAAGGCCTCCAGCTCCTGGAAGGAGTTGCGCAAGCCCGAGAGGGTGTCGTTGACCGCGGTGATGAACTCCGTGAGCTGCTGCTGCTGCTCCAGGCCGAGGCTCGTCGGGCCGCCCGCCGCCGCGGGGGCCGCTTCGCCGGCGGCGGCGGCGGGGCGCGCCGCGACGGCCGCCTCGAGGGCCGCGAGCTTCTCGGTCAGGAGCGTGGCCTGCTCCTGGGCTTGTCTCTCCTGCTCCTCCAGCTCGGCCTCGAGCTCCTCGACGCGCTGGCGGCTGAAGTCCATCTCGCGGCGCAGGCCCCGGAGCTCTCCCGCCAGCCCCTGCTTCTCGTGCTCCAGCGTCTCGGCCCGGCTCAGCTCCTCCTGCCGTGCCCGCTCCAGGTCGGCGAGCTTGGCCGCGCTGTCCTCGCGGGTGTACTCCAGCTCTCCCCGGGCCGAGACGAGCTGCTGCTCCAGCTCCTCGGCCCGGGCCTGGAGCTCCTCCAGCTCGGCCGGGCTGGCGGTGGCCGCCTGCGCCTCCGCCGTCGCGGTGGCCGCCGCCGTCACGGCGGCCAGTTGCTCCGTGAGCGTGGCCTGCTGCGTGCGGACGTCGGCGAGCGCCGCGGTCAGCTCGCGCTCCCGCTCCTGCAGGCTGCGGACCAGCTCCTGGGCCGCGGCCAGCTCGGCTTGCTGCGCGCTCAGAACCTCGTCGTCGCGGCGCGCCGCCGCGAGCTGCTGCTCGATCTCGGCCAGGCGCTGCTCCTGCTCTTGCTTCGTCCGCTGCGTCGCCTCGAGCTCCTCGCCCAGCTTCGCGAGGCGGCCGGCCTGGTCCTCGGCGAGGGCCGTCTGCGCCGCGAGCTGCGTGGTCAGCTCGGCGAGCTGGGCGGCGGCCAGGGCGGCCTGCTGCGCGAGCTCCGGGTCGGGCGTGGCCGCGGCCGGGGGGACCGTGGACCGGGCCTCCGCCAGCTCCTGCTCCAGCTCCCCCTGGCGGGCGTGGGCCTGCCGCAGGTGCTCTTGCAGCTCCTGCAGCTCCTCCGTCCGCTGCCCGTGCCGCTCGGCCAGCTCGGCGAGGTTCTGGCGCAGCTCCTGCTCCCGGACACGCACCTGGAGCAGCTCCTCGGCTCGCTGCGCCAGCTCGGCCTCGGCTCGATGCTGCCCCTCACCGGCCTGCTGTTGCTGCGCGCGGAGCACCTCCTGCTCCTGGGCGAAGTCCGCCTGCTGCTGCTCCAGCTCGGCCTGACGCTGCCGGGCCTCCTGGAGCGCCTGCTGCAGGGTGACCTGCTCGGCGTTGGCCTCCTCGAGCGCGGTGAGCAGGTCCATCTCGGCCTGGCGAGCGGTGACCCGCTCGCGCAAGGCCACCACCGCGCTCGCCAGCTCCTCGTTGCGGGTGTTCAGCTCGGCCTGCTGATCGTCCAGCTCGTGATGGCGATCGCTCAGGCCCAGCAGCTCGGCCTCCAGGGTGGTGAGCCGGGCGCGGGTCTGCTCCCGGGTCTGCTCCAGCTCCTGCAACCGGCGAGCCTCCTCCTCCGTGGCCGCGGCGAGCTGTTGACGGTTGCGCTCCTCCCCGGCGGCCTCGCGCCAGGCGAGCAGCTCCTGCCTCGCCTCCTCGAGGTTGGCGATGCGCTGCACGAGGAGCGCCTTGTCCTCGAGCAGGCTGGCGGTCTCCTGGCGCTGGGTGGCGGACACCTCGCGCAGCTCGGTCAGCTCCCGGAGCAGCTCCTCCTGGCCCAGCAGACTGCCACGGATCGCCTCGAGCTCGGCGTGCAGCGACTCCTCCTGCGCGGAGGGGCGAGCCAGTTGCTCCCGGAGCTGCTGCTCCCGCTGGCGGAGATCGTCCCGCTCGGTGCGTGCCCGGGCCAGCTCCTCCTCCACCGTGCCGAGGCGGTCGGCCTGCTCCCGGAGCTGCGGCACCGTGTCCGCGACGGCCCGGAGGCCTTCGGCCTCGGTGCGGAGCCGCGCGAGCTCGTCCTCGAGGGCCGGGACGCGGTCGGCCTGGGTGCGGAGCTGCGTCAGCTCGTCGTCGAGGGCCGGGACGCGGTCGGCCTGGGCCCGGAGCCGCTCGAGCTCGTCCTCGAGGGCCGGGACGCGGTCGGCCTGGGCCCGGAGCCGCTCGAGCTCGTCCTCGAGGGCCTGGACGCGGTCGGCCTGGGCCCGGAGCTGCGTCAGCTCGTCGTCGAGGGCCTGGACGCGGTCGGCCTGGGCCCGGAGCTGCGTCAGCTCGTCGTCGAGGGCCTGGACGCGGTCGGCCT
>JAVEVO010000224.1:0-9513 GCA_034005005.1 Myxococcota bacterium
TCTCTGGCACCGGCCGGCGGGATTGGTACACTGAGACACTTGGGGGGCGCCCGGCTCGCGAGCCGGGCCGGACCTGGAGGAGACGATCATGCAGCAGGCTCTGTCCCGGGCCTTCACGTCCTGGCTGACCATGTCCGCGTTGGTGGTGCTCGGCGCCATGAGCAGCCTGGGCTGCGGCCAGGCCGCGCTCAAGGGGCGCGTCCTCGACGATTCCCAGCAGCCCATTCGCGGCGCCGCCATCGAGACCGTGCCCCCCACGGACCTGCTGATCTCCGACACCCTGGGGATGTTCAGCATCGAGCGCTATCTCGACGCGCAGAGCGTCCCGCAGCCCTTGCCGCCGGGCAAGTACCAGCTCACGATCAAGAAGCTCGGCTACGAGGACAAGATCATCCCGGTCACCGTGGGCGAGCGCCAGGAGGTCCGCCTGGGGGACATCACGCTGGAGCGCAAGAAGCTCGACGTGCGGGTCGACGACGTGGAGGCGAGCACCTACAAGGGGCCCGTCGGCGCCGATCTGATCTCCGGGCCCTACCGGGGCGAGTAGCCCCGACCCCCGGCTCCGGGCGAGCCTCCCCGCGGGATCGGCCGCCGCCGGGCCGCCGGCTCAGCTCGCGGCCCGACCCCGCCGGGCCGGCTGGACCGAGGCGATGAAGCTGAGCTGGGGGTTGTCGTCCACCGCCCGGCGTAGGTTCCACTCGTTCTCGAAGAGCACCACCGGGCGCCCCTCGGCATCCAGCACGCACGAGGTGGTCCAGCTCTGGCGCTCGAGGGCCGCAGGGTCGAAGCCCGGGCCCTCCACCCAGCGGGCGTACTGGAAGCTCAGCGCGTCGTAGAGCACGTCGACGTTGTACTCGAACTTCAGCCGGTGCTTGATCACATCGAACTGCAGGGTGCCGACCGCGCCGAGGATCGGGTCCCGGGCCAGCCGCTGCCGGTCCTGGAAGATCTGCACCGCGCCCTCCTCGGAGAGCTCGTCGAGGCCCTTCTGGAGCTGCTTGCGCCGCGTCGGGTCGGCCAGCCGCACCCGCACGAAGTGCTCCGGCGAGAAGCGGGGGATCCCCTCGTACTCCACCGGCTGGCCCGTCGACAGCGAGTCGCCGATGCGCAGGGCGCCCGCGTCCCACAGCCCGACGATGTCGCCGGCGTAGGCCTCCTCGATCACCGTCCGCTCCTGCGCGAGGAACATCAGCGGCCGGGAGAGGGTGAGCGTGCGGCCGGTGCGGACGTGCAGGGCCTCCATGCCTCGCTCGAAGCGGCCGCTGCAGATCCGGAAGAAGGCGATCCGGTCCCGGTGGTTGCGGTCCATGTTCGCCTGGATCTTGAAGACGAAGCCCGAGAAGAAGGGGGAGGCCGGCTCGATCAGGCCGCTCTCGGTCCGGCGGCCGCGCGGCGCGGGGGCCAGCTCGACGAAGTGCTCGAGGAAGGGCTCGACGCCGAAATTGTTCATCGCCGAGCCGAAGAAGACCGGGGTCACCTGACCCGCGAGGAAGCGCTCCCGGTCGAAGAGGTCGCCCGCGCCGTCGAGGAGGTCCATCTCCTCCAGCAGCCGGTCGTGCCAGCTCGCCCCGAGGGCCTGGCGCAGCCCCGGATCGTCGATGCTCGTGACGGTCATGGGCGCCCGGCGGGAGCCCGCGTCGGCCTTCTCGAAGTGCCGGAAGGTGCGGCTCCACCGGTCGAAGACGCCCTGGAAGTTGGGGCCGCTGCCCACGGGCCAGCTCGCCGCGGTGGTGGGGATGCCGAGGACCTTCTCGATCTCGTCGAGCAGGTCCATGGGCTCCCGGCCGAAGGCGTCCATCTTGTTGATGAAGGTGACGATGGGGATCTGCCGCAGCCGGCAGACCTGGAACAGCTTGATCGTCTGCGGCTCGACGCCCTTGACCGAGTCGATGAGCATCACCGCGCAGTCCGCCGCGGCGAGCGTCCGGTAGGTGTCCTCGGAGAAGTCGTTGTGCCCGGGGGTGTCCAGCAGGTTGATGTGGATCCCCTGGTAGACGAACTGCATCACCGAGGTCGTCACCGAGATCCCGCGCTCTCGCTCGATCTCCATCCAGTCGGAGAGCGCAGCGCGGCGCGCCCGCTTCGCCTTGACCGAGCCGGCGAGGTGGATCGCTCCGCCGTACAGCAGCAGCTTCTCCGTGAGGGTGGTCTTGCCGGCGTCGGGGTGGGAGATGATCGCGAAGGTCCGCCGGCTCCCCACGCAAGCCTGCAATCGCTCGGCCGAGATGCTCATGGCGATGCGTGTAGCCGGAGCACCGGCGAAGTCAAGCCTCAGGCCCGGAGGTGGTCCCCCCAGCAGCGGGCGGCGATGACGATCCGGGCGCAGGCCTCCGCGTCCGAGAGCGCGTCGTGGTGGTTGAGGGAGATGCCGAGGTGCCGGCAGACGTCGGGGAGCTTGGTGGGGTAGAGGCTCCAGGTGCGGCGCGCGAGCTGCACGGTGCAGACGAAGGGGAGCGGGGGGGGGAGGAGGCCTGCGGCCCGGCAGCAGGTCGTCAGCACGGCCTCGTCGAAGCCCGAGTTGTGCGCTGCCAAAAAGTCGACCCCGTCCAGCAGCGGCGTCAGGGTGGGCCAGACCTCCCCGAAGGGCGGCTCGTCGCGCACCTGCTCCCAGGTGATCCCGTGGATGTGGGTGAAGTGGAAATCGGACCGGGGCGGCCGGATCAGGCGGTGGGCCCGGGCGACGATGGCGCCCTGCTCCACGCGCACGAGAGCCACCGCGCAGGCGCTGTCCTTCTCGGGATCCGCGGTCTCGAAGTCGATGGCCACGAAGGGCCGTCGCGCGGCGTTGGACTCGGCCACGTGCTCCTCCTCCAGGGAGACCAGACCTCCCGGCAGCGGTCCAGCTTAGCAGCTCGGTGCGCGCTTGTCCCGGGTGACCTTGGTTTTATTCTAGTCCACTGTCACAAGGATTTCGACTGGTTGCCTGCTGCCGGGTGGGTGCCGGCCTCCGCGCCGGCACCAGCCTCCTCCCCCTTCAGATCCTGGCCCTGGCGGGCAGAGGAGCAAAGCGACCGGCGCAGAGGCCGGTCGCCACCCTGCGGAGGCCGGTCGCCACCAGCTATTCGACCGGTCATCTTCGCTGTGTCGAGGGACTAGTCGAAATCCCGGCATTCGAAGAGGCATTTTCTCCCGAGCAAGCTCGAAGACGATGACCTTTGGGCTACTCAGGAGGGAGGGGGCGGAAGCTCTCCAGCTCACCCCCGGTGGGGCGCAGGTGGTAGGTCAGCGCGCCGTGCACGTCCGCGCGGTAGCGCCCTACCGACCGACGGGCGAAGGCCTCCCAGACCGGGCGGTGCGGGAACCCGTAGCGGTTGCGGTGGCCGAGGGGGAAGAAGGCCACGCGGGGGCCGACCGCGTCGAGGAAGGCCTCGCCGCTGGCCGTGAGGCTCCCGTGGTGGGCCACCTTGAGCACCTCGTGGCGGAGGTCCCCGGGCGCGGCCCAGGCGAGCAGCAGCTCCTCGCCCGCGTGCTCCAGGTCGCCGGGGAGCAGCAAGGAGGACTCGCCGAGCCGCAGGGAGAGGACGATGGAGCGGTCGTTGCCGGCCAGGCCGCCACCGCCCGGGGGCGGATGGAGCACGGCGAGGCGGGCCGCGCCGGCCGACCGGGGAGGGGTGTCCCGGTCCACTCGCCGCACGGGGATTTGTCGCCGCTGCAGCTCCGCGAGCAGGTGGGCGAAGCCAGGCGCTCCCTCGGCCTCCGGCTCCTCCCCGGCCGGCAGCCAGACCTCGCCCACGGGGATGGTCGCGAGCAGGTGGCTGGCGGCCATGTAGTGGTCGGGGTGGGGGTGGGTGATCACGAGCAGGTCGAGCCGGCCGACTCGGGCCTGCCGCAAGCAGGGGAGCAGGGCCAGCCGGGCGACGTCGTCGCCTCCCGTCTGCGTCCCGCCCGTGTCGACCAACACGGTGAAGGGGCCCGGCAGTCGCAGCAGGGTCGCGTCACCCTGGCCGACGTCGAGGAGGGTGGCGGTCGCGTCCGTCCGCACGCGATCCCGGAGGAAGGGCGCACCCCAGGCGAGCCCGGCCGCGACCAGCCCGGCCAGGGCGAGCCGGCGTCGCCGGCCGGGGGGGAGGACGCCGAGGCCCCCGAGGGCCACCAGCAGCAGCAAGAAGAGGAAGGGCGAGGGGGAGGGGACCGCGACCGCGGCGCCGGGGACCTGCGCGAGCTGCACGTTGAGCCAGGCCGTCGCCTCGCCCGCGTGGCCCGCGAGCCCCGCCACGACCCCGGCGAGGGGTGGGCAGAGGGGCGCCAGCACCAGCAGGGAGGCGGCCAGCGGGAAGAGCACCAGGCTCACCAGGGGGACCACGAGCAGGTTGGCCAGGGGCGAGATCAGGGAGAGCTGCTGGAAGTGGAAGGCCACCACCGGCCCGGTCCCGAGCCACGCGGCGAAGGCCACGGCTACCGCCTCTGCGCCCCGCCAGCGCAAGGCCACCGGCCGCCACCAGGAGGTGTCGGGTGGGGGCCGCCAGGCCTGCAGCGGCCGGAGCAGCCGGGGGACGCCGAGGAGCAGGGCGAGGACCGCGAGGAAGGAGAGCTGGAAGGACGGGTCGAAGAGGGAGGCGGGGGTGCTGGCGAGGAGCAGCAAGGCCGCGAGGGCGAAGACGGTGGGCAGGTCCCGGGCGCGTCCGACCAGGCCCGCGAGGAGGAAGGTCACGGTCATCACCGCGGCCCGGGCCGTGGGGATCTGCGCGCCGACCAGCAGGGTGTACAGGATGACGGCGACGATGGTGCCACACGCGGCCCAGCGCTCCGCGGCGAGGATCAGCAGCAGCCGCGGGCGGCGTCGCAAGAGCCAGGAGCAGAGCAGGTGGGCGACGAGGGCGACCAGCGCGACGTTGCCGCCCGACAGGGCGATCAGGTGGGCCGTGCCGGTGGCGGCCATCGCGTCGCGCACCTCCAGGGAGAGGCCGCCCGCGTCCCCCAGGGCGAGCCCGCGCACGAGCTCCCGGGCCTGGGGGTCGGCGACTCCCCGGTCGATGGCCGTGGCGACGGTCGCCCGCAGCCGGGCCAGCGCGGAGGTCAGCCCCTGGCCCCGCTGCAGCAGCACGACGGCCTCGGGCTGCGGGGCGAAGAGGGTGGCGGCCGCCCCCCGCACCGCGAGCAGGGCGCCCAGGTCGAGGCAGCCGGGGTTGCCGTAGCCCCGGGGGGCGCGTGGCTCCCCGCCCACCAGCACCCGGTCCCCGGCGAGCAAGGTCCAGGGTGGCCGGCCGGCGAGGGTGAGGCTCACCCCGCCCGAGACCTGCTGCCAGGTGGGCTGACCTTCCCGGCGGGCCCAGCGGGCCTCGAGCAGGAAGCGCTGCCGCCCCTCGGCGCCCGTCCAGGGGCCCTCGACGAGGTCGCCGATGAGGGTCACCGGGCCGGGCGGCAGCCGCAGCAGGTGGTCGGCCGCCAGGGGGAGGCGGTGGCGGATGGCGTGGGCGCCGGCGCCCAGGAGGACCGCCGAGGCGAGCAGCAGCCCCAGCAGGGGCAGCCGGCCGCGGCCCCGCCCGGCGATCAGCGCGGCCCCGCCGAGCCCCAGCGCGGCGAGGAGGAGGAGCAAGGAGGGCGGGGGGGTCGACCAGCGGTCGAGGCCGATGCCGAGGGCGAAGCAGGCCGTCCCGAGGACCAGGGGACGAGGCAGCACGGCACCCAGCGCCAGGCTGCTCTTCCCCGGGCTCACCATCCCGCTGCGCTCCCCTGCCGGTCCAGGGCGAAAGTGAAGCACGGTGGGGCGGGGATGTCGAGGGGCCGCGTCGCGGCCGCGCTCGTCCCCTGGCCGGGCGTGGTCCGCAAGCCCGTCCGGGCCGGTCGGCGTGGCGGCCCCCGGTTGCATCCCGCCCGGGTTCGGCTCAGGATCCCCCCATGGGCACCTCGAAGGCTCCTGCTGCTCGCTGGCCGCGGTCACCCGGTGCTGGCCCTCTGCCGGGGGCCGGGCGGCTGGTCCTGGCGCTGTCCCTGCTCGGCTGCGCCGCGACGCCGAGCAGAGGGCCGGCCGCCTCGCCCCCTACGCCAACAGACCGCGTGGCACCGGGGGGGGGACCCCGGCCGCTCCCGGCGCCTGCGGACGCGGGGGCACCCGCGGACGCGGGGGCACCGGCGGACCAGGGGGCGCCCCGAGCCAGCAGTGCCCTCGCCGACACGGTCGGTGGCGCCCGCTCTCCGGCGTCTCCGCCCGCGCCGGCGGAGTCTCCTGATGCCCCGGCCGAGGCCATGGTCCCGGCGGCCTACTCGGCCCCTGGGCTGCTCCCCGCGGGCCGGATCGCGCTCGGCCAGGGCTGGCGCTACCGGGTCGGGCCGCTCGCCGGCGGTGCGCGGCCTGGGCTCGACGACCGCGGCTGGCGGACGGTCGACCTGCCGGCCACCTTGCTGCTGCCCCGCGCCCCCAAGGAGGAGCGGGTCTGGCTGCGCCGGTCCTTCACCCTGCCGGCCGGGGTCGACCCCGTCAGCCTCGCGCTCGACCTCGGCAACCGCCCCGGCCGCACGGTCGCCTACCTCAACGGCCAGCCCCTCGGCGCGCGCCAGCCGCCCAACGCGCCCGTCTTCGTGCCGGGGCCCCTGCCCTTCGTCCGCGGGGTCAACGTCCTCGCAGTGGAGGTCGTCATCGCCCGCCACCACGGCGGCGTGCGCTGGCAGGGTGAGCCGGCCCTCGGCCAGCCCACCGTCCTGCGGCGAGGTCTGCTCCAGCGCTCCTTCGTCAGCGAGGTCGACGGCAGCGACCAGCAGCTCACGGTCTTCGTCCCGGACGGCTGCTCCCTCGCGACGCGGCTCCCCCTGGTGGTCGCGCTCCCCGGCTGGAACGGCAACCCCTTCTCCTTCGCCCACTCGGCCCTGCTCGCCGAGGCCGCGCAGCGCTGCTGGCTCGTCCTGACCCCGGCGACGCGGGGCAACGTGCTGTACACCCGCCAGGCCGAGGAGGGGGTCCTCGAGGCCCTGGAGCTGGTCTCCCGGGAGCTGCCCGTGGACCCCACGCGGGTCTTCCTCACGGGCGTGTCCATGGGCGGGGCCGGCGCCCTGCAGATCGGCTACCACTTCCCCGATCGCTTCGCCGCGATCGCCGCGTTCTACGGCGACAGCCTCTACGACATGTCGACCTACGTCGGGCGGATCCTCGGCAGCGTCGCCGAGGGGGAGCGGTACAGCGTCCTGCACTTCCCGGCCAACGCCCGCAACCTCCCGGTGCTGCTGATCCACGCCCGCGACGATCCCGTCAGCCCCTTCGCCCAGTCCCGCCTGCTGGCTGATGCCGCGGCTCGTCTGGGACTTTCGGACCATCGTCTCATCGCCCCGCCGCGCGGCGGCCACACCCTGCAGCTCGTCGAGGACTCGCTCCCCGCGGCGGTGGAGCTGTTCGCCAGGAGCCAGCGGGTCGCGCTGCCGGCGCGGGTCTCCTTCCGCACCAACCACCCCCGATACGACCGCGCCTACTGGCTGCGGCTCTCCTTGCGCCAGACCGGGCGCTTCGGCGAGGTCGACCTCGCGTACACGGCCGATCCGCCCCGGCTGACGGTCCACCGCCTCGACCGGGGGCTGGCCTGGGCCCGGGTGGACCTGGCCCGGCTGGGCCTGGGCGGGGTGCCGGAGCTGGAGCTGGTGGTGGAGCCGCCCGGCGCGCCGGGGCTGCAGCTCAGCGGGCTGGCCGCGGGGGTCGGGCTGCTGGAGCTGTGGCCGCAGGGTGCCCGGGAGCCGGCCTACCGGCTGCAGGTGGAGGAGGGGTGGGTGGCGTTGCCGGAGCTGGCGGAGGGGGGCTGGCGGGCCGTGCTCAGAAAAGGCTGAGCCCGCGGACGAGCCGGACCGTCAGTAGTCCCACTCGTCGTCGTACTCGTCGTCCCACTCGTCCCCGGAGTCCTCGGGCTCGGTGTAGACGGTGCTGCCCGTCAGGGTGAAGGGGCCGACGGTGCTGACCTTGTAGCCCGTGACCACGACGAGGTAGTCGCCCGCGGCGAGGGTCTCCTTGGAGATCATCGATCGGCCGCTGCCGATGCCGCCGGAGTCGTCGTTGTAGGCGACCTCCTCGTAGCCGTCGCACGTCCCCTTCAGCAGGAAGAGGTAGGTGTCCCAGGCCGGGTCGGTGGCCATGAGCAGGGTGATCGGCGAGTCGGCCGGCAGGCTGAACTTGTAGTACACGTCGGGCCCGCGCGTGCGGGGCTTGTACTCGGTGGTCGCGGCGATGGTCGTGCCGTTGACCGCGACGCCGTCCAGGGCCAGGACGGTCGCCTTGTCGCAGGTGTTGTTCGTCGGCGCGCCGGGGCAGTCGTCGCCACAGCTCGCCTTGCTCTCGCCGAGCCACGACTCGCAGAGCTGGTTGCCGCAGGTCGGGCAGTCGGACGCGCAGCTCTCCGCGGTCTCCCCCTCCTGGCAGATGTAGTTGCCGCAGACGATGGGGGCCGGGCAGTCCTCGAGGCAGGTCTGCCAGGTCTCGAAGGCCTCGTTGCAGGTGCCGTCGCCACAGACGGGGGCTTCGCCGAAGACCACCGCGAGGTCGAAGGGGCCGAAGTCGTCGTTGCCGAAGCCGTCCACTGCCAGGAAGTAAGTACCAGCAGCCAGGACCTTGGCCACGCGCGACTTGCCCGAGCCGAAGCCGTCGAAATCGTCGTTGGTGACGACGGTCTCCAGGGCGTCGCAGCTCCCCTTCAGCAGGACCAGGTAGGTGTCCCAGGCCGGGTCGCTGGTGACGGTGGCGGTCACCGCGGCCTCCGCGCCGAGGGTGAAGGTGTAGTAGACGTCGCCGCCCCGCATGGCGCTGAGGTCCGGGACCGCGCCGATGGTGGTGCCGGAGACGCTCTGCTCGCCGGAGGCGGTGATCGTCACGGCGCTGGCGCAGGTGTCGTTGGCCGGGGGCGCAGGGCAGTCGTCCGCGCAGTTGTCGTGGTTCTCGCCCAGCGGCCGCTCACACACGTCGTCGCCGCAGAGGGGGCAGTCGCTGGCGCAGTTGTCGTGGGTCTCGCCCCGGTCGGGCTGGCACTCGCGGTTGCCGCAGGTGCAGTCCTCTTCGCAGCTCCAGGAGCTCTCCCAGTCCTCGGTGCACACCCCGTCGCCGCAGACGACGCAGTCCCGCGGGCACGTCTCGATGGTCTCCCCCTCGTCGGCCTCGCACTCCTCGTTGCCGCAGGTGCAGTCCGCGGGGCAGACGTAGGAGTCCTCGAAGGTCTCGTCGCAGACCCCGTCGCCGCACTCGGACTTGGCTCCGAAGGCCGTGCGCAGGAAGTAGCCGCCGAAGGCCTCCTCGTCGTAGCCGGAGACCACCACCTGGTACTCTCCCGGCTCCAGGGCGCCGATCGCGATCTGGGAGGCCGTGGGGACGTCCCAGTCCTCTTCCCAGCCCCCGCCGCCGTAGTAGTCGTCGTTGGACGCGACCTCCTCGAGGGCGCCGCAGTCGCCCTTGAGCAGGTACAGGTAGGTGTCCCACTCCTCCTCGGCCGTCAGGGTGACCGTCAGGGAGGCGGCCGCAGCCAGGGTGATGGTGTAGAAGACGGCGGGGCCACGCTCCTCGGCCTCCCAGTCGGGCTGGGCGCCGGCGGTGGTGCCATGGTACTGGTG
>JAVEVO010000225.1:0-9507 GCA_034005005.1 Myxococcota bacterium
TGAAACGCTTTCGCTGTGCGCTCGAGCGCATCTGGCGGGGCTGGCTCAACCGTCGGGGAGGAAGACGTCCCATGAGATGGGAGCGCTTCAAGCAGCTTATAGCTCGTTTCCCGCTTTCCCCGGAGCGGATCCGAGTTCCAGCGTGCAACCACGCGTAGCGAATCCACTCCACGAGGAGCCGGATGCTCGAATCGAGCACGTCCGGATCTGTGGGAGCCCCGGGAGGGAAACCTCCCGGGGCCACCCGACCGCCGGCACCTGCGCGACTGGCGCGGAGGCCGGTCGCCACCAGATGATCGACCGGTCATCTTCGCTGTGGTGAGGTACTAGCCGGATCAGCGAGCGGGGGGGAGCTGGCGGGGGGCCGTGGCGGGTGAGGCGATCCCCCGGACGACCTCGAGGGAGCGGCCGAGCTCCCGCCCGGCCGAGTTCTCCCGGGTGGCCCGCCGGGTGGCGCTCCCCCAGGAGAGTCCACGGCGGCGGTGCTCCCGGCCCGCGAACTCGGTCGCGACCTCGAGGGTCGGTCGGCGGTCCCAGCCGGACCGTCCCCGCGCGTCCCGGTCCTCGGCCGAGCGCTCCTCGTGCAGGATCCGCTCCAGCTTGCGGTGGAACTCCGCGGCCGCCGAGTCGCAGAAGCTGACGCGCTCCTTCACGGCCTCGCCATGGCCGACGCGCTCCCGATCGGCCCGCCAGCGCACCAGGTGGTGCTCCGCCTCGCGCTCGATGCGGCCCGCGGTGATCTCGTACAGGTACTCGGCCTGGACCACGTCGGCGTAGCGACCGAAGAAGTGCATCCGGGTCTTCTGGACGGCCAGGGAGAAGACGTCGCAGGCCCGGGCGATCCAGTGCGCCAGGTCCCGGCGCCAGACGCCGTCGCCGGTGATCACGACCCAGCGGTCGCACAGCTCGTCCTCGGCGATCGCGTCGGTGCGCACCCCGTAGTGGCTCAGCCCGTGCAGGGTGACCAGGTCGTTGGCCATCGCGGTGGCCACGATGGCCTCGGGCAGGCCGAGCTGGTCCGCGGCCAGCTCCCGCAGCCGGCGGATCCGGGTGACGACCCGCAGCAGCCCCTCCTCCTCGTCCGTGACGGGCAGGGGTGGGGTACCTTCGTCTCGGAGGGCGGCCCGGATGCCGCAGGCCAGCCAGCGATCGACCAGGGCGCAGCGCTCGCCGATCTGGGTCCGGGCGCCCGCGAACCAGCGCTCGCCCCAGCGGCGGTCCGCCAGTGTCAGCATCGTCCGCTGGAAGTCCGCACCGTGCCCCGTGGTGCGGCACAGGCCGTGGGCCAGCTCGTGGACGATGGTCGCGAGGATCTCGGCCGGGTCGGAGTTGGGACAGGTGACGAGCCGCACGCGCCGGGGGGCCAGCCCGGCGGCGAGCCAGATCCGTCCTCCGGTGAAGCCGAGCTGGTTGTCGGCGCCCCGCACGAGCTGGAGCGGGAGGCCGGAGAAGCCCGCGAGCCGGCTCAGCTCGTCGTGCCAGCCGTGGATCTGCGCGTCGGCGATGGGGGGGGTGTTGGGCACGGGCGGCGCGGTCGGCAGGGGCGGCGGCGGCTCGTCGTGGCCGAGGATGGTCACGTCCTCCTCCTCCGGCGCCGCGGTGGCCAGCCGCTCGAGGCGGCTGCTCGGGGGGACCCAGGGATAGGGCCGGCCCGTGGGGTCGAGCTCGTCGGGCTTGACGGCCTCGAGCGCGCTGAGCAGCCAGCGGACGTAGCGGAGGTCGAGCCGGACCGTGTCCCGGGGGTAGACGTGGACCCGGTCGCCGGCGAGGCGGCGCGGGTCACCGCCGATCAGCAGGGGCGGATTGAGCCGGCAACGCTCGGGGATCCGCAGGGCCCACTCCCCCGCGGCCAGGGCGAGGCCCGCGGTCGCCGGGTCCGCGGGGCCCTCGTGCACCTGGCCCGGGATGCGCAGGATGGCGAACAGACCCTCCACCGCGGCCCGGGCGAACGCGTGCGGCAGCCGCACCTCCTGGCCGAAGGGGACGTGGACGACCTCGGCGAGGAGCTGCGCCGCCGGCTGGCGCAGCTCCTCCAGGGTGGCGCGCGGCGTCCGGGGGGTGGGCGATCCGGGGGGACGCGTCCCCTGGACCAGCTTCGTCTCGTCCGTCGACAACCTCGCTCCTCCTGCGCGCCGGCCGGGACTCGGGGGCCGGTCGGTCGGCCGCGCGAATCGACCGGGGTATCCTGGCAGCCCGGTGGTCCGAGGTCCAGGGCGATGTGCGGCGCCGCGAGGTGGCCTGCGGGGTGACCGGGTGGGGTGAATCCAACAGCCCGATCGGCAGGTCTGGTGGCGACCGGTCGTCTTCGCCCTATTCGAAGAAGCGCGCCAGCAGCCGGGTGATGTCCTGCTTGGCCACCGCATCGAAGAAGCGTCCGGTGAGGGAGC
The DNA here is from genome assembly GCA_034005005.1 of Myxococcota bacterium. GTDB lineage: Bacteria > Myxococcota_A > JAVEVO01 > JAVEVO01 > JAVEVO01 > JAVEVO01. Next base: position 2,388 of record JAVEVO010000225.1, read on the forward strand.
CGGCGAGCTCCCGCGAAGTCCCCACCACGGGCAGATCGACGCGCAGCACCCCGGGCTCCGCGGGCTGCGGGTCGGCGCCGAGGTTGCGCAGCAGGGTCAGCACCGGCGTGTTCTCCTCGAGCACGAAGGAGCGGAAGGTGTCGATGCCGTTGGCTGCGGCCGAGCGGCACAGGGCGTCCAGCAGCAGGGTGCCGATCCCCCGGCGCTGCCGGGCGTCGATCACCGCGATCGCGGGCTCGGCCACGGTCGGCTCGTCGGTCAGCCGCACGTAGCGGCCGATCCCCCAGCCCGCGCCGCTGGCGGGATCGCCGAGCCCCCAGGCCATGTGATCGAGGTAGTCGATCTCGGTCAGGTAGCGCAGCTTCGCCTCGGAGAGGGTCGCCAGGGGACTGAGGAACCGGCGGTAGCGCGAGGTCTCGGAGAGCTCCTGGAGCCCCTGCTGCAGGGCCTGCCGGTCCGCGGGGGTGATGGGCCGCAGCAGGGCGGTCGTGCCGTCGCGCAGGGTCACCAGACGTGGCCGGGAGCTGGCCCGGGTCGCGGCGGTCCGCTCCCGCCGGGGGCCACGCACGGTGAGCACGGGGCAACTGGCCTCCCGGAGCACCCGGGCGGTGACGTTGTCCGGCGAGAGCCAGGAGAGCGTCGTGCTGGCGTTGAGCCCGATGACCACGAGGTCGTAGCCCTGGGCGAGGCGGAGGATCGTCTCGGCCACGGGGCCGGTGGCGAGCAGGTTGCGCAGCCGCTCGCGGCCAGGCGTCGGGCCCGGCTCGGGGGGTGAGGGCGCGGCGAAGGAGTGCCCGCCGAGCTCCTCGCGATCGAGGACCTGCAGGATGTCGACGGCGGCGCCGAGACCCCGGCCGAGCTCGCGCGCCGCGTCGAGCACCGTGGCCGAGGTCGCCGAGTAGTCGATGGGGGCGAGGATCCTGCCGATGGGCGCTGAGGGCACCGTGACCTTCCTCCGTCCGTGGCTACAGCCAGACGATCGTCTGCCGGGTCGCGTACCAGCTCGGGACCTGCTCGCCGTAGCGGCCCTCGATCGCCTGCCGCTTGATCTTCATCGTCGGCGTGAGGATCCCGCTCTCGATCGTCCACTCGTCATTGGTCACCGCGAGGAACTGGAGCTGCTCGTGGTGGTCCAGGCCGCCGTTGACCTCCCGGCGGATCTCCTCGAGGCGGGCGCCGAGACGCTCCTTCGCCCCCGGATCCTGGCGCAGCTCGGCCCGGACGGTCTCCGAGGGCAGCACCAGGGCGTAGGCCGCTTCCATCCCGCTACCGGAGACCACCGCCTGCTCGATCTCCTGATGCAGCAGCAGCTTGTTCTCGATGGGCGCGGGCACGACGTACTTGCCCTTGCTCGTCTTGAACTGCTCCTTGAGCCGGCCAGTCAGCTTGAGCCGGCCGATCTCGTCGATCTCGCCCCGGTCCCCCGTGCGCAGCCAGCCGTCCTCGGTGAAGGCCTCCTGGGTCAGCTCGGGGTTCTTGTAGTAGCCGAGCATGTTGCCCGGTCCCCGTAGCTGGACCTCGCCCTCGGGGCTGATGCGCTGCTGGACGTCGGGGTAGGGCTGGCCGACGTAGCCCGGCCGCACCTGGCCCGGTCGGGAGAGGTGGGAGTAGCAGAGGTTCTCGGTCATCCCGTAGCCCTCGAGCAGCTCCAGCCCGAGCCCCCGGTACCAGGCGATGAGCTCCGCGGGGATGGGCGCGGACCCGGAGCCCGCGAAGCGGATCTGGTCCAGCCCCAGGGCGGTGAGGATCTTCTTGCGGACGATCCGGTTGAGCAGGGGGATCTTCAGCAAGCGGGCGAGCTTGGCCGGGGGCATCTTCTTGTAGACCCCGGCCTGGAACTTCAGCCACAGCCGCGGCACGGAGATGAACAAAGTCGGCCGGGCCCGCTGCAGGTCCTGCTGGAAGGTCTCCAGGGACTCCGCGAAGAAGAGCTGGTAGCCGCCGGTGAGGGTGGTCACCTCGCCGATCCAGCGCTCGAAGACGTGGGCGAGGGGCAGATAGGAGAGCATCCGGTCGTCGTCACGGATGCCGAGCAGCGCGATGATCCCGCGGGCCGGCCGGGAGAGGGTCGCGAAGGAGTGCATCGCCCCCTTGGGCACGCCGGTGCTGCCCGAGGTGTAGATGATCGTCGCCAGCTCGTCGAGCTCGCGCCGGACCTGCCCCTCCAGGGGCGGGGTGCGGGCGATGATCTCCTCCCAGCGCTCGCCGGCCGTGTCCGGGGCGAGGGGCAGGCGGATCCGGGGCAGCCCCTCGGGGATCCCCGGCTCCATCTCGGCGAAGCCGTCGAGCTTGCCGATGAAGATCAGCACGGACTCGCTGTGCTCGAGGATCTGCCGGATGGACGTCGGCGTCAGGGTGGCGAAGAGCGGGACCGAGACGTGGCCGGCCATCCAGATGGCCAGGTCCGCGAGCACCCACCAGGCGCTGTTCTTCGAGAAGAGCGCGATGTGGCTCCCGGGTGGCAGCGCGAGGGAGCGCAGGTGGGCCGCCATCCGTCGCGCCTCGTCGAGGGCCTGGCGCCAGGTGAAGGTCCGCACCTGTCCACCCCCCAGCGGCTGGGTCAGCCAGATCCGGTCGGGTGTCTTGGTCTCCCAGTCGTAGCAGCAGTCCAGCGCGGTCTTCTCGGTCATGGATCCCCCCCCTTGCGGTCCGAAACGCGGCTCGTCAAAATGTCTACCTTGACAATAGACTATTCGAGGCGACGAGGGAAGAGGCTCCGGCAGGCCCCCGGCGCGGACCCTGGCCAGGCCTCACCCCGACCGCGACGAGCATCTCAGGGTAGCCCAGGGTTGGGTGCGTTGTCCAGTCGGGGCGGCCGGCAGGGGGAGGGGGACGCGTCAGCCGCGCGAGGGTGTCCGGACCGGCAGGTCCTCGGGGTCGTCGACCGTGATCCGGGCCCTGGCCTTGCTGGCCGAGGCCGTGTCCTTGGTCCCAGTGGTCCTGGCCCTGCTGGCCGAGGCCGTGTCCTTGGTCCTCCCGGAAGCGGTCCGGGCCTTGCCCGCCGTGTCCTTGGCCCCATCGGCCTTGGTCGCGTGGGCCTTCGCCTTGCTGCCCCTGGTCCCATCGGCCTTGGTCTTGCCGGCCTTGGTCTTGCCGGCCTTGGTCTTGCCGGCCTTGGTCCCATCGGCCTTAGTCTTGCCGGCCTTGGTCTTGCCGCCCTGCTGGCCCGCGGGGGAGCCTTTGCCGGGCGCGTCCGGCTTCGCCCGGGGGGCGGGCCGCGTCCCCCGGGCCTTGGCCTCCTCGAAGGTCAAGGGCAGATCGAGGAAGCGCTCCGGGCCCTCGCCGTACAAGAACCGATAGCGACCGTAGGCCTCGAGCACGCGCTTGGTGTAGTTGCGGGTCTGCTCGTAGGGGATCACCTCGACCAGCTCGTCGGGGTGGAGCGACGTGTGCTGCTCCCGCCAGCGGCTCACCGCGCCGCCGCCCGCGTTGTAGCCCGCGACGGCCAGGGCCGGGTGGTGGAAGCGCCGCAGCAGGGTCGCCAGGTAGCGGGCGCCGAGACGGAGGTTGAGCGCCGGATTGCGCAGGCTCTGCTCCGTGACGGTGACCCCCTGCAGACCCCGGGCCATGGCCTCGGCGGTCTTCACGAGGAGCTGGGTCAGGCCGTGCGCGTGGGCGTAGGAGACCACCGTCGGTGAGAAGCCCGACTCTTCACGCATCAGCCCGAAGAGCAGCGGGGCGGGCACCCCGGCCTCGGTCGCGGCCGCCTGGAGCTCGCGGGCGAAGGGCTGGGGGTAGGCGACCCGCCACTGCTGGGCGTGGGTCGCGTCGGGCGGGTGATCCTGGAAGCCGGGGATCCGCCGGCGGGCGATGTCGTGGCTGCGTTGCGGCATGCCGGCGCGCTCGAAGAGCACGGCCGCCAGCCACAGCTCCTCCTCCTTGGTGCCGTCGAGCAGGCCGAGGGCCTCGAGCTCCCGTCGGGCCTCGTCGCCCAGGCCGAGGCTGAGCAAGAGGATCCCTCGCCGGAACCCGTCGCGGTCGAAGAGCGGGCGGTGGGCGAAGGTCCACTCCCGGCCGGGGCCGGGCTGGGCCAGAAGCCCCGTGAGGTGCCGGGGGTGGGTGGCGCGCAGCCGGTTCGCCGCGAGCTGCGCGTAGTAGCTGAGGGGCTCCTCCTGGATCACCCGCCGGTAGCCCTCGATGGCTGCGGGTCGTTCACCGGTCTGCCCCTGGATGCGCGCCAGCCAGTAGCGCAGCCGCCCGCGACTGTAATACTCCGTGCCGCGCACGTTCGCGGCGAGGGCCTGGCGCAGGATCCGCGCCGCGTCCCGGCGGTCCCCGGCGCGATAGCGCTCCCAGGCGAGGCGCCACCAGGCCTCCTCGAGCATGTCCCCCTTGTCGAAGCGCTCCACCACCAGGCGCAGGGCGCGGCGCGCCTCGGCCGGCTTTCCCTGATCGAGGAGCACCTCGGCCTGGAGCAGCAAGGCGTCGTCGACCAGGGAGCTCGCCGGCGTCTCGGCGACGATCCGGTCGAAGAAGCGGATGGCCGCCTTGGGCTGGCCGCTGCGTGCGGCCGAGCGGGCCGCATAGTAGAGGAGCCGCGCCTTCTCGGTGCTGTCGGCCGGGGTCGGGCAGCCGGCCGCGAGGTACGCCTCGACCTCGTCGAGGGCCTTCTTGTAGCGCCGGGCCTTGAACTGGGTGTGGCTGCGCAGGAACAGCGCCTCGCAGCGGACCGCGGGGGCCGGCTGCGCGGCGAGGGCCGCGCCGAGCTCCTGGAGGGCCTCGTCGTGACGATGCCGGTCGTACAGGCTCCGTCCCCGGCGGAGCCGCTCGGCCGCGGTCACCCGCGCCGGGGGCGGGAGCTGGCGGGCGGCCTGGCTCAGGGGCTGGCTGACCCAGAGCTCCCGGCGCAGGCTCGCGGCCTGTTCGGTCTTGCCCGTGGCCTCGGCGATGGAGGCGCCCAGCTCGAGGATCTCGGCCCGCACCCCCTCGCCGTCCAGCAAGGGCGCGACCGCCCGGGCGGCCTGTTCCTGCTGGCCGTCCGCGAGCAGGGCCCGGACGCGCAGGACGTCCAGCTCCCGGTCGAGGGGTGTGCCCCGCGGGGCCTGCTGCAGCTCGGCCAGCGCCGCCGAAGCCTGCTTCTGCTGGAGCAGCAGCCGGGCCCGCTGCCCGTGGATGAAGCTGGCCAGCAGCGGGAGCTTCGCGGGCAGGCCCGCGAGCTGCGCGAGGGCGCGCGTCGGCTCGCCGGCCTTCGCCCAGGCGAGGCCGGCCAGCAGCCGGGCCTCGTCGCGCCGGCTGCCGCCCCCTTGCTCCAGGAAGGCCTCGAACAGGCGGGCCGAGTCGGCGTATCGCCGCTCCCGGAACGCCTCCGCGGCCGGGCCGTTGAACAGGGGGCTCGCCTGCTGCAGGGAGAAGGGGGCGGGCTTGGCCGCCAGGCTCCCCTCGCCGCCGAGCAGCAGCCCCAGCAGGACGAGGAGGCCGCGCCAGGGGGCCCGCCAGGGTGGTCTCGTGCTCATGATCCGGTCCTGGGCCGTCGGATCGCACTCCCGCAGTGGGAGTGTCGATGTAGACAAAGGTATTCTATTTCGTGAGAACCAGCAAGTTCATCCGACATTGTCCCCGTGCCGTGCGCCTTGACAGAGATCGCTCCCCTATGGAACCTTGGCCTCCGCGTCGCGCTCCTGGACGCCGCTCCCGGTGACCGCGGCCCGGACGTGCTGCACGGCGAGGCGGCCCGTCGACCGAGTCGGGGGCGCGGAGGAGGCGAGACTGCGACGCTGGCTGCTCCTGCTCGCCGGGCTGACGGCGGCGTTCGCTTGCCCTGCCTGCTCTCCGGCGCCCGCCCGGGTGCCCTCCCCGGAGGTCCCGGCCGTCCGCGTTCGTCCATTTCGCTCGGAAGGGAGGTCGTCCCCGGTGTGGAAGGTGTTGCCCAACGGGCTGACCGTCGTGGTGCAGCCCGCGTCGAGCGCGGCGGTGGTGGCCCTGCAGATGTGGGTCAAGGTGGGTTCGGCCGACGAGCTGGAGCCGGAGCGGGGGCTGGCCCACGTCCACGAGCACATGCTCTTCATGGGGACGGGCCGGCGGGGGCTCGGGGAGATCGCCGCGGCCGTCGAGGCGGCCGGCGGTGAGATCAACGCCTGGACCTCCTACGACAGCACCGTCTACCACCTCGTGCTCGGCGCCCGCTTCTTTGCACAGGGGCTCGACATCCTCGCCGACGCCTTGCTGGACTCCTCCTTCGAGGAGGGCGCGCTGGCCTCGGAGCTCGAGGTGGTGCTCGACGAGATCCGCCAGACCCGGGACATGCCGGCCCACGTCGTCTCGGAGCAGCTCTTCCAGCTCGCGTACGGCCAGCACCCCTACCGTCACCCGATCATCGGCCGGGTCGCGACCGTCGAGACCTTCACCCGTCCGCAGGTCCTGGATTTCTATCGTCGCTGGTACGTCCCCGAGAACATGGTGCTGGTGGTCGTCGGGGACGTCGACCCGACTCAGGCGCTGCGCGCGATCGAGGGTACTTTCGGTGGGGCTCCAGCGCGCCCGATCGTCCGTCCGCCCCGGCCCGTGGAGCCTCCCCCGTCCGGGATGCGGGTGAGCATCGCGCGGGACCGCATCGCCGAGGCCCACCTGCTGCTGGGCTTCCCGGTGCCCGGGCTGCTGCATCCCGACGTGCCGGCCCTCAACCTCCTCGCGGTGATCCTCGGGCAGGGGGACGCGGCCCGCCTCCCGCGCGAGGTGCGGCGTCGCAAGGCGGTCGCCACCGGGGTCCACGCGTACGCGTACACGCCGTCGGACCCCGGGCTGTTCGTGGTCGGGGCGACGACCCCGCCCGAGAAGGTCGAGGCGGCGTTCCAGGCGCTCCTCGAGGAGCTCTTCCGGCTCCAGCACGAGCTGGTCACCCCCGCGGAGCTCGCCCGGGCCCGGCGCATCCTCGAGATGGAGGTGATCTACCAGAAGGAGACCGTCGAGGGGGCCGCGCGCAAGCTCGGCTTCTTCCAGACCGTGGCCGGCGATCTCGGCTTCGAGCAGCGCTTCCACGAGGCGGTGGCCCGGGTCACGCCCGCGCAGCTCCAGGAGGTCGCCCGGCGCACCTTCGCGCGTTCGCGGCTGAGCGCGGCCCTGCTCTTGCCCGCGCCGGCCGAGGGGACGACGCGCGCGGTCGGCGGGGACGGCGCGCCGCCGG
>JAVEVO010000044.1:0-44275 GCA_034005005.1 Myxococcota bacterium
GCCGCGAGCGAGGGGGAGGGCGAGGGGGAGGGCGAGGGGGAGGGCGAGGGGGAGGGTGCGGAGGGGGAGGGTGCGGAGGGGGAGGGTGCGGAGGGGGAGGGAGCCCCGGAGCTGGACTGCCTCGGGATCCTGCTCTGCGCCGCGGTCTGCGAGGGGGACCTGAGCTGCAACGCCGCCTGCATCACGCGCGGGGACGAGGACGCGCAGGCCCGGTTCGTGCCCTTCGCCACCTGCCTGCAGCGGCACTGCATGGTCTCCCTCGCGACCGGACGGATCACCCTGATCGAGCAATGCGCCGAGCGGGAGTGCCGGGAGAGCTACCACACCTGCCTCGGCATCGCGGAGGGCGAAGGGGAGGGGAGCGAGGGCGAGGGCGAGGGCGAGGGAGAGGGAGAGGGAGAGGGCGAGGGCGAGGGCGAGGGCGAGGGCGAGGGCGAGGGCGAGGGCGAGGGCGAAGGCGAGGGCGAAGGCGAAGGCGAAGGGGAGGGCGAAGGCGAAGGGGAGGGCGAGGGCGAGGGCGAAGGGGAAGGGGAAGGCGAGGGCGAAGGGGAAGGGGAGGGCGAAGGCTGAGAGGAGGGAGCGGCCAGGCCGCCACCTCCGCTGGCTGCTCCGGGAACGGCGACTGCGGCAGCCGCCTCCGCGTGGCCCCGCACCACGGCGACGCGCCGGGGTCAGGCCCGTGCGACGGTCCCCGCGGTTCCATCGGCCGCTTGTCTCGCACCCTCCTTCCAGGGTAACCTGCCGCTGACTCAGTGGATCGGGACCCGTGCGAACTCCGGGAGGTGTGCGATGCCACGCATGGTGCGAAGCGGCCTGGTACAGTGCGGCCTGGCCCTGCCGACCGACCGTCCGGTGGACGAGATCCGCGACGCGATGCTCGCCCGCCACGAAGCCTTCGTCGTCGAGGCTGCAGCCCGGGGCGTCCAGATCCTCTGTTTCCAGGAGGTCTTCAACGCGCCCTACTTCTGCCCCTCCCAGGACCCTCGCTGGTACGCCGCGGCAGAGCCGATCCCGGATGGGCCGACCGTGCGCTGGGCCCAGCAGCTCGCTCGCCAGCACGGCCTGGTCATCGTCGTGCCGATGTACGAGCGGGCCGCGGCCGGGGTCTATTACAACACCGCCGCGGTGATCGATGCGGACGGCCGCTACCTGGGGAGCTACCGCAAGCACCACATCCCTCAGGTGGCCGGCTTCTGGGAGAAGTTCTTCTTCAAGCCGGGGAAGGGCGGCTTCCCCGTGTTCCAGACCCAGTTCGCCACCATCGGCGTCTACATCTGCTACGACCGCCACTTCCCGGAGGGGGCCCGGGCCCTCGGGCTGCACGGCGCCGAGATCGTCTTCAATCCCAGCGCCACCGTCGCGGGGCTGTCCAGCCACCTCTGGAAGCTGGAGCAGCCCGCCCACGCGGTCGCCAACGGCTACTTCGTCGGGGCGATCAACCGGGTCGGCACCGAGGCGCCCTGGAACATCGGTCGCTTCTACGGCACCTCCTACTTCTGCAATCCCCGGGGGGAGATCTTCGCGGAGGGCTCCACCGACCAGGACGAGCTCGTCGTCGCGGACCTCGACCTCGACCAGATCGAGGCCGTGCGTGCGGTCTGGCAGTTCTACCGGGATCGCCGGCCCGAGACCTATGGCCCGCTCTGCGAGCAACTGCCGTAGCTTCGCGGGCGGTCAGGAGGGGGAGATGCACTTCGACCGGATCATCCAGGGTGGTACCATCGTCACAGGATCCCTCCAGCAACGAGCCGACGTGGGGATCCTCGACGGGCGGGTGGCCGCGCTCGCCGCGACGCTCCCGACGGACGACGCCGACGCGCTCGTCGATGCCCGGGGCAAGCTGGTCTTGCCCGGGGCCATCGACGTCCACGACCACTTCGAGCTGCCCTTCTGCGGCACGGTCAGCGCGGACGGCTTCGCCAACGGCAGCCGGGCTGCGGCGTTCGGTGGGGTGACGACCTTCATCGACTTCGCGATCCAGGGCGCGGGACAGACGCTCCTGGAGACCCTCGCGGCGCGGCGAGCCCAGGCCGACCCGCACGTCTGCATCGACTACGGTCTGCACGTGGGCATCACCCGCTGGGACGCCGCGCGGCAGGAGGAGCTCCCCGCGGTGATCGACGCGGGCGCACCCACCTTCAAGATGTTCATGATCTACCGCTCCCAGGGGTGGCAGGCCAACGACGGGGCGCTCTTCGGTGCCCTGCGGGCCACCGCCCGGCTCGGCGGCACGGTCGGCGTCCACGCCGAGAACAACGACCTGATCGACTTCCTGATCGACGAGGCGGTCGCCCGCGGCGAGCTCGGCTGCCCGAGCCATCGGGTGACCCGGCCCGACCACACCGAGGCCGAGGCCGTGGGACGGGCCGTGCAGCTCGCCGAGGCGGCCGGTGGCCACCTCTACATCTTCCACCTCGCCGCGGGGAAGGCCGCGGACGCAGTCCGCCAGGGCCAGCGGCGGGGCGTCGCGGTCCAGGCCGAGACCTGCCCCCAGTACCTGCTGCTGGACGACTCGCTCTTCGATCGGCCCGACGGGCACCACTTCGCCACCTGCCCCCCGATCCGCACCCCCCGGGACCAGCAGCTCCTCTGGGAGGCCCTCGCGGACGGCACGGTGCAGGTCGTCTCCACCGACACCTGCACCTTCACCAGCCAGCAAAAAGCGATGTGGGAAGGGGACTTCCGCAAGATCCCCTTCGGCATGCCGGGGATCGAGACGCTGCTGCCCCTGCTGTTCAGCGAGGGGGTGACCCGGGGCCGGATCTCCCTCGGGCGTTTGGTCGAGCTCCTGAGCGAGAACCCGGCGAAGCTGTTCGGGATGTGGCCCGACAAGGGCACGATCGCGGTGGGCCGCGACGCGGACCTGGTGGTCTTCGACCCGACGCTCGAGGTGACCCTCGATCCCGAGAACCTGCACTCGGCCTGCGACTACAGCCCCTTCGCCGGCCGGGTCGTCCGGGGCTGGCCGACCCACACCTACGTGCGGGGCCGGCCGGTGGTGGAGGAGCGACGCTTCGTCGGCGAGCCGGGGAGCGGCCGCTATGTCGTGCGACGCCCCCGGAGCTAGCCGCCCTTCCCGACCGGCAGCCCGGGGATTGCTGGAGGTCCGATGTCCCGTGGATTGACCCGTGAGGAGATCCTGCGGCTTCGCCGCGAGCACGTGCTGCCCAGCCTGTTCACCTACTACGCCGAGCCCCTCCAGCTCGTGCGGGGGGCGATGCAGCACGTCTGGGACGACAGCGGCCGACGCTACCTCGACTTCTTCGGCGGGATCGTCTCCATCAGCGTCGGCCACTGCCATCCCGAGATCGTCGAGGAGGTGACCCGGCAGCTCGCCGCGCTGCAGCACACCACCTGCATCTACCTGACCGAGCCGCTGGTCCTGCTCGCGGCCAAGCTGGCTGCCCTCGCACCGGGCAAGCTGAACAAGTGCTACTTCCCCAACAGCGGCTCGGAGGCCAACGAGATGGCCCTGCTGCTGGCCCGCAACCACCGTCGCCACGCCGAGGTCCTCTGCCTGCGCCACGCCTACCACGGCGGCACTGCGGGCACGCTGGCCCTGGTCGGGCAATCGACCTGGCGCTTCCCCATCGCCTACCCCCAGGGCGTCGTGCACCTGCCCCAGCCCAACTGCTATCGTTGCACCTCGGGGGGGACCTTCCCCGGCTGCGGGCTACGCTGTGCGGAGGAGATCGAGGAGGTCATCCGGACCTCCACGTCCGGCGAGATCGCGGCCCTGATCGTCGAGCCGATCCAGGGCTTCGGCGGCTTCGTCGAGCCTCCGCCCGGCTACCTCCCCCGGGCGGCCGAGATCGTCCGGGCCCACGGTGGGCTGTTCATCGCGGACGAGGTGCAGACGGGGGTCGGCCGGACCGGCGGACACTGGTGGGGGATCAGCCACTCGGGGGTCGAGCCCGACATCATGACCATGGCCAAGGGGTTCGGGAACGGCGCGACCATCGGCGGGGTGGTCGCCACCGACGAGGTGGCGAACGCCTTGCAGGGGAAGCTGCACTTCAACACCTTCGGGGGCAACGCACCCTATACGCTGCAGGCCTTGCTGACCCTCGAGCTCATCGAGCGGGAGGGCTACGTGCAGCGCAACGTCCAGCGCGGGGCGGAGCTGCGGGCCGGGCTGCAAGAGCTGCAGACGCGGCACCGGCTCATCGGCGACATCCGGGGCCGGGGGTTGCTCGTCGGCGTCGAGCTGGTGAGCGACCGGCAGACCAAGCAGCCCGCCACCCGGGAGACCCTGCGGGTGCTGGAGGAGACCCGGGAACGGGGCCTGCTCATCGGCAAGGGGGGCATGCCCGGCAACGTGCTGCGCCTCACCCCACCCTTCTGCATCACCGCGGAGGACGTGGCCACTGCCCTGACGATCCTCGACGAGGCCCTCACCGCGACCGAGCAAGACTAGTATCCCGACACAGCGTTTCTGATCGGTTGCTCGGGTGAGTGCCGGCCGGCAGGTCGGCACCTGCCTCCACCCCCTCCTGGTCCTGGATCTGGCGGGCAGAGGAACGAAGCGACCGGCGCGGAGGCCGGTCGCCACCAGGAGAGGGCCGGTCGCCACCAGGAGGGGGCCGGTCGCCACCAGGAGAGGGCCGGTCGCCACCAGGAGAGGGCCGGTCGCCACCAGGAGAGGGCCGGTCGCCACCAGCAACGCGGTCGATCTCGGATCGAATTTCGGGACCTAGGTACCAGGTCCCTTCCGCGTCAACCCCCGGACAAGGCCGGCAACAGCTCGATCCGCTCCCCGTCGACCGGCCGGTGGTTCCGGTCGAGTCGCCGTCCCGCACCGTCCAGCATCATCAGCACCTCCGCCGCGGGCACTCCGAGGCGCAGCAGCACCTCCCCGAGGGTCTCCCCGGGCCGGAGCTCCACCGCGCGCACGAGGTGGGGCGCGCCGTCGGGGAGATAGCGCCCCAGGTGAGCATGACAGGCGATCGTGACTTTCGTCATGCAGGGCTCTCGCCCGGGATCGGCGTGGTGGCCAGCTCGGCGAGCCCCAGCCGGGAGAGGGTCTCGGGCAGGGGGACCCCCTCCGGCGACCAGCCCCGCTGTGCGTAGTACGCGCGGAGCTGGGCCTCGAGGTCCGGGAGCACCCCGGCGGCCTTGCCGTCCGGGCGCGGGTGGGTGGCCAGCCGCCGCGGCAGGCGATCGTCCTGACGGCTCACCCCGAGGCGGACGTTGATCAAGCGCTTGAGCTGGAACTGCCGCTCTCCCAGCCGCGCCAGCTCGTCCGGCGCGACCTGCCAGCCAGTGGCCGCGGCGAGCCAGCGGGCGACCAGGGTGGGGCCGACCTTCCCGAGGAAGAGGAACTTGCACAGGCCGAGCGGGTTGAACAGCCCGAGGAAGTCCTGCATCGTCCTGGCGAGCCGGGCCTGGTCCGCCGGGTCGGAGGGCTCCAGCGGCTCGGCGAAGCCCAGCTCGGGCGCAGTCACGCCCCGGCCGATGAAGTAGGTCAGCCCGTCGAGGTGGCAGGCTCCCCGGTTGGCGGTGGCGTAGTGCACGGCCATGGAGGGGAAGGCCCGGGGGTCGTGGAACGCGTACTCCAGCCCCTTGGTCTCGATGGCGAGCTCCGTCGCGGGACCGCCCAGCCGCGCCGCGGCACGCCGGCTGCCCTCCGCGAGCAGGTCGCCCACCCCCCGCCGGTGGGCGATCTGGGGAAGCAAGCCCAGGATGGTCGCGGGATCCCCCCAGCGCAGGGAGAGACCGCCGGCCTCCTCCGGGCCCAGCAACCCCCGCTCCCGGGCTTCCAGCGCGAAGGCGACCATGGCCGCGGCCGAGATGGTGTCGAGCCCGAGCCGGTTGCAGGCCTCGTTGGCCGCGAGGATGACGTCGGGGTCGTCGTTGAGGCAGTTGGCCCCGAAGCCGGCGACCGTCTCGTACTCGGGGCCATGCCCTGCGAGGGGGGCGTGGGGCCCGACGTCCAGCCGGATGAGCTTGGAGCAGCGCAGCGGGCAGTTCGCGCAGGCGTGGTGCCGGTCGAGGGTGCGTGGCAGGTAGGCCTGGCCGCAGGTCTTGCTCGCTCCCTCCTTCCAGGAGCCGAGCTGCCAGTTCTTGATCGGCAGATCCCCCCAGAACTCCACCGCCTCCACGGCGCCCGGGGTGCCGTACTGGTGCAGGCCCGGCGCGTTGGCGCGCAGGGGGGCCGCGGCCTCGACGAGCAGCCGCCGGAGGGTCTCCCGATCGTGGACCTCGGGCTGCCGCTTGCCGACGGCGACGATGGCCTTGAGCCGCTTGGCGCCGAACACTGCGCCGGTCCCCCCCCGGCCGACGGCCCGGGCGATCCGGCCGTCGAGCATCAGGGCGGCGAAGCGCACTCCGTGCTCGCCCGCCGGGCCGATGCAGGCGACCCGGGCGCCCCGGCCGTGGCGCTCCTCGAGCAGCTCGGCCGTCACGAAGGTGTCCTGGCCCCAGAGGTCGTCCGCGGGCAGCAACCGCCCTCCCGATTCGTCGAGGAGCAGGTAGACCGGTGAGCGGGCCTGGCCCCGGAGCACGAGGCCGTCCACGCCGCAGCCACGCAGGGCCGCCGGGAAGTGGCCGCCGCCGGTCGCCTCGTTCCAGATGCCGGTCAGGGGCGACAGGCCACAGACCGACAGCTTGCAGGCGGTCGCGACGGGTAGCCCGGTGAGCAGGCCGGCGACGAGGGCCAGGGGCGCCTCCGGAGCCAGGGGGTCGAGGCCCGGGGACAGCTCCGGCAGCAGCAGACGTGCCGCGAGCCCGCTGCCACCGAGGAACTGCCGGTACCACTTTGGGGGGACCGGCTGGCGGGCGAGAGCCCCCGTCGTCAGGTCCACCGCGAGCAGCTCGCCGAAGAAGCCGTTGGGCATGTCCCCTACCTCCGGGCTCAGGGTATCACCGGTCGGGGCTTTTCAACTATGCTGCCGGGAGTCGGCGCGGCCGCGGTCCCCCCCTCCCCGGGGCGATGGTCCGGGGCCGCCCCCAGCCAGGAGGTGTCGGCGATGAGCGGGGAGACCAGCGGAGCGGCGGGGCCGCTCGTCCAGATCGCCCGGGAGGGGGCCGTGGCCACGGTGACCCTCGATCGACCGGAGGCGTTCAACGCCTTCGACGAGGCCCTGATCACCGAGCTCTGGCACGCGCTCCGCTCGCTGACCCGCGACGACACGGTGCGGGCGGTCGTGCTGACGGGCGCGGGCCGGGCCTTCTGCGCGGGCGGGAACCTGCGCGCGGTCATGGCCATGGCCCCGGAGAGACCGGGCGAGGGCTTCTACCAGGTGGCGACGGTCTTCCACCAGTGCGTGCAGGAGATCCGCACCATGCCCAAGCCGGTGATCGCCGCGATCAACGGTGCGGCCGCAGGGGGCGGATTCTCCCTCGCCCTGGCCTGCGATCTGCGGATCATGGCTGATAGTGCATTTTTACAGCAGGCCTACACAAGCAACGGCCTGACCATGGACGGCGGTGGCACCTTCACCTTGCCGCGGATCGTCGGCCTCGCCCGGGCCCTCGAGCTCTGCCTGCTCGACGAGCGACTGAGCGCGGCCAGGTCCCTCGAGCTGGGGCTGGTGACGCGGGTCGTCCCCGCGGCCGAGCTCGCCGCGACGGCCGCCACCGTGGCCGCCGAGCTCGCGCACAAGGCCACGGGCGCCATGGGCCGCGTGAAGCAGCTCCTCAACCGCGCGTTCGACACCGCGCTCGAGGAGCAGCTCGAGCGGGAGCGACTGGCCATCACCGACGCAGCCAACGGGCCCGAAGGGCGGGAGGGGATGACCGCGTTCCTCGCCCGGCGGAAGCCCAGCTTCGGCTGAACCCTCGACGAACCTGCATCCTCCGATCACGGAGCGACGGCTCCTCACGCGGGGAGCCGCCGCGGGCAGGCCAGCCTGTCCGGCGGGGTGCGGCCGGCCTGTCAGGAAGAGGCGTGGTGAGGCAGGGCCGCGGGGACGGACGGCAGGGAGGTCAGGGAAGCTGCTCGTGGGCGATGGCCACGTCCGATTCGCGGCCGGGGCCATGGCAGGTGGTGCAGCTCTCCCGGCCCTCCTCGGTCGTCATGATCCACGCATGGGCCATGGCGTCGGGGGAGTCGTGGCAAGAGTTGCAGCGGGCCGTGGCGGGGGGGATGGCCACCAGCTCGGTCTGCACGAAGTTGGCGATCTCGCAAGGCTGTTGCCGTCGGCCGCGGGGTCTTCGTTGCAGGTGCGCTCCTCGATGAGGGTCGGGCGACGCCCCGCGGGCAGGGGCAGCTCGTAGGTGCCGGAGATGTGGCACTTCTCGCAGAAGCTGACGGGGCTAGGGAAGACGACCTCGCCGAAGTTGATCTGGCCGGCGGAGGGGTTGGCCGCGCTCGGCCCCGGGTAGCCGCCGAGGAAGTAGGGCTGGGTCAGCTCCTCGCCCATGTGGATCTTGTGGATCATCACGGGCATGTGGGTCGACTCGACCCAGATCGACTCGCCCTCGACCCGGGCGACGCGGTCGAGGTTGGTGTTGTCCGAGTAGTGGCACATGGTGCAGCCGTCGGCGGTCGGCCGCTGCTCACCGTGGCCGGCCAGCCGGACGTGGCAGGCGTTGCACTTGGCGTACTCCACGACCTGGCGCGTGGGCACGGGCGCCTCGTCGGTGACCGCGGCGAACGCGATGGGGATCTCGAAGGCGTTGCGGACGCTCGTCTGCGCGCCACCCCGCTCGAAGGAGTAGTTGTCGTAGCCCTCGAGGCTGAAGGCATAGGTGCCCTCGGCGCCTGCCGGCATCGCGGCGGGGAAGGTGTAGACGAAGGCGCCGTCCGCCCCGGCGACGAGGGTGCCCGAGGCGCCCGAGCCCTGGATCGTGTGCTGCCAGTACTCGGCGTAGTCGGTGGTGGGACCGGCCACGGTGACGCGCAGGGTGGCGAGGGCCTTGGTCGCGAGGTCGCGCGCGGCACCGTTCTCGGTGACCTGGAAGGTCAGCACGGGGGTCTGGCCGGGCGCGGTCTGCTCGACCTTCAGGATCGTCGCGGCCAGGGCCGGGTGGGTGGAGTCGAGCAGGCCGAGGTAGTGGACCCGACGGACCTTGTCGGCCTTGTGGCAGTCTGCGCACTGATCACCGTCCTCGAGGGGGCCGTCCGAGTGCTGGACGAAGCCCGCCGGGGGCGTCTCCTCGAAGGAGGTGCGGTCGTGGCAGGAGGTGCAGCTCTCCTTGGACGCGACCTTCCAGGCGTCGGCCTGGACCGCACCCTCGTGGCAGGTCTCGCAGCGGGCGATGTTGGTGGGGAAGACCACTCCCGAGTAGTCGTGCACGGACTGGCGGTTGCCGATGATGACGTAGTCGTCGCCGGCCTGCACGCTGGGCAGTTGCTTGCCCATGTGGATCTTGTGGGTCATCACGCCCATGTCGGTGGTGTTGCCGGTGTCGGGGTCCACCGTCTGCGGAGTGTGGCAGACGATGCAGAGCTCCATGGCCCGGCGGGATCCGCCGTGGGCCTGCAGCGTGGTGTGGCAGCGCTCGCAGCCGACCTGGGCGATGACCTGCCGGCGGGCCACCACCGCGGAGCCGTCGGGCACGAAGTCGAAGATCGGGTTGTCCACGTAGCGCACGCCCTCAAAGGTGCGGGTGCCGTAGCCGGCGACGGTGTGGGTCGCGGTGGTGCTGGCGACGTTGATGGCCGTGCCGAACTGGTAGGTGTACTCGCCCTCGGCGATCTCGGTGAAGACGCCGTTGCGGTCGGTGCTCGCCTGGCTCTCGGTCACGCCGGGGTTGGGGCTGTCGGCCGGGCTGACCTGATCGCGCACCGTGTAGGCGACGTACTTGCCCGTGGTCGCGTCGAGGTACGCGAGGACGAAGCTCAGTGATACGGCGCCCTCGGAGTACCGCCCCTTGATGTCCAGGGGCACGCCCGCCTCGTCCGTCACGGTCAGGGTCAGGGTGGCCTTGCCCTCGAAGATCTCCGCGTCGTCGATGGTCACCTTCAGGCCGGGGCCGGAGATGTAGGCGTTGCGGCCATCGAGGCCGTCCTCGCCGTCGATGCCGTTGGTGCCGTCCTTGCCGTCGATGCCGTTGGTACCGTCCTTGCCATCGATGCCGTTGGTGCCGTCCTCGCCGTCGACCCCGTTGGTGCCGTCCTCGCCGTCGACGCCGTCGATCCCGTTCGCCCCGTCGACGCCGTTGGCGCCGTCGACACCATCCTCGCCGGGGTCACCCTTGGCGCCGGGGTCACCCTTGGCGCCGGGGTCACCCTTGGCGCCGGGCTCGCCCTGCTCGCCGGGCTCCCCCTTCTCCCCCTGGGGGCCAGCAGGGCCCTCCGGCCCTTCGCAGCCTGCCGCGAGCAACAGCACCAATCCCGAAGTGAGCAGCCACCTGACCTTCATCGCACCCTCCGTGCACCGAGTTGATGGACCTCGACGGAGGGGGGCCAATACAAGAAGCATGCCAGCTCATGAAGGTGAGACCGATCCGGGCTCGGAGCAGGGTTTCCCGGCGAGGAGCGCCCACTGCTGCCACCACTGCGAGCGGCTTCTCAAAAATCGCCCGCGGGCTCCCGGGGCCCAGGGTCGAACCCGGAGCGGGTGAGCGCTCACGGCTCGTGCCGGATTCTCGGCGGGCCGTGCCGAGCGCGAGGCACCGCCGGACCTCCGCGAGGCCCACGCTGCGGCGAGCGAGGCCCTCCCGCGAGGGGTCCGGGCGCACATCCGGGTCCGCGGCAGGCCTGCGCGGCCAGCGGCGACGGCCTTTGCGACGAGTCCGGCGCGGGCAGCGCCTGGCAGGTCCTCCGGGGGCGGTCCTCTGGCGTCATTCTTGCGAGGGGGTCTCCGGATCGGCGGCCCGGACGCGAAGGCCTGGCCGTCCGGAGCAGGAGGAGACGATGAAAAGGATGTGGGCTGCGGCGCTGTCGGGGCTCATGGCGGTCGCCGTGGGTTTCAGCGGCTGCCTGGGCCCCGAGGGACCTCCGGGAGAGCCGGGAGCCGCAGGGGAGCCGGGGGTCGCGGGAGCCGAGGGAGTGATGGGGCCGGAGGGACCCGCGGGGCCGGAGGGCGCACCGGGACCGGCCGGCGAGCGAGGGCCGGCGGGGGAGCAGGGGGCCCCGGGCGCCACCGGCGAGACCGGAGACCCAGGACCGCAGGGGAGTCGGGGCCCGACGGGCGAGCAGGGCGAAGAGGGCGAGCGGGGCGAAGCGGGCGAGCCCGGTCCCGCCGGACCCCGGGGTGCCGATGGCCGGTCTGCCCTCTTCACCGACGCCGGGCTGCAGGGAACGATCCTGGACGTGGCGGTCGACGACGAGGGCCGCGTCGAGGTGCTGCTGGACCTGACGGACGACGACGGACGACCGCTCGACGTGGCGGGGCTGTACACCCAGGGTCCGGTCGATCTGCGGTTCACCCTGGCCTCGCAGGCCGACACCGGAGCCTTCTCCAGCCTCATCCTCGGTGAGGCCGGCACGGGAGACGCCCGCGTCCTCCAGGCCATGGCCGACCGCGGCGGGCTCCTCGCGCCCGCTGCAGATTTCGGAACTTATCTCTATACTTACGGAGTCACGCTCCCGCCGGGAGCGGACCGCTCCCGGCTGCACCGCGTCGCGCTCGGGGCGCGGCGCTCGTTCCCGGACGGCACCACGCGAGGCCTGTCGGTGGTCGCCGACTTCGTTCCGGACGGGAGCGGTCCGGCGGCCGCGGAGTCCCTGGTCGACGACGGAACGTGCGCGGCCTGCCATGCGGCGGTCACGGGCCACGGAGGGCGCTGGACCACCGTCGACGCGTGCGTCACCTGCCACACCGCGCAGACGGTGGATCCCGAGACGGGGCGGTCCGTGGAGTTCAAGACGATGATCCACAAGATCCATCGCGGCGAGGGGCTGCCGAGCGTCCAGGCGGGCGAGCCCTACCGCCTCGTGGGCTACCAGGGCGCAGTGCACGACTACTCCGCGGTGGTGTTCCCCCGACCGGTCACGGAGTGCTGGGCCTGCCACGGAGGATCCCGACCCAGCGGCTGGCAGATCGCCGATGCGACGGCCTGCGTCTCCTGCCACGATCGCACCTCCTTCGTCGAGCCCGTGCCTCCGGGCTGGGAACCCCACTACGCGGGCCCCGAGGAGCCCGACGAGTGTCGCGACTGCCACCGGCCGACGACCGGCCGGGCCTCGATCCTCGTGGCCCACCGGGCCGCGCTCGATGACCCGAAGCTGAACCTGCGAGGCCTGCAGCTATTGCTGGACGAGGTCCGGGGCGTCGGTCGGGGACTCGCACCGAGCCTGCTGTTCCGCGTCCTGGACGGCGCCGGGGAACCGCTCGACCCGGGTCTGCTCGACCACCTGGAGGCCACCGTCGCCGGACAGGCCGAGGACGGACCCTGGTCCTTCACGGCATCGGGCCTGCAGGGGCAGGCCGTGGCGGAGGGCGAGCGGCTGCGCGTCCTCCTCGGCCAGACCATCCCCGCGGCCGCGACCGGTGCGGTGGCGGTGGGGCTGGCCGGCTACCGGCTGACACCCTACGGCTCCACCCGGGAGACGGCGACCGCGCGCGAGAGCGGCAACAACCCGGTGCTCTACCTGGACCTGGAGGGGGGCGACCTCCCGGCACCGGAAGCCGGGGTCGCAGCCGATCGCTGCGATTCCTGCCACGGGAGGCTCACCGCCCACGGGACCTTCCGCAAGGAGCTCGCCTACTGTCGGCTCTGCCACCACGCCGGGGCCACGGACGAGGCCCGGCGGCCCGCCGGCGCCGGGAGCCCGGCCTCGGTGGAGTTCGGTCCGCTGGTCCACGCGCTCCACGCCGGCTCCAGCCGGGAGCAGCCGCTGCAGGTCTACGGATACGGCGGCGCCTTGCACGATTACAGCCAGGTCGTCTTCCCCGCACCGCTGACGCGCTGCGCGAGCTGCCATGTGGCGGGTGGCGCCACGCCGGCCAGCGCCGTCGCGTGCCTGTCCTGCCACGACACCGAGGCCGCCGCGGTGCACGCGGCCCTGGAGACCCTCCCCGATGGCCGTGAGGCCTGCATGGTCTGCCATGGCCCGGGCCATGACCAGGCCGTCGACGTCGTCCACGGAGCGCTGTGAACATGGCCGCCATCCACGATCCACAGTCCGTCGTCCACCTCACCGACACCTCACGGCGCGGCCAGGGCCTGGCGCCGGCCCGCCAGCGCCGCCGGGGCGCGCTCGTGTGGCCCACCCGGCTCCTCCTCCTGGCCCTCGGCTCCTTGGCCGGGGCCTGCACGGGCCCCGCGGGCGAGCAAGGCATAGCCGGCGAGCCGGGCGAGCCGGGCGCACCGGGCGAGAAGGGCGAGCCGGGGTCCACGGGTGCGCCGGGTGAGACCGGACGGCCCGGTGACCCGGGTGACCCGGGCGAGGACGGCCTGGCGTGCTGGGACATCGACGGCGACGGGGAGGGCGACCCCGGGACCGAGGACGCCAACGGCGACGGGGTCGTCGACGTGCTGGACTGCCGCGGCGCCCCGGCCCGGGACCCGGTCTTCGTCGGCCGGGACGAGTGCCGGGAGTGCCACACGGAGATCTTCGACCGCTTCCTGGGCTCCGGGCACGCCCACGCGCTCACCGCCACCAGTGGGGAGCGGCCCGCGCCGTTGCCCCAGGGGGAGATCCCGCAGGACCCGCCCTACGGTTTCGCATGGAGTGACATCGCGTATGTAATCGGCGGCTGGGGTTGGAAATCCTTGTTCGTCGACCGTACCGGCCACCTGATCACCGGGGACCTGGCCCAGCACAACACCGCCACGGGGGAGTGGGTCGCCCACGCGCCCGAGGTCGCGCCGGGCACGCAGCCCTTCGACTGCGGGCCTTGCCACACCACCGGCTACCGCCCCGAGGGAGCAGAGCCCCCGCTGGCCGGGATCGTCGGCACCTGGAACGAGGACGGCGTGCAGTGCGAGCTTTGCCACGGCGCCGGCAGCCTCCACGTCGCCGCGCCCGAGGTCTACCCGCTCCGGGTGGATCGCTCGGCCGCCGCGTGTGGCGATTGCCACGTCGACGGGGCGGCCGAGGAGATCCGCGCCGAGGGCGGCTTCCTCCGGCACCAGCAGCAGTACAGCGAGCTGTTCGGCTCCAAAAAGCGGATCATGGGCTGCATCGACTGCCACGACCCCCATGCCAGCGCCGTCCACCCCGATCCGGCCCGGGCACCCCTGCAGGCGCGGCGCAGCGACTGCACCACCTGCCACCTCCGGGAGACGCGCCAGCAGGGCTCGGAGGCGATGCAGGCCGCCGTCTCTTGCCTGGACTGCCACATGCCCCTGGCCACGCGCGCGGCGGTCGGGAACCTGACCAACCGCCAGGCCGACCTCCGCTCGCACCTGTTCGCGATCCATCCCGAGCCGACGGCCGCGCAGTTCGACGCGACCGGCTCCCTGGCCATGCCCTACCTGACGCTGGGCTTCAGTTGCCTCGGCTGCCACCGCGAGGGCGGGGACGGGCTGCCCGTCACCGAGGAGGAGCTGCGCACCATGGCCACGGGATACCACGACCGCCGCTGAGCCCCGCCCCCCCCCTTTCCGGGAAGATTCAGAAGAGCTCGACCGACTTCGAGGAGTGGAGGCAGCGAAAGACCTCCGGATCGACCTGATCGAGCGCCAGGGTGTGGTGGCAGAGCTCGCAGTCGTTGCGGACCGGCGTGCCGTCGGCTTGCCGCAGGCTGTTGTTGTGGCAGCGGAAGCAGCCGCCGTCGTCACCGCGGTGGCCGAGGTGGCTGGGGTAGGTGTTCCAGCGCACGTTCATCCCCGGGAAGACGAAGCTCTGCCAGGTCCGCTCGAGCGCCGCGACGGCCTGTTCGATCTCGGGGCGCCGGCTCTGCCAGGCCTCCGGATACTTGCTCTGGTAGGTGGTCGACAGCGCGCGGATCCCCTGCTGGGCCTCGGCCAGGGAGCCGTAGTCGGCGCTGAGCACGGCCAGGGCCTCCCGCTTGATCCAGGGGATCGCCGTGGAGATCTCGCCCGCGGCGAAGCGCTCCTCGAGGGCCTTCTCGGGAGGTAGGTAAATGTGGGTGGGTCGATTATGGCAGTCCACGCAGTCCATCACCCGGGACGGGCGCGGCGCGTGCGGTGTGCTCGGCAGGTCGGTGCGGCGCCAGGTCCGGGATGTGCCGTCCTGCTGGCGGACCGTGACCTCGAGGATCTGCTGTCGTTCCCGGTCGGCAGCGACGTAGCTGAGCTCCATCGCGCGGGAGACGTGCCAGTGGATGCCCGTCGGCGGACGCCCGAGCTCCTCGCCGCCGCCGACCTTCAGGTTGAGGACGGTGTGGCGCAGGGTGTTGGTCTCGTCGGGCGCGTGGCGGTCGATCACCTTCAGCAAGTTCCCATGGAAGAGCTGCGGACGGTGGCAGTGCTCACAGGTCTCCCGGGCCGGCCGCAGGTTCTCCACCGGCGCCGGGATCGGGCGGGGGTAGCTGTCCAGCGTGACGGCGATGAGCTGGTAGGCTCCGCTGAGCTTGGACTTGACGAACCAGCCGGCGCCGGGGCCGATGTGGCATTCGACGCAGGGGACCTCGGAGTGGGGAGAGCGGAGGTAGGTGGCGTACTCGGGGGCCATCACCTGGTGGCAGACGCGGCCGCAGAACTCGGTGGACTCCATGTACTGGTAGCCCTGGAAGCCGACGACGCCCGCGCCCAGCAGGTTGATGAGCGTCAGCAACGCGATGAGCGTCAGCAGCCGCCAGAGTGCCGGCCGGTCGATCCGTCCGGGGAGCTGCCGCAAGCTCTCGAGGTCGACCTGCCCTCCTCCGGCCACGCGTGCGGCCCGCAACAGCCCCAGGGGGATCAGCAGCAACCCCGCCGCGGCCAGGCCCGGGAAGACGAGGAAGGCGAAGATGCCCAGGTAGGGGTTGGTCGTGGGCATCAGCAGGCTGGCGCCCAGGAGGATCAGGTCCGCCAGCACCCCCGTGGTGACCAGCGCCGCCCCGACGAGCGCGAGGCGGCTCCGGGAGAGGAGCACGAGGAAGAGCCTCAGCACCCGGGTCATCTCCAGCCGTCCGGGGTGCCGTGACAGCCTGCGCACGATCGTTCCCCCTCTTCCTCGACCTGGCTGCGGATCGCCGCCACGTCGATGAACGCGAAGCCGGTGCAGTTCTCGAGGTGGATGGTGGAGTAGGGGTGACACGTGGCGCAGACCGCTGCCCGCTGCACCACCGGATGGGACCCTGGCTGGAGCACCAGCCGGTCGAGGTCGAAGCGCCCTCCCGGGTGACGGGCGCAGGGGGAGTCCTGGAGGCACCCGGCGAGCAGCCCGCCGCAGGCGAGCAGACCGGCGAGCAGCAGCAGGGCCAGTCGGTATCGGCGCAAGGACGGGGCACTCCCGGGAGAGGGTGCCGGGCGCGCCAATGCGGCCCACCGCGGGCGGGGTCGGGCTACCATGCGCGTCCTCCTCGCTGGTGGCAGCCGGTGCAGTAGCCTGCGGTGTGACAGCGCTGGCACCGTCCCGGATCGAGGCGCGCCTCCACCGCGTGGAACGCCCCGTAGGTCGGGTCGTGGGCCGTCCAGACCGCGGTGTTCCGCTGCACGTGGCACTGCACGCAATCCGACTCCCGGTGGCAATCGTTGCAGGCGACGGAGTCGACCCGCGCCTGCAGGCCGTGCAGGTTCGACCAGAGCGCGTCGTGGTCCGCCGGACGCAGGGGGCCGATGTCGTCGTGGCAGAGCGTACAGCGCCGCACCGTGGCCACGGGAGAGCCGACGTCGGTGTGGCAGTGGTGGCACGCCTTCTGGCCTGGCGTGAGCAGGCTGCGCGAGATGCTCGCGGCCCGGGCCGGTCGCGGCTCGAGCACGTCCACGGTGAAGGGGTGGCAGAGCACGCAGGCGAAGCCCTGGGGACCGAGGATGTTCCGGTGAGCCTCGTGGGAGAACGTCTGGGCCGGTCGCCGGGGCTCGCGCAAGAGCTGAGTGGCGCAGGCGGTCAGAAGCCCGGCCACGGCCAGGCCGAGGAGGAGGAAGAGCAGCAGGGGGCGCCGGGTCATGGCTGCACCCCGCGGTACCGGTAGGAGACCACGACCAGCCCCCGGAGCTCCTCGGGGAGCACCCCACCGAGGCCGAGCTCGCCGACGGCCTCGAGCTGCAGCCGTTCCAGCAGATGGCGGCCGAGGCTGGCCCGGGCCCACAGCGAGGTCCCCGCGACGCCACTGGCGTGCTCGTAGACCACGACATCGGAGCGCAACGAGACGTCGAGATCCAGGCCGGGAGTGGCGGTCAGCCCCAGCCCGCCGCCCGCCGCCTGCCCCATCCCACCCTCCAGGGCGAAGAGGCTCCCGGCAGGACGCACCGGCCAGGAGGACGGGGCCTGGTAGGCCAGCCGGCAGAGCTCACCGCGCGCCGGATCTTCGCCGCGGGGCTGCAGCCAGATCCGCGCGCAGGAGCCGGCGAGGCTACCCTCACCCCCGCTCCAGGCGGCCTGCGCCTTGACCCAGTAGGAGGGACCGGACATGAACATCTGCCAGATGCCATCGGAGAGCACGGGGCCCCAGCTCTGCGGCTCGGTGCGGCTCCCCCAGACCGAAAAGGCGAACGAGCGGGCAGGGTGAGCCGTGAGCCCGGCCTCGGCGAGGTACAGGCGCCCGTGGTTGAGCTCCGCCTCCGTGGCCAGGTCGAGCTCGGGATGCCAGGACACCGGCAGCCAGTGGTGAGCGGTGGCCCCGAGCCGATCCTCGCGCCGTCCCTCCCGATCGTCGCGCTCGAGGTAGGTGAGCTGCGCCACCGTCCGGGGGATCCGCCTCGAGCGGGCCGAGATCATCGCCAAGTGCGGGCCGAGCACCGGTGTGGCCACCTCGGGATGCCGCTCCAGGCCCGCGGCCGCGACCAGCTCCAGCGCCTGTCCGAGGTCCAGGGAGACCCGGGCGGCGTCGGCCAGGAACGCACCGGTGCCCGAGAGGAGGACCTGGCGCCCGGCGACGACCTCGTAGCTCTCGCCCGGACGACCATGCCGGACGAGCAGCTCGTAGACCTCCAGCCCGCGGTCCGCGGGCTGGGCCGCGTCCATCGCGACCCGCAGGTCGAGTCGCAGGGACAGGGGCTCCCGGGGCCCCCCCGCCTCGGCGAGGAGGAACTGCTGCACCGGGGCCAGGAGCCGGCCGTCGACATCCCGCCGGGCGCCGAAGAAGGTGCCCGAGCGCCAGAGGAGGTCCTGGGCCCAGGCGACCGACCCGGCGAGGGACAGCACGGCGCTGAGCACCACGCTGCACGAGAGGATGCGGGCGAATCGTCGGCTCATGGTCCGAGCTCTGCGGGCTGGTGGCAGCGGACCGTGCAGGAGGGGCGGGTGGGCAGCCCGCGCTCCAGATCGTCGTGGCAAGGGGCGGCTGCGCACGACAGGTCCGTGTAATTTTGAACATAGGCCCGATGCGCGAAGCCCCACCCCGCGGGGTGGGGCCAGCTCGGGTGGCACCGGGCGCAGGCGGATTCCGCAGCCTCCGGGGTCGTGCGGTGGCAGCCCAGGCAGCCCCCGATGCCCTCACGACCGTGGGTCTTCCCCTCACTCCAGCCCGCGGGGTGGGGGTAGGAAGCATGGCAACGGCCGCAGAACTCTTCGGTTTCTTCGTGACACCCGCGGCAGGCTGCCGCGGTCTGGCGAGCGCGCACGGCGCGACCGTGGTCCCCGGGGGCGGCCCAGCCCGCGGGGTGGGGGTAGCTTGCGTGGCAGTCGGCACAGGTGCGGGCCCCGTTGGCGGCGTCCGGGCCGTGGCAGCCCGCGGTGCACGAGGCCTTGCCCTCCCGCCCCTCCAGGTAGTGCAGGCCGTGCAGGTCGAGCCAGCCGGCGCCGTGGGGGTAGGTGAGGTGGCAGCGGAAGCAGGGCTTCGCCGTGACCCCTCCCTGGCCGCCTTCCCCGTGGCAGGCGTTGGCGCAGGCCCAACCTCCCGTCGTGGTGGCAGCATAGGCCCCGTGCCCCTCGGTCAGCTCCCAGCCGACAGGATGCGGGAAGATCGCCTCGGGGACGGACTCCGGGCGGGGGGGCTCGCTGGCGCAGCCGCCGAGGAACAGCAGGAGGGCCCCGCCCACGGCGCACGCCGCCCTCACGGGCGATCCTCCCCCCGGCCAGCGGCCGGGAACAGGCGAGCGAAGTCCTCCTGGAGCCGCTCGAGGGCCACGGCGTCAGCCGGCGAGCCGGTAGGGCAGGGGCAGAAGCCCCCGGTCGCCCGGCGGCGGTCGTCGACCTCCAGGTGGCAGGTCAGGCAAGCGCTGGGGATCTGGGCTCCGGGGTGCGCGTCGGTCCCCGGCCGGCTGGCCAGGGGTGGGTTGACCCGCAGGGAGTGGTCGGCCAGCTCGCCGCGCCAGGTCCGCGCAGACCAGCCCAGGTTCGTCGAGGTGCGGGGCATGTGGCAGCCGACGCAGCGGCCGCTCCCCTGCCCGCCCGGGTCGAACGTCCGGTGCGCACCGTGGAGCGCAGGTGACTGCGGCCCGGCGAAGCGTTGCCGGCCATGGCATTGAAGGCAGAGCGTGTTGTCGACCACCGGGAGGCGGAGCTGGGCAGGGAGGCCGGCGCTCACGGGACCGTGGGGATCGTGACAATCGGCGCAGCCCAGGACGTACTGGCCGTTGCGCCCGTGCCCCCCGCGGCGCAGGTCCAGCGCCTGCTGGTGGTTCCCCCGGGAGACGGCCAGGCCGGGCCAGTCCACCGCGGACTCGGTCCAGTAGCTCGCCAGTGACTCCCAGGGTGCCGGGAACCCCGCCGGACCGAAGGGGAACCAGGGATGCTCCCCGGCCACGGTCCCCGTGGCCGTCCCGCGCGCATGGCAGCGGGCGCAGACGTCGGCCCGCCGCTCCAGGTCGAGGTCCGCGGGGTTCAGGATGCCCCAGGAGGGGGACCCTTCGGGCGCCTCGTCGTGATAGGCAGCGTGCGCGCCCCCGGGACCGTGACAGCTCTCGCAGCCGACCCCGGGCTCGACCCAGCGCCCCGGCTCCCCCGGGTTGGCGGAGCGCGTGGCCGCACGTCCCGAGGAGGCGGTGAAGAGCTCCAGCCCCGTGGCGTGGCAGCCAGCGCACCCGAGCGCGACGGCGGCCGCCGGGTGGGGCGCCCGGGGCGAGGCCCCCGCGTCGTACCACGCCTCCGGCTCCCGGGCGGTCCAGCCGCCGAGGAGCCGGGTGAAGGCCACGGGAAGTGCGAAGAGCTCCCCGTCGACCTCGGCGAGCGGGACCTGGCCCCGGGTTCCCGAGCCGAGCCAGGCGACCACCGGCAGCACGACCGGTTCGGCTCCCTTCTCGGGGAGGACCACGGTCACGTCCTCCGTCGCTCCCCGGAGCACGGCCGTCCGGCCGGCGCCGAGGTCCACCTCCACGATCCCGAGCTCGCGCAGCGAGGCTCGCGCGGGGCCCTGGTCCACCGGCAGCAGGGCCCTGGCGTGGCCCGAGGCCTGCCAGCGGTCGTGCCCCGGCTCGTGGCACTCCCGGCAGCGGGCGCTGCCGACGAACTCGCCGGAGGCGGGGGACCGGTCCGGGAGCACCAGACGCACGAGCACTCCCTGGTCGGGCAGCAGAGCGACGTCGCCCCGTCGGCCGTCGGCCTGCTCGTCGCTCGGGGCGGCGGCGCGGAGGCCGTAGGTGCCCGGGTGGACCGCAGTGAAGAGGAACTCGCCGTTCACGTCGCTGACGGCCTGCCGCTGGCTCGGCGGGAGCGTGACCAGGACACCGACCATGGGCCGGTCCCGGGAGTCGACGACACGGCCGGCGAGCACCGCCTTCCCGGTCGGCACCGGGTAGAGCCGGCAGTCCTGCGCCGGGCGCCGCTCCGGCGAGACCTCGAAGGGGACCGTGTCCAGCGCCTGGTAGCCATCGGCCACCACCGTCAACCGATACGTGCCGGCCGCCGGGACCTCGATCTGGAACAGGCCACCCGCCCGGGACTCCGTCGACCGCCCAGAGGGGTCCAGCGTCACCTGGGCACCGGCGAGGGGGCCCGTGGTCAGGGCGTCACGCACCTGCCCGGAGACGACCAGGGCGGGGGGAGGAGGCTCCGCGTCGGGCGGCTGGACCAGGGGCGGTGCCCCCGTCCCCGCCCCGGAGCAAGCAGCGAGCAGCACGCCGAGCAAGACTGCGCACCGCTCGAGCGACCGACGGCCGAGGGTGGTGAGCGTCATCGACGCCGCCGGGTCTGGGCCCTGAGTCCGGGGTCCGCTCACCTTGTCCCACTCCAGAGACCACGTCGGGTTCGTCTCGGCCCCCCCGAAGCAGGACGGCCAGGCCGTAGAACGGCGGGTGGGTCGGATGCAAGAAGTCCGCCAGACGACGCGCGACCCTCACGTGTAGACAGTAGACCCGTCGCGGTCAGCTCACGCAGCGCCGGTGTGGGAGCGTGGCGAGTGAGGAGGTGGCGGGGAGACATGCAGCGGGCAGCTCCCAGGCATCCCGCGTCAGGCCGATGCTCCCCGTCGACGCCGAGATCTCAGCCGAATGCGCCGAGATCTCGGCACGAGGGAGCCCCTGGCCCTCCGCCGAGGTTCAGCCCCTGGTCCGCCGACCGAGCCGGCTCTGGAGCGTCGTCCGGGGGATGCCCAGCAGCTTCGCCGCCTTGAGCTGCTGACCGCCGGCCTGGCGCATGGCCCACTCCACCAGCGCATCCTCGAACTGCTGCAGCGCATCCTGCAGGGAGACCTGGGCCCGGCCGCCGAGGTGCAGCGTGAAGAGCGCGTCGACCGTGGTGGCGCCCCGGCGGATGTGGTCGGGGAGGTGCTCCGTCCGGATCTCGGTCCCCTGGCAGAGAATGACTGCGGCCTCGATGGCGCGCCGCAGCTCCCGCACGTTCCCCGGCCACGGGTAGCGCACGAGCAGCTCGCCGACCGCGGGTGTCAGCCGCAAGGGGTCGGCGCCCTTCTGGGCCGCGTGCAAGGCGAGGAAGTGGCTGGCGAGCAGCAGCACGTCCTCCTCACGCTCCCGCAGGGGGGGCATGCGGATCTCGAGCCCGCGCAACCGGTAGAAGATGTCCGAGCGGAAGCGTCCTTCGGCTACCGCCTGCTCGAGATCCACCTTCGACGTGGCCACCACCCGGACGTCCACCGGGATCTCCGCGGCTCCGCCGACGCGAAACAGCCGGCCTTCCTGGAGCACCCGGAGGAGCTTGACCTGGGTCTCGAGGGAGAGGTCGTCCACGTCGTCCAGCAGCAGCGTGCCGCGATCCGCCTGTTCGAAGTAGCCCCGGCGCAATCCCGTGGCGCCCGTGAAGGAGCCGCGCTCGTGGCCCAGCAAGGCCGACTCGGCCAGGTCACGGGGGATGCTGCCGCAGCTCACGGGGATGAAGGGGCCGTTGCGGCGCGTACCGCCGTCGTGCAAGGCCCGGGCGACGAGCTCCTTGCCCGTGCCGGTCTCGCCGGTCACCAGGACCGGGGCGTCGTGCTGGGCGAACAGGCGGATCCGGTCGCAGACCCCCCGGATGCCCGGGGAGCGGCCCACCAGGCCCCCGGGCGCGGTCCCGCCGCTCACGGCCAGACGCAACCGGGACAGCTCCTGGCGGACCGCGCGCACCTCGGCGATCTTGCTCAGCCGCGCATCGAGCTCCCGGAAGGGGAAGGGCTTGGTGAGGTAGTCCGCCGCGCCCCCGTGCATCGCCTCCACCGCGGTCTCCACGCTGCCGTAGGCCGTCATGACGATGACGTCCACCCCGGGCCAGCGCTGCCGGAGCTGGGCGAGGAACTGCAGACCGTCCATGGTGGGCATCCGTAGATCGGTGATCACGACGTCCCAGGCCCCACGCTCCAGGTGCTCCATGGCGACGAACGGGCTCTCCGCAGACTCCACCTCGTACCCGGCCTCCGCGAGCCGCTGGGCGGTGCTCACGCGGCTGATGCGCTCGTCGTCGACGACCATGACCCGCATGGATTCACCCTCGAGCTGGGGCAGGGTCAGTCCCCCTGCCAGACCATCGGCTCACTACCCCACCCTCAGCGATGCAGGAGCAGGCTGACCACCGTACCCTCTCCCGGCTTGCTGGCGATCTCCAGCCGGCCACCGTGCTCCTCCAGGACTCGCCTTGCAATCGCCAGGCCGAGCCCCGACCCTTCGCCCACGGGCTTGGTGGTGAAGAAGGGGTCGGTGACGCGCGCCAGGTGCTCCACCGGGATGCCCGCGCCATCGTCCGTCACGGTGATCACCAGCGCTGGCGCCGGCTCGGTGCAGATCGTGGCCCGCACCACCACGGTCCCCGCCGGGCCGCAAGCGTCGATGGCGTTGCCGACCACGTTCGAGAGCGCTTCGGCGAAACGGTCGGGATCGAGATCGGCCGAGATCGCGTCCGGGCATTCGGCGTGCAGTCGGACCCCCCGCTGGTGAGCACGACCCTCCAGCAGCCGCAGCACATCTCCCAGGAGCGAACCGACATCGGTGGCACGCCGCGAGATCTCCTCCTGGCGAGTCAACACCAGGAGCCGCCGGGTCACGTGGTCGATGCGCTCGAGACCCTCCCGCATCAACGCGAGCAGCTCATGAGCCGAGGGATCGCCCTCGAGACGGCCCTCGACCATCTCCAGACAGGTGAGCACCCCGTGCAGGGGATTGCGGATCGTGTGGGCGACCCCTGCCGATATTTCGCCGACCCGGGCGAGCCTCTCCCGGGAGATGGCGACCTGCTCGTGTTCACGCTGTCGCTCCTCGGAGCGCTTCCGCCGGACGATGTTGACCACGACCCGGGCGAGCGAGGAGAGGAAGGCCTGCTCGGCGGTGTCCTCGCGATGGTCCGGACCAACCTGCAGCATGAGTACGCCAACGACGGTGGCGCCCTCGGCGAGCGGCACACAGTAGTGTCCGTGAGTGGCCTGCGGCGGCTCATTGCTGTTGGCGTGATGCAGGCCGTACTGGATGCACCCCGTCTGGGCAGCTTGGCCACACAGACAACGGCCCAGGGGCTGCCGACCGCAGCGCTGGAGCGCCGCCAGCGAGAAGCCCCGGCTGGCGTGCAGCGCCAGGGCTTCGCCGCTCTCGTCCACGAGGAAGATCGCGCCTCGGGCAGGTTGGGGGAGCCAGGGGATCGCCGTGACGAAATCGATGACCTTGTCGAGGATCTGCTCGAGGGACAGGGGTTCGAGCGCGATCCGGAGCAGCTCGTTGATCGCGAGCTGGGCCGCATGGGACTGACGCAGCTCGGCTTCGGCCCGGCGCTGATCCGTGACGTCCTGGGAGACGTGCAGGTAGATCCGGTCCCCCGCCGGGGTCGCATAAGGAGTCGGGTATGCAGAGGAGTGGAAAATTTTACCCGTATTGGACGAAAAGACGTCGCAATCGACGGCCTGGCCTCGTTCCTGGGCCTGTTCCAGCGGACAGGTGGGCACGGGCGTGTCGCGGCCATGGATCGCCGTGGGGCAGTAGCGCCCCAGAAGCTGATCCGGGCCCAGCCCGAGGATCCCATACACGGCCTCATTGGCGGCCAGCACGTGGTGGCGAGCGTCGATGAGCATCACGGCCATGGGCAGTGCGTCCAGGATCCGTTGCAGTTCGAGCTCGAGGGCCCCCTGCCCGGGTAGCTGGACCTGCAAGTGACTCGACGCGGGCAGCCAACCACCGCCAGGCAATGGGTCCGTCTCCGTCACCCGTGCCGCAGCACGCTCCCCGCGCGTCGACCGCTCGCTGCACGGACGGTGGCTGCGGCTGGTCACCTCGGACTTCCCCTGTCCCCCCTTCGCCATGCTCTCCCCACCTCCGGCGCTCGTCTCGGGGACCCTCTCGTGGCGTGCCCAGGCCGATGGAGTCGGCCACCCAGGACGCTCACCCGAAGGACAGTACCAGCCCGCTTCGCGGAACGTCCAGGGGGAGGACGAAGCCATCCACCAGCAGGAGACGGCCAGCGGCAGGCCGTGGTCGCCCTCCGCCCCTGCTCACGCCACTCCCCGGTCCGGTGTGCCCTTGCCGAGCGGTTCAGGGGCTCGGGGAAGGAGGTGGTCCCGGGAGCGACCGCGCACCGGAGGCCGTCCTCCCGGCATCGAGCGCCCCGAGCTCCCGCGGGGTCACCTGCGGATCGTGAAACCGCAGAAACAGGCTCAGCGCCTCCGGGCCGTGACAGGAGCTGCAGAGCGGCCCCACCACCTCCGCGGTGGTGACCAGCGGATTGAGGGGGGACGAGCGTCGGGGGGGCCTGACCGGAGGGGCGCCGGGGTCGCCACCGCGGGAGCTCTCGGCCGCGGGCGGATGGCCCCAGTGGCAGGTCCGACAGGTGATGTGGCCCTGGTCCGCCGCCGCGCCCCCATCCCCGCCGGCGAGGAAGGGCACCTCACGCCCCCGGTGCGGGGAGGGGCTCCGGTTTTCGGGCCCCGCCGCGCCGGCAGCCGGCAGGGGTAAGGCTGCGGTGGTCATCAAGGGCCAGTCCGGATGAGCTGGCCGCGCCGGGACCTTCCCCGGACCGCCGATCCGGTGGCAGCCGAGGCAGACCTTCGCCGCGGGGTCCGTGGCCGGGACGGCCAGGGGGTCCACCTCCTCCGGCCCGGCCGGGACCACCGCCACGGCTTCGGGCGCGGCCCACAGCAGGTCGCCCCGGCCACCGTGGCTCACGTGGCAGGCCGAGCAGAGGCCGCCTTGCCCGACCGTCGTCTGCTGGACATTGGGGAAGGAGGCGGCGGTGACACCGAGGTCGTGGGGCGATCCGGCCACGCTGGCCGCCTCCGCATGGCACTCGAGGCAGAGCCCGGAATCCCCCGCCACCTTCCTGCGCAGCAGCTTCACCGGCTCCCGCCGGGCGTGGGTCTCGTGGCAGGTGCAGCAGCTCAGCACCTCCGGGTCCGGCGGGGCGCCGGGTTGGCCCGCCGGAGGGACGAAGGACACCGGCTGGGTCAATCGCACGCTCGCCCCCCAGGGGTGATCGTGGGGCCCCCCCACCGGCTGGCCGGGGCTTTGCGGCGACCGTGCATGGCAGTCCAGACACCAGGCGCTGCAGCGATCGACGCACCCGCCGTCTCCCTCGCGGCAACCGGCGTCGGCGGGCCGCGCTTCGTCGGGAAGGTCGCCCGGGGCGCGGTCGGGCTGCGCCCAGGAGAAGCCATAGGGCCGACGTCCGGCATGGACGAAATGGCACGCGCCGCACACGCCGGATTCCGCCGGGGTCTTCCCCCGCGCGTTGGCCAGCGTCAGGGCGCTGGTGCGCAGGTCGTGGGGAGAGCCGACCACGTCGTGGTGCTCGGGGTGGCAGGCGACGCAGAGCTGCTCCTCGGGCTGCCGCAACAGCTCGGGGATGAGCGGGGCGCCCTTCTGGCCCACCAGCCGCTGCCCGTGGGAGTCGTGGCACGAGCCACAGGACATCCGTCCGGTGGGGGCGGCGTGGACCCAGTCGTCGTACACGGGCAGCTTCGCGGTCCGCGCGGCGTCCTCGAGCGGGCGGTCCACGGAATGGCTGTAGGCTTCCCCGAGCTTGGTCTTCGCTTGACCCGTCGGGCCGTGACAGCCCACGCAGACCGCCACCGAGTAGCGCTCCTTGCCCAGCGGGATGGCCCAGCCATGCGCCCGATGGCACACGCCGCAGGCTCCTCCGCCTTCGCCGGCGGTCTCCCCGTACTGGTTCGCGAGGCGCGGCGCGGTGCGCGCGAAGTCGTGGGGACTGCCGAGGATCCGCCGGCTCGCGGGGTGGCAGCGGAGGCAGAACGCCGAGCCGGTGTTGTCCTCGAGCAGCAGGTGCTGGGGTGACGCGGCACGGTGGGCGCTGTGGCAGGTCAGACAGGTCAGGCCGCCGCGTGCGTCCAGACGCCCCCCGGCATCCCGCACCTCCGCCGGGACGCTGCCGAGGGACGTCCGGATGCCGAGGCGATGGGCGAGCACCCGGGAGGCGTCGGGTTCGGTGGGCGCGGCGGCCTTGCCGGGGTGGCACGCGGCGCACAGCTCGGCGCTGTCCACCGAGATCCGCAGCAGCTTCGGCTGCGGCGCCCCGTGGGTCCGGTGGCAGGTCTCGCACAGGATGGCGCCGTCTCCCTTGCCGGTGCGGGCCCCGAGCCGGCGGAACACCGGGGGCAGCCCTCCCTGGACGGGCTTGTCGAGGGGATGGCTCTGGCCCGCGGTGATCTGCCGCGTGTGGCAACGCCGACACAGGTCGCTGCGGTCATTGCGGAACCGCAAGAAGAAGCTGAAGTCGACGCGCTCGCTGGTGCTCTCGCTGTGGGGAGTGTGGCAAGTGCCGCAGTACAGGGCACCGGTGGAGGTCAGGGGCAGGCTCTCGTCCTGCGGCATGGCCTGCAGCGGCCGGACTCCCACGGGATGTCCATGACCGGTGAAGCCCTCGGCGCGGCTGTCCACGACGTACCCGTCGTGGCAGGAGTAGCAGACCGCGTCGGCGCTCGCCCCGCCGCTGGTGTCGCGCGACGGTGGCGAGGGCCCCAGCCAGGCCGGGAGCAGGTCTGCGGATTCGTCCAGGGACGCCGTCCAGGAGACGTGGCAGATGGCGCACTGCTTCCGGGGGGATGGCTCCAGGGCTTGCCCGGTGCGGGAGGTCAGCAGGAGAGGCAGCCCGAGGGTCGCGCACACCAGCCAGGCGGCGGGGGCGCGGAGGATCGGCCGGCTGGTCGGCGATCGGCTCACGGCAGGCGAACCTCCAGGACGATCACCCGGTTGGCGCGTGTCTCGACGACGTGGAGCCGCTCCCGGTCGTCGAGGGTCAGGCTCGTGGGTGCGGCCAGGCGCAGGGGCTTGCCGGAGGCGGCGAGCACGCCCAGGGCCTTCCCCGTGGCGTCGAAGACCTGGACGATGCCGAACAGGCTGTCGGAGACGAAGACCCGCCCGAGGCGGTCCACCGCGACTCCCTTGGGCCGGAACAGCGTGCCCGGCTCGGTCCCCCAGCCCGAGATCTGCCGCGGCTGCTGACCGTCGGGGTTGTAGCGGATCACCCGGCCGCCGAGCACGTCCACCACGTACAGCCCACCATCGGGCCCCTCGGCCACCGTGGCGGGGTGCCGCAGCTTCCCCGCGGTCTCCCCGAACCCTCCGGTCGTCGTCAGGAGCCGACCCGTGGCCCGATCGAGGATGCGCAGCAGGTGGTTGTCGTTGTCGACCACCACCAGCCGCAAGCCCCCGGCCGCCACGATGACGTCGGTGGGCCCGGCCGGGCGCTCGCCCGCCGGGAGCGCAAACAGCGGCCCGGGAGTCCCGTCCACGGTGAAGGTCGTGATCCGGCCGTTGCCGGTGTCGGCCACGAGGAGCGTGCGGGACCGGGGGTCCAGGCCGATCCCCACGGGCCGGCGCAGCCCCCCCGGAGCCTTGCCGCCCTGGCCGAAGGCCCGCAGGTACTGCCCGGCCCGATCGAAGACGACGATGCGGTCGTTGACTCCGTCGAGCACGTAGCGGAAGCCCTGGGCATCGGCCACCACGTCGGTGGGCTGGTCGAAGGGCTGCGGGGACGGCGCCGCGAGCACCTGCACCTGGCGGGCCGGGAGCAACTGGGGGGTCGCGGCCCGCGCCCGCAGGGGAGCAGCGCTAGCCAGCAACGCCAAGGCCGTGACCACGGCCCAGCACGCCCGACGGCCAGCGGCGGGCGCTCCGGCGAGGGGGGACACCCGGTCCCCGCGGCGGGGCACGACCGTCATGGCCGGGGACCTTCGCGGGCCGGTCCTCCGGAGCCGAGGAAGTCCGGCAGGTAGAACCCCTCGCCGCCGCGGATCAGCGGCCAGATGCGCGCCCCCGTCAGCGCCTCCACCCGGGCCGGAGGATAGCCGAGCGCCGCCAGATCGATGAGCGGATCGTCCTGATGACAGCGCTCGCATGGGACTTTGGTCCCGCTCAACTGCTGGTGGACCTCGCGGACGAGCGCCCGCTGCTCGGCCTGCGGCAGCCGGCCACCCAGCTCCTTCAGCCGCGGCAAGGCCGGCGTGACCGGGACCGGTTGCAGCACGGCCGGGCCGCTCGGCCCCGGAGTGACGAGGCTGATCTTCGCCCCGTAGGTGCGGTCCGGCTGCCGCTGGGGTGGCGGCCCCGGAAGTGGCGCCCGCGTCGCGTCGGCGATCCAGGCGTAGCGGCGCTGACCCTCTTCGAGCCCGGCCGGCGGATGGCAGACCGCACAGTCCAGGAAGCGCTCGTGCATGTTGAGGATGCTCTGCTGCGCCACGTCCTGGCCCTTCCAGTGCGCCTGGTAGCCATGACAGCGCAGACACCAGGGGGCGTTCTCCGTGGGTGCGGCCAGGTCCGCGGCGGTGTGCCGGTGGAAGCGGTGCTCGGGGAGGATGCCCGCGGTCCCGCCCTGGCCGGGGGCCGGGGCGAGCCCCGCGCCAGGGCGCGGGAAGTACTGGACCCGGGCCAGCCAGATCCCGCCGACGACGACGCCGGCCATGAGCAGCAGGGCGATGGCGTTGAGCGCGACGACGACGGCCCGGGGAGCTCGTCGCTGGCTGCCCAGGGCCTCCCGCACTGAATCGGGGTCCGGACTGTCGCCGAACACCCGCTCGTACTCCATGCCGTGATCGTGCCGGAACTCCTCGAGATCCATCTGGCCGTCGATCCAGGTGCGGTTCCGCAGGAAGTTGCCCGGCCGCCAGTGGACCTCGTAGAAGTGCCAGACCACGATGGCACACGCCGCGAGGGTCGCCTCCAGGCCGTGGACGAGCTTGGCGAGGTCCACGACGAACTTGCCGTGCTGCGGGCTGTTCCAGAGGACGACGCCGGTGACGCAGACGATGGCGCTGCCGGCCAGCAGCGCCCCGTACTCGGCCTTCTGCTTGTAGCTGAAGCGGTGGAAGCGGGGCGGCGCGGCGCGCCGGCCGAGCATCCAGCCGAGGTTCTGCAGCACGTCGCGCACGTCGTGCAGCCGGGGGAAGATGTCCTTCAGGAAACGGCGCCCGCGCCGGGTGGCGAGCACGTGGACGACGTGGAACACCCCGCAGGCCGCCATGACCGCGCCGGCGAAGCGGTGGAGGACCTGCCGCGCCTCCGCGACCCCGAGGCCCAGATTGCGCAGCCGGAGGATGGTCTCGTCGGGGAGCAGCAGCATGAAGCCCGAGATCACCAGGACGATGAACGCGAGCAGGAAGACCCCGTGGAGGATCCGCTCGGGCGTCGCCAGCCGCTGGACGCTCTGCACCGACGCCGGCGAGACCCGGGGGCTCCCGGGGGACGGTGCGGGTGGCACCGGCGCCGGGGTAGGGGACTCGCCGGAGGCCGGCAGGGGGCCGGCGGGGGCGGCCGGGGTGGCGACCCCGCTCGGCGGGGTGTCGTTGACGCCGCTCATCCTTCCTGCCTCCGGGAACGCTGCCGATCACGCAGCCGGCGGACCAGATCCAGGAGCTGGTGGCCGCCCATCGCGCCGATCGTCATGGCGATGAGGAGCTTGTACAGGATGGCCACCCAGTCCAGCACCTCCTGCTCCACGACGATCCGGCGGGTCACCTCCCGGGTCGCGGCCTCGGCCAGCGCGGCCTCCACCCGGGTCCCCGGCAACTGGTCCTGGAGCTGGGCATAGATCTCCGCCTTGGCGCCGGACGCGTGGACCGCGCCGCTGGCGAAGGCCGCGGTGGCCCCGGGGTGACAGCGCTGCACGCCGCCCTGGTTGGCACACGTCACCCGGCGGTTGGCCGGGTGCACCGCAGAGCTGGGGTCATCCTTGGGCCGCATGTCATGGACGCTGGCGCCCACGGGCACGTGGCAGGACAGGCAATCGGGCGCGTCGGGGTCGCCCAGGAGCACCAGCTTCCAGTGGTAGCTGTCGCGCAACGTCGAGGTGACCTCGAGCCCATGGCGAGCCATGCGCTGCTCGTCCTCGTGGCAGCCGGTGCACATCCGGACCAGCTCGAGGGGGCGGACCCGCGGTCGCAGCCGGGCGGCGAAGTGGGCGTAGAAGCGCTCGGCGAACTGTCGCTGGGGGTGACAGTCCAGACAGCGGGAGAGCACCTCCCGGGCCATCCCGGCCTGCACCGAGCGGAACTCGAACTCGGGGCGGATGGAATTGTTGCGGTGGCACGTCGTGCAGGTCGGGAGGTCCTCGGGGTGCTCGCCACCACTGCCGTGGACGCTCTGGGCGAAGCGCTCCCCCAGCTTGGCGTGCGAGAAGGGCAGCCCGGTGCTCGGCTCCTGGAGGTGGCACGTGCCGAGGCAGGTCGGCGCGCCGACCTTGCCGTGCGGGATGCGCTGCACGTCCCGGTGGCACTCGCCGCAGCGCACGTTCGCATGGGCGCTGTCGGCAAAGGCCAGGTCGTCGATGTGGAAGGAGCGGGCGCGGCCGTCCGGTCCGGTCCGGGACAGCCCGGGGTAGCCGTGGCAGTCGAGGCAGGATTCCTCGTCCACCGCCGCGGCCGGACGGGCGACCAGGGTCGACAGCGCGCCCAGCGTCCAAGCGAGGGCGAAGGCGAGAGCCGGCTTCCGGGGAGGGCTCATGGCAACCGTTCCGAGTTCATGGCAGATGATTCCTGGGGCGGCGCCGCCCCGAAGACGTCGTGGCAGGCGAGGCACAGCGCGCCATTGCCCAGCGGCAGCCGCAGGCGACTCCCCGAGCGGTTCCGCTTGCGGATCGAGACCTGCGTCCCGGCCCGCGCGGTCCGCTCGTCCACCGTCGGGACCAGCACCTGGCCGAAGAGCTGCGGATCGACGACGGGATCCTCCGGCGGGGCGATCCGCCCGGCGGGCTCGGTGCCGGGGATGGCCGCCGGGTCGTGGGGGTTGTGGCAAGTACCGCACCCCATCTGCCCCTGCTCGTCCAGGGGGAGCAGCACCCCGGCGCGGTCCTGCGAGACCCGCCGCCGGCGGTCCATGGCCTCCCCCAGGACGCCAGCATGCTCGGCCGCGCCCACGTGGGGGACCGGCCGGTGGCAGCCCTGGCAGAGCACCCGGACCCCGGCCCGCAGCTTGACCCCTTCCGTGCCCGGCATCGGCTGCTGCAGGTGGCAGTACAGACAGAGCCGGCTGCCCACGGGGTCCTGGGGGTCGGCGCCGTGCGGGTAGAAGCGCTGGAATGCCTCCCGCGCGTGGCACTGGAAGCAGGTGAGGCGAGGGTCGCCCGTCCAGCGCAGGGTGCCGGCCGGGAGCGCGGGGTGACACGTCTCACAGGCCAGCCGCCCCTCCGGGAGGGGGGCGTCCGCGGGGATGGTGGTCCGCACGGGCGCCACGTTCACCGGATGGCGGCAGGGCCCGACCTCGGGGGCGGCCGAGCGCGTGACGGACACCATGAGGGGGGAGAGCGACAGCCAGGCGGCCGCGAGCAGACCGGCGGTGACCGGGCGAGCCTTCACCGACCGGACCTCACGGCTGCGTCCCTGCTGGTCCCCGGAGTCTTCGCCACCTCTCGCTCCACGTCCTCCCCTCTCGCCGGCCGCTCCCGCGTCCTCGTCTCCTGAGCGGTGGGTGCCGGTGCGCGGGCCCTCGCCGCGGCGCCGACACCACGGCGAGAGGCCCGGCATGCAGGAAATGAGCCAAGCACCCCACCAGCCCGGAGCCTCCCCGGCCCTCCTCCTCTGCCCGGCCTCCGGCGACCGGGCGGTGCCCTGGGGCGGTGTCGTCGAGCCGTCCGGATCCCGGGGAGCGAGGGGCCGGATCAGGGTGCGCCGCGGCCGTGCCCCCGGCTCGGCATCCCGCGCCGAGATCTCGGCACATCCTCTCGCGACGCCGACCGCCTCCCGAGGTGCGCGGCGGCGTTGACAGGCCCGCTCCATCCGGGGTACGCGCGGGCCAGTCGTCCGGTGGCCAGGGCAGGAGGGAGACGATGATCCGGGTGGCGCTCGTCGGTCTCGGACGGATCGCGGACCTCCACGTGCCCGGGTACCGCCGCAACCCCGACGCCTGCCTGCACGCGCTCTGCGACCGGGATCCCGAGGTCCTGCAGCGGCGACAGGCGGAGTGGGGGGTGGCCCGGGGCACGACCGACTACGCCGAGCTGCTCGCGGATCCGACCATCGACGCGGTCGAGATCCTCACCCCCCAGTTGCTCCACGAGCCCCAGGTCTGTGCGGCCCTGGCCGCGGGCAAGCACGTCGCGGTCCAGAAGCCCCTGACCGTCGACCTGGACGCCGCGGACCGGATGCTGCGGGCCGCGGCCGCGTCCGGCAAGGTCTTCAAGGTCACGGAGAACTACGTCGGCTACCCGCCCATCGTGCGTGCCCGCCAGCTCGTGCAGGAGGGGGCCATCGGCCGCCTCGTCGGGGTCCGGCTGCAGTTCGTCAGCGGCACCGAGGGTGGCTGGGAGGTGCCGGCCGCGGCCTGGCAGTGGCGGGTCGCCGAGGCCCGGGCGGGCCGGGGCGCGACGACCTTCGACCACGGCCACCACCTCTGGTCCACGGCCTGGTTCCTCGGCGGCCCGGTGGCGCGCGTCTCCGGCCGGATCGAGGCCGCCGATGGGCTGATGGACTGTCCGGCCCATTTCCACTGGAAATATCGTGACGTTCAGGCCATCGGCGGCTGCGATTTCTTCCACGGCGAGGGGTTGCGGGTCCCTTCGCACTACTACGCCAACGACGAGTGGATCGAGCTGTACGGCACCACGGGGCTGATCCTCGTCCGCCGCTGCACCGGCCGGCTGCGGGAGGGCCCGCCCCTGAGCCTGTGGGACGCCGCGGGCTGGCACCACCTCGAGGTCCCCGACGACTGGCAGGAGGGCTTCACCGCGGCCACGCACAACTTCGTGGCCGCGATCCTCGGGCGAGAGCCGCCCTTGCTCGACGGCCCGCAGGCCCGGGAGGTGCTGCGCCTCTCCCTGGCCTTGCAGAAGGCGGCCCGCACCGGCCGGGAGGTCTGGCTCGACGAGCTCGACTCCCCCGTCCCGGCCTGGACCGCCTGGCGCTGCCGCCGCCGGGAGCGGGCGGCCGTGCCCCGGCCCGGGCTGCTCGAGCGCCTCGGCTGGGGCCCCGACCTGGTCGCGCTGGCGCCCCGGGCCCTCTCCCTGACCGAGCAGCTCGTGCGGGACTTCGACCCGACCGCCGCGGGGAGCGCCCGGGCCCGCATCGGCCTGATCCTGCGCGGGGACGGGCAGCCGGAGCTGCAGCTCGGCCTGGTCGTCGAGGAGGGGCGGGCGGAGCTGCTCCGCACCTTGCCGGCCGACGCCCGGCTCACGGTGACCATGCGCCCAGGGGTCTGGGCCGCGGTGTTGCTGAAGCAGAAGCGCATCGAGCTCGCGGTCCTCCAGGGGCAGGTCGACTTCGTCGGCCGGGCCGAGGAGGCCGTGGCCCTGCGCGCCGCGTTCCACCTCTGAACCCTGCCCGTCGAGCCCCGCCCGTTGACGCTGGCCCTCGTCACGGCCTACAACCTTGCCGTCTCCAGGGTGTGGCACCTCCCGTCGCACCGGCGAGAGCAGGAGGGACGATGCTCGAACAACAGCGCCTGGCGCGCGCCCAGCGCGCGGCCGCGCTCGCCGAGGCCGGCTCCCTGGCCGAGGCCGTGCGGCGTGGGGGGATCCCCGCCCGGGTCGACCTGACGCTCTCCGAGGCCCTCGTGCTCGGGCTCTGGCAGCTCGGGGTCCGGCGCTACGTCGGCATCTTCGGCCACGGCAGCACCGACCTCGGCGAGGTGCTGCGGATCTACCAGGAAGCCGGCCTGCTGCGGGTCTTCCACGTCCGCCACGAGACCGCGGCCGCCCACGCGGCCTCGGCCTTGCGCTGGGTCACGGGTGAGCCGGCCGCGGTCTTCACCTCCATCGGCCCCGGGGCCTTGCACGCGTTCGCCGGCTCCCTGGTCGCGGCCAGCGACGGCCTCGGCGTCTGGCACCTGTACGGCGACGAGACGACCGAGGACGAGGGCCCGAACATGCAGCAGCTCCCGCGCGGGGAGCAGGGGCAGTTCTTGCGCCTCTGCCAGACCATGGGCGCGGCCTACTGCCTGCACACGCCCGCGGCCCTGCCGGAGGCCTTGCGGAAGGGCCAGGCCGCGGTCGACCACCCGTACCGCCAGGGCCCGTGCTTTTTGCTGCTGCCCATGAACACCCAGCCGGCCGTCCTGCCCGCGTTCCCCCTCGCGGAGCTGCCGCTCCCCGTGGCCTGGGCCCCCGGGCCCGCGGCCGACGGGCCCGCGCTCGACGAGGCCGCCGACCTCCTGCTCTCCGCGGAGCGGGTCGTCGTCAAGGTCGGCCGGGGAGCACGGGGTGCGTCCGCCGAGCTGCTGGACCTGCTCGACCTCGTCGACGGGGTCGCGGTCTGGACCCCCATCGCCAGCGGCATCGTCCCCGCGCACCACCCCCGCGCCCTGGCGGTGAGCGGCTCCAAGGGGTCGAGCTGCGGCAACCGCGCCACGGACCAGGCCGATCTGCTGCTCGCGGTGGGCACCCGCTTCGTCTGCCAGTCCGACAGCTCCCGGACCGCCTACCCCGGGGTCCGGCGGGTGATCACCATCGACGCGGACCCGGCCACGGCCAACCACTACGGCCGCAACGTCCCCCTGGTCGGCGACGCCCGGACGACCCTCCTCCTGCTCAACGCGCGCCTGCGCCAGCGGCTCGCGGGGGCGAGCAAGGGCGAGCGCTGGCTCGCGCAGTGCCGGCCCTGGCGGGCCGAGTGGGACGCCTGGCGCCAGGCCCGCTACGACTGCCCGACCCTCGTCGACCCGCTCCTCGGCCGCCCCCTGCTGACCCAGCCCGCGGCGATCAAGATCGCGGCCGACTGGGCGCGACCACTCGACGTCCCCCTGTTCTTCGATGCCGGCGACGTGCAGGCCAACGGCTTCCAGGTGGTCGACGCGGACCGGCCGGGGCAGACCTACACCGAGACGGGCGCCTCCTACATGGGCTTCGCGGCCTCGGCCCTGCTCGCCACCGCCCTGGCGGCCGAGCCCTTCTACGGCCTCGCCCTCACCGGGGACGGCTCCTTCACCATGAACCCGCAGATCCTCATCGACGGCGTCGTCCACGGAGCGACGGGCTGCCTGCTGCTCCTCGACAACCGCCGCATGGCCGCGATCTCCGGGCTGCAGCTCGCCCAGTACGGCCACGAGTTCGCCACCAGCGACGGCCTGGCCGTCGACTACCTGGCCTGGGCCCGCAGCGTCCCCGGCGTGCTGGCTCTCGACGGGGGAGACTCGCCGGCCAGCTTGCGCCAGGCCCTCGACCAGGCCCACGGGCACCGGGGGCTCTCCCTGATCCACCTGCCGGTCTACAGCGGCGACGACCCCCTCGGCGGGTGCGGCGCGTTCGGGAGCTGGAACGTCGGGAGCTGGGTCGCGGCCACCACCGCCCGCCGCCACGACATCGCCCTGTAGGAGGCCGAGCATGGATTTCGTCAACCGGATGTACGTCCACGGCGAGTGGGTCGACGGCGAGGACGGGCAGACGCTGCCCATCGTCGACCCGGCCACCGAGGAGCTCATCGGCACCGTGCCCCGGGCCACCGCGGGCGACGTCGCCCGGGCCCTCGAGTCCACCGCGGCCGGCTTTGCGGTCTGGCGCGAGGTCGACGCCTGGACCCGCTCCCGGACCCTGCGCCGGATGTCCGACTATCTGCGGGAGCACCTCGAGGAGATCACCGCGGCGCTGACCGCGGAGCAGGGCAAGCCCCTGGGCGAGGCGCGGGCCGAGACCATCGCCACGGTCGACCACTTCGAGTGGTTCGGCGAGGAGGCCAAGCGGATCTACGGCCGGACCATCGACGGCCACTCGCGCGGCCAGCGCTTGCTCGTCCTGCGCCAGCCCATCGGCCCGGTGGCCGCGTTCTCCCCCTGGAACTTCCCGCTGATGCTCGCGGCCCGGAAGGTCGCCCCGGCGCTCGCAGCCGGGTGCTCGGTGATCCTGAAACCCCCGCGTGAGGCCCCCCGCTCGGCCCTCTGGCTGGCCCGGGCCGGCGCGGCGGCCGGGCTGCCCCCCGGCGCGCTGAACATCGTCACCGGGGACGCGGGGCCCCTCGCCGCGCAGCTCATCGCGTCCCCCGTCATCCGCAAGATCTCGCTCACGGGCTCGGTCCCCGTGGGGCAGGAGCTCATGCGGCTCTGCGCGGAGCAGGTCAAGCCCTTGACCCTCGAGCTCGGCGGCCACTCGCCGGTGCTCGTCTTCGCGGACGCTGACGTCGAGCAGGCCGCAGAGCTCTGCGCCCGCGCCAAGTTCCGCAACTGCGGCCAGGTCTGCATCTCCGCGAGCCGCTTCTACGTCGAGGAGTCCGTGGCCGACCGCTTCCGGGACCGCTTCGTGGCCGTGGCCCGGGGGCTGCGGGTGGGCGACGGCCGCCGGCCCGACACCGACGTCGGCCCCCTCGCCAACCCCCGGCGGGTGGCCGCGGCCGAGCACCTGGTCCGCGACGCCCTGGATAAGGGCGCTCGGCTGCTCTGCGGCGGCGGACGGCCCGCGGGGCTGACGCGGGGCTTCTTCTTCGAGCCCACGGTGATCGACGGAGTCGACTCCCGGATGGCCGTCATGGTCGACGAGCCCTTCGGCCCCGTGGCGCCCATCGCGACCTTCACCGACCTGGCCGATGGCCTGCAGCAGGCCAACGCCACCCAGTTCGGCCTCGCCGGCTACCTGTTCACCACCTCGACGCGCACCGCGTTCCTCGCCGCAGAGGGGCTCGACGTCGGCATGGTCGGGGTCAACACCCTGCTGCTGTCCACCCCCGAGGCGCCCTTCGGCGGGGTGAAGCGCTCCGGGTTCGGCCGGGAGGGCGGGACCGAGTGGATCGACGCCTACACGGCAGCAAAGTACCTCAACATCAGCCTCTGATAGCTCGGAGGTCCCAATGACCTCGACCAAGCCCCCGACCGGCCTCTTCGCCAACGTCACCGCGTACGGCGACGTGGCCTTCTCCCGCTGGATGCGCCGCGCGTTCCTG
Organism: Myxococcota bacterium; assembly: GCA_034005005.1. Lineage (GTDB taxonomy): Bacteria > Myxococcota_A > JAVEVO01 > JAVEVO01 > JAVEVO01 > JAVEVO01. The sequence continues at coordinate 37,533 of JAVEVO010000044.1, forward strand.
CTCTCCGCGGGCTACGACGACGAGGACCTCGACCGGCCCGTGGTCGGCATCGCCACGACCTGGTCCGACTACAACACCTGCCACCGCGACATGCCGGCCTTGACCGAGGCCGTGCGGCGAGGGGTGCTCGAGCGGGGGGCCTTGCCCTTCGTCTTCCCCACCGCCTCCCTGCACGAGATCCTCATGGCCCCGACGACGATGCTCTACCGCAACCTGCTGGCGCTGGAGACGGAGGAGCTGATCCGCTCCCAGCCCATGGACGCGGTGGTGCTGCTCGGTGGCTGCGACAAGACCGTGCCGGCCCAGGTCCTCGCCGCGACCTCGGTCGACGTGCCGGCCCTGCTGCTGGTCACCGGCCCCATGGCCCTCGGGAGCTGGCACGGCGAGCGCCTCGGCGCGTGCACGGACTGCCGGCGCCTCTGGGCGGCCAGCCGCGCCGGTCGGATCGACCCGGCGGAGACCGCGGCGGTCGGCGGCCGGCTCGCGGCCTCGGGCGGCACCTGCCCGGTCATGGGGACCGCCTCGACCATGGCCTGCCTGATCGAGGTCCTCGGCCTCGCCCTGCCCGGCAGCGCGACCCCGACCTCCGGCACCGGGGAGCGGCTGCGGATCGGCGTCCAGACCGGGCGCCGGGCCGCGGAGCTCGCCGTGGCCCGGCAGGCGGGCCAGGAGGTCCCCCTCGTCCGCGACCTGCTGACCCGGGCGGCCCTGCGCAACGCGGTCACCGCCCTGCTGGCCCTGGGGGGCTCGACCAACGCGGTGATCCACCTGCTGGCCTTCGCCCGGCGGGCCGGCGCCGGGCTCTCCCTCGCCGACTTCGACGAGCTGGCCCGCACGGTCCCCTTGCTGGTCGACTGCAAGCCCGCGGGCGTCGGCTACCTCGAGGACCTCCACCGGGCGGGCGGCGTGCCCGCGCTGTTGTCGACCTTGCGGCCGCTGCTCGACCTGAGCGTCCGCGGTGTCGATGGCTCGACCCTCGGCGAGCGGCTGGCCGGACTGGGGGAGCCGGGGGAGTGGCAGACCACCCTGCGCCCCCTGACCGCACCCCTCGGGCCCCCGGGCGCCCTCGTCGTGCTGCGCGGCAGCCTGGCCCCCGAGGGGGCGATCCTCAAGCAGGCCGCGGCCTCGCCGCAGTTGCTGCAGCACCGCGGGCCCGCGGTGGTCTTCGAGTCGCCGGAGGACGCGGCCCGACGGATCGACGATCCGGCCCTGCCCGTGACCCCGGACAGCGTGCTCGTCCTGCGCAACGCCGGGCCCGCCGCGGCCGGGATGCCCGAGGCCGGCTCCCTGCCCATCCCGAAGCGCCTGGCCCAGGCCGGTGTCACCGACCTGGTGCGGATCTCCGACGCGCGCATGAGCGGCACCGGCTACGGGACCGTGGTCCTGCACGTCGCGCCCGAGGCGGCCCGGGGCGGCCCCCTGGCCCTGGTCCGTGATGGCGACCTCATCGAGCTGGACACCGCGGGCCGCCGCCTCGAGCTCTGCGTGCCGGCCGAGGAGCTGCAGCGGCGCCGGGCCGCCTGGACTCCGCCGCCCCTGCCCCCGCGCGGCTGGCGACGGCTGTACGCGGAGCAGGTGCTGCAGGCCGATCAGGGCGCAGACCTGGCGTTCCTCGGGCCCTCGGCGGAGCCGGTCGGGGAGGAGTAGCTCACCGAGGGGATACCGGCCGTCCTGGTGGGTGCCGGCCGTCCTGGTGGGTGCCGGCCGTCCTGGTGGGTGCCGGCCGACAGGTCGGCACCAGCAGCCACTCTACTCGCCACTCCCGACCATCTCGAACTCCAGCCTCCCCCCATGGACGATCTGCCCGTGGCGGAAGGTGGACCCTGGGAGCGGCACCCCGTCGATCCTCGTCTCGCGGACCTCCCAGACCCCGGCCGACGTACCGGGCGCCTCGATCTCCAGGACGCCGCCGGGCAGGCGGAGCCGGGCCCGGGGGAACAGCGGGCTGCCGACCACGAAGCGGTCGGTGGCGGGCACGGGGTAGAAGCCGAGCGCGGAGAAGATGTACCAGGCCGCGAGGGTGCCCGCGTCGTCGTTGCCGACGAGCCCGGTGGGCCCCGTGCCGTAGAGGGTGTCGAGGATCCAGCGCACCCAGCGGGCCGTCTGCGCCGGCCGGCCGGCCTCCGCGAAGAGGTAGGCCGCGTGGATGTCCGGCTCGTTGCCGTGCCAGTAGTAGGGATCGGGGACCGGGTTGTGCGGCCGGGTCGCGGCCTGCGCAAAGAAGATGTCCAGCGCCGAGACCAGCAGCCGCTCGCTGCCGAAGAGCGCGGCCAGCCCGGGCACGTCCCAGGGCACGAAGAAGCGGTAGTGCCACGCGTCCCCCTCGACGAAGTCGCTCGTCCACTCCAGGGGATCGAAGCGCTCGGGGAAGCTGCCGTCCGCGTTGCGCCCCCGAAAGAAGCGGGTCGCCGGGTCCCAGGTGCCAGCGTAGCGGGATGCGCGCTCCCGGTAGCGGGCCTCCTCCTCGGCGAGCCCGAGCTCCGCGGCGAGCTGGGCGAGCGCGAAGTCGGCGTAGGCGTACTCGAGGGTCCGTGAGACGGCCCCGGACACCTGGTCCGCCGGGCAGTAACCCGCGGCCAGGCACGCGACGAGCCCCTCCCGCTGGTCGTAGCGGGCCCCCGGCGGCCGGGGCCCGTCCGCGGTGACCTGCAGCCCGCGGAACGCGGCCAGGGCGTCGAAGTCCCTGATCCCCCTCAGGAAACTGTCCGCGAGCACGATCTCCGCGGACGAACCGATCATGCAGCCGGTGTAGCCGATCCCCATGGGCCAGCGGGGGAAGCCGCCCCCCTGCTCGGCCATCCGGATCAGGGAGAGGATCATGTCCCGCTGACGCGGCGGGTAGAGCAGGGTCAGCAGGGTGTGCTGGTTGCGGTAGGTGTCCCACAGGGAGAAATCCGTATAGTACGTATGTCCTACCGCCTCGTGCACGTCCCCATCGAACCCCCGGTAGCGGCCGTCCACGTCCGTGAAGAGGGTCGGCATCTGCAGGGCGTGGTACAGGGAGGTGTACAGGATGGTCTGCTGGTCGGCCGTGCCTCCCGCGACCTCGACGACCCCGAGGGCCTCCTCCCACTCCTGCTGGGCCGCGGCCCAGACCTCCTCGAAGTCCCAGCCGGGGAGCTCGGCCTCCCGATTGCGTCGGGCCTCGAGGACGCCGATGTACGAGATGCCCACCGCGACCTGCAGGACCAGCTCCGCGTCGGCGGGGACCGCGAACGCGAGCCACGCGCCCACCCGGTCGCCCGCGGCCTCGAGGACGCCGTCGGCCGCGACCTGGCCGTCCTGCCAGACGCCCGCGGCGCGCCAGGGTTGCTCGACCCACACCGAGGCATAGACGGGCAGCCCGCCGTAGCGCCCGGAGAGGCCGCCGTGGCACACCAGCTCGCCCTCGAGGGTGCCCTCCTCCGGGTCCAGACGCAGCCGGCCGCCCGTGGTGTGGTCCGTGCCCAGGGCGAGGCCGAGGTCGAGGATCACGGTGGCGTCCGACCCGGCCGGGAACGTGTAGCGGTGCAACGCGGCCCGGGGGGTCGCGGTCAGCTCGACGCGGATGGGCGGATCGCCCACCGAGGCCGCGTAGTAGCCCGGCGAGGCCTCCTCGCTGCCGTGGTCGAGGGGGAGGCTGTAGCCGTCCTCGTCGACCTTGTCCGGGGACCAGCCGTGCGCGGGCACGAGCAGGACGCTGCCGAGATCCGTGACTCCCGTGCCGTGCAGGTGGGTGTGGCTGAAGCCCTCGACCAGGGAGTCCTCGTGGCGGTAGCCCGCGCAGTGCAGCGCGCCCTCCCGGGAGCCGTTGGCCGACCGGGTGTCCGGGCTGACCTTGACCATGCCGAAGGGCCGGGTCGCGCCGGGCAAGGCGCTGCCGACGCCCGCGCCGAACGCGCCGGTGCCGAGGAAGGGATCGACGACTTGCAGCCCCGGGAAGGTCGGCGGGGGGCCGAGGTCGGCTGGATCGGGGCCGAGGTCGGCCGGATCGGGGCCGAGGTCGGTCGCAACCGAGCCGTCCGGACCGCCGTCGCGGGGGGGCTGCAGATCGGTCGGGGGGCCGAGGTCCGCCGGGGAGAGGTCGGGGAGGAGGGTCGCGTCCGGGGCCGGGCCGCTCCCGTCCGACGGGCCGCCGTCGCGACCGGCACCCTGGTCCGCAGCGGTATCCCAGGGGTCCTGTCCGGTATCCCGAGGGCCACCGCCGGAATCCCCGGGTCCCCCAGCATCCCCCGAGCCCACGCTGACGTCCGGAGAGGCCGCATCCGCCGTCCCCGCGGCGGGATCGCTGGCGCAGGCCGTCCCCAGGACGAGCCCGAGGCCCAAGATCATGAAGGAGAGGGCCGAGGGCCCGGACGGTCGGTACATGGCGGATCTCCCCGCCGGGGTCGGCAGGCTCGAGGAGCCGCGCACCGCCCCGGACCTCCCCATGGTGGCCCGGGCGCCGGGGAGAGTCCAGCGGGAGTGGCGTCAGACGGTCGGCAGGCCCGCGACGATCGGGACGAGCCCGGTCAGGCCGGCCCGGCGGAGCTCACCGACAAGCCCGCTGCGAGTCGAACACGGCGGAGGAGTCCAGCGCCCAGCGGATGTTGCCGTAGGGGATGGACTCCTGCGTGGTGCCCGCCGCGAAGGCCTCGTCCCAGGTGTAATCCTGGCCGCCCCGGCTCTGCCAGAGGCGCACCACCTCGCCCGTGGGTCGCCGCACGTCGAGGAAGAAGGCGAACGCGTCCACGGTAGCGTCCACGGCCCGCATGTTCTGGAACCCCGTGATGAGATAGGGGATCCCGACCTTCCACGTGGTCGCGTCCACCGGGATCCCGAGGTTGAACCGCTGGCCGGCCACGCCCGTGGCGTTGTCGTGGAGCTGGGCGTACAGGCCGACGCCGAGGACCTCCCCCGCGGTCCAGCCCAGCCGGACGTAGCCGACCAGCCAGCGCTGCGGGATCCCGTAGTGGCCGACGTAGCCGTCGCCCAGGCCCACCAGGTAGAGCTCGCAGTGGGCGGCGTCGTACTGCGCGGCGATCTCGTAGGGCAGGCAGTGATCCGCGAGGTGCACCATGCGCTCGTCCTCGGTGTGGATCCCGGTCTCCTGCTGCACGTCGCGGCAGCGGGGGTCCTCCGGCGCGGGCGGGACCGCGCAGACGCCTCCGTCGTCCGCGGCCCAGCCGTCCAGCGGCGAGAGCCGGACGTTGTCGAGCTCTCCGGCGACCTGGTTGTGGTCGAACAGCCGGCGGCCGTCCGCGAAGCGGACGAAGGCCACCACGTCGATGGCCGGCGGCGAGGCCACGTCGGGCCCGAAGAGGCCGGCGGAGATCGCGAAGGTGTGCCGGCGATAGCCTCGCACGGCGTCGGCTGCCGGCGCCTCGATCTCCCACCAGCCCGGGTCGGTGACGAGGTGGAACAGCAGGTGCACGGAGACGTCCGGGGGGAGGCTCTCGGCCACGTCGATCACGCCCTGCCAGACGTAGTGGCAGGTCCCGTCCGTGCAGACCTGCGCGAGGCCCTCGCCGTGGGAGGCGCGCCCTACCTCACGCAGCACGACCTGACAGGCGCGATCGGCCGAGTCGGACCCCGAGTCCGCCGCGAGCGAGGTCGGCGGCAGGGCCTGGATCGGCCGTGGCGGGATGCCGGCCCCGTCACCGGGGTCCGGCAGGGCGCCCTCACAGGCGGCCAGCAAGGTCCCCAGCGCGAGGAGGCCAAGGAGGCAGCGGAGGAGGCGGATCGAGCGGGACATCCAGGGTTCTCCACGGGGTGACGGTCGATGGTGGCCTCCCTTAGGCCAACCCGGGGATCGTGTCAAGCGGGACGGCGACCGTCCCCGGTGAGGTGCGGGCTCGCGAGAGGCCTTTGCAGAGGCAAGTCGGTCTGCTACTGTTCCGCCTCGCTGGGTTCAGGCCCCCGTGGCGGGGGAGGGCCCACTGCCAGGAGTCAAGACGATGAGCAGTCGATCCAAGCGGAGCCAGCCACGCAAGCCGGAGCAGGCCGAAGAGCAGCCGCAGCCCAACGAGGAGGAGATCGAGGAGCTGAAGGCGCAGGCCGACGAGGCGGTCAACCTCCTCGGGCTGGTCAAGCCCCAGTTCCCGGGGATGGTCGATTGCATCCCCCGCGGCCAGCTCGTCGAGTACCTGCGCCACGGCAGCCACCGTACGTATGCCCGGTATTTCAAGGGGTTCCGCCCCGAGCGCATCCCCAAGTCCCGGCTGCTGGGCTTCCTCTCCGAGGAGGTCTTCACCAACAACAACGGCGTGCTCGCGCACCTGATCATCGTGCTCTGGAACGAGCAGAAGCGCGAGCTGTACGAGGCGACCAAGAAGCGTTTGCAGGTGCTCAACCCCAACGTCGAGGAGATCGAGAAGGTCCCGCCCGCGCTCTCCCGGGAGATCCTCACCGCGCTCTGCCTGGAGTTCCCCCGGGACGACGTCGCGGTGCTGACGCTGGTCAACGACGCCCGCTTCGACCGGGAAGTGCTCGCGGAGCTGCTCCCCGAGTGGAAGTGGCCCCCCCTCAAGCAGCGCACCCCCGAGGAGTTGGCCAAGCTCGCGGAGATCCACGCCGGCGAAGCCGGTGCCAGCGACGAGCCGCAGGGCTGAGCCGTGAGCTCCTCGCCCATCGCCCAGGGCCCCCCCAGCCGTCCCCCCCGGGCGGCCCCGGAGGGGATGATCTCGGCCTTGATCCTGCTGCTCCTGCTCATCTTCCTCGAGCTCAGCGGCTGGACCGTGCCGAAGCTGCCCCCCTTCCTCGCTGGCCTGACGGCGACCTCGGAG
>JAVEVO010000226.1:0-9465 GCA_034005005.1 Myxococcota bacterium
GGCCAGCCGGAGCTGGCTCTCCCGGGAGGAGACGACCCGGTCGATTCGGATCCCCGCTCGGGCAAGGATGGAATGGATGCCACTGGCGAGCGAAAACCTGGAGTACATCGAGCTTCTAGTACAGCGATGCCTCTTTATCCTGCAGCTAGCCATCCTCGAAGAAGGTCGATCGGTTCCCTCGGTGCCGAAAGGACTGACCCCTGCCTCTCTGCGCAACGATATCGCCGATTTGACAGCGAAAATGCGACAATGGGAGTCATTGGCCCGGCAAGGAAAGTTCACATTGCCGATTCAACAGGTCAGTGAGGGGAACCGACTGACAGCGCTCCAGGTCGAGCTACTGAGCCTCGCGCTTGCCCTGGAGGTCGACTCGCAGGTCAGGGAAGCCGCCCGGATTCTGCAATCTACGATGCATCATCCATCCCTGACGGCCGCCTTCGTACTGCAACTCTTCTGTGAACGCCGTGCCGAGCGTCTGGAGCACCTCTCCGAGCTCATCTGCGGGTCACCGGTCATGCGACTGGGGCTACTGAAGGCCGAAGCTGGCGGCAGCCTGCTGGAAAGCCCGATGAGCATGCCCGAGTGGGTCGTGCGCTTCCTGCTCGGCGAGGAGTTGCCGGCGGAGATCGTCCCGGAGCACCCTCGACTGGCCCGCCGGGTTCATCCGGTCCACGATCTCGACGAACTCGTGCTCACGGACGCGCTGCGCTCCCGGCTCCTCGCCCTCGTGCCGGCGCTGCAGCAGAAGGACCGCGACGCGCTGCTCCTGTCGGGGATCGAAGGTACCGGCAAGCGCAGCATCTGCCGGGCCCTCGCGCTTCGTTGCGGTCGAGATCTGATCGAGCTCGACCTCGGGGCCATCTTGCCCTCGGTCCCCCTCTGGTCGCGACTCCTCGAACAGCTCGTCCAGGAATCCCGGATCACCGGTGCCCTGCTCGTGTTCCACCAGGCCGACCGGCTGCTCGAGGTCAGCTCGGGGGAAGCCGATCCGGCGGCACGGGTCCTGCGACTGGTCCTGGAGAGCCTGGACCTGCCGCTGCTGATGACCGCCAACACTTCAGAGCTCCAGCTCACCGAGCTGAAGGGCCGCTACCAGTTGATCGAGGTGCCACTGCCAGCCGCCCGAGAGATGGGGGAACTCTGGACACGGCGTCTCTGCGAGTCGGGCGGTACCCCACCGTCGTCGGATGAGCTCCACAACCTCAGCATCGCCCACCCATGCTCTCCCGGGGTGGCCGGCCAGGCTGCACGGCGAGCGGTCGCGCGAGCTCGCCTGCGACTGGGGGTGAGTGCCGGTGAAGTCTCCGTGGAGCTTGCCGAGCTCGTGGAGGCCCTCAACGAGAACGCCCGCGGGGCGATGAGCGATCTCGCCGTTCCCATGGCCGGGAAGATGCGCCTCGTCGATCTCGCCTTCCCCAAGGAGATCGAACAGGCCCTGCGCGAGCTGTGCAACCAGGTGCTCCACCGTGAGCGGGTCTGGGACGACTGGCAGTTCTCGCGGGCGATCACCCGAAGTCGTGGGATCTCCTGCCTGTTCGACGGTCCACCAGGCACGGGGAAGACGCAGACCGCCCTGGCACTGGCCAACGAGCTGGCGCGTCCCTTGTTCCGGGTCGACCTGAGCCAGGTGATGTCCAAGTGGGTCGGCGAGACCGAGAAGAACCTGAGCCTGATCTTCCGGCGGGCGGCCAGCTACAACGCGATGTTGCTGTTCGATGAGGCCGACTCCCTGTTCGCACAGCGAACCCAGGTGACCAGCGTCCAGGACCGCTACGGCAATCTCTCCGTGAACATGCTGCTCCAGTTGCTGGAGTCGTTCGAAGGAATCGCGGTCTTGACCACGAATCGTCCGAAGGACATCGACGAGGCTTTCAAGCGCCGGCTCACCTTCCGGATCACTCTCCCGCTGCCGGACATGGCCGAGCGAGAGAAGATCTGGCGCAACCACTTCCCCAAGGAGGCCCCGCTCGCGGACCGCATCCGCTGGCGCTCGCTGGCCGACGAGTTCGAGATGTCCGGAGGGCACATCCGCAATGCGATCCTCCGGGCGGCCTTCGCCGCGGCCAACGAAGGCAGCGTCATCAAGGAGCGCCACCTCCGAGAGGCCGCCTGGTTCGAATACCAGGAGACCGGTCGCCTCGTCCGTTCCTGCGATTGAGCCCCCCTCAGCGACGCAGCCTTGCCAGAACGGCCTCCGCTTTGGGGTCTGTTGATCCCCGCACTTCTCGCAGGTAGAATCGAACAATCGAGAGAGAGTTGCACCTCGTCGCGGGAGGCTTCCATGGGTGGACCGAAACAAGATCCTCAGGGCAAGCAGCAAGCACCAGCCAAACAGCCTCCCGCAGACGACAAGGCCAAAACTCCCCAGAAGCAGCCCAAAGACGATCCGCTCAAGCTCTCCCAGTACGGTACCCGCTGCACCGCCGCGCTCGCGCTCATCGTCGAGGAGTACAGTGCGCTGCAAGCCCGCATGCTGGAGATGGGCGAGGCCTACCACGACGGCTTCGACGGGATGCAGGCGACCCTCGACAAGGTGAAGGCCCGCCAGCAGCTCACCGCGGATATCATCTTCAACGTCTTCAGCCTCGCCCTCGGCGGATTCGGAGCCCCGCTGAAGGCGGCGTTCATCTGCGCGGCGAAAGACAATGCCGCCATCGGCGAAGGACTCAAGAACGTCGCCGTGGACCTGGCGAAGCTCGGCGTGAAGTCCGCCGCAGCTCCGAGTCCGCTCTCCGTCAAGGGGCTCTCCTCGCCGCGGACCTTCAAGGCCGAGATCGTCAAGCGCGTGCTCCTGGAGCAGTCCTACCTCGCCGGGATCGTCCGCACCGCGGCCGAGAACCCCCCCGATCAGCTCGCGCCGGACCCCCTCACCATCGTGCGCAACCAGATGAAGGCCGCCGGGACGGCCTTCTCTGCTTTCCCCCAGGTCGACGCCGCGACACTGCGCAAGCAGTACGAGGCCAAGCTCTGGCGTGAATGGATCCGGCTGTACGGATCCTCGCTCGTCCCCAACATGGGCTATTCGGCGATGATCAATCCGTACCGGAAAGAGAGCAACCTCGCCAAGGAGATCCTCGAGCGGGTCCAGAACCCCGAATACTGCGATCCGCCCATCTCCGAAGCGGAAGCGAAGCAGTTGGCGGGGCTCTGATGCGCTTCCAGAGCGGAGTCCCGGAGTCTGGCGCGGCGCCGACGCTCGACGAGCTGATCGAACGAGCCCGCACCGAGGCCAGCGGTCCTCTACACCTCCAGAGCTGGGACCTGCAGGGGCAGACCCTGGTCGGGTCCGAGCTGCGGGGCGCCGACCTGCGCGGGGCCAACCTCCATGGAGCGAGACTGGAGCGCCTCCAGCTCGGCAACGCCAACCTCGCGGGGGCCGACCTGAGTGCGGCGCGCCTGATCCTGTGCGGGCTCGAAGGTGCCGACCTCACCGGTGCAAACCTGCGGGGCGCGCACCTGGCGAGCTGCGACCTGACCCTGGCGTGCCTCGACGGCAGCAATCTGCGCGGAGCGCGCCTGAACCAGGTCACCCTCGTCGAGTCGAGCTGTCGGCGCGCGAGCTTCCATAGCGCCGAGCTGTGGGGCTGCAACTTCCAGGGAGCCGATCTGAGCGAGGCGAGTTTCGCCCGGGCAAAACCCGATGGATCGCGCTTCGAGAAGACCAAGCTGGAAGGCGTCCGCAGGGTCATCTATTCCCGGGAGCTCGTGGCGGAGATCTTCGCCCGGCATGCGGGCGACGACATCCTGCGCCTCTCGGTAGCCGGGACCGTGCGCATGGCCTGGGGGTACTGCTGGGACGCCTTGAAGATTCACCTGCAGCAGGACTTCCCCGAGCTGTACCGGTGGTGCCTGGAGGTCGCCGAGCTCTACCCGGCATCGGGCATGGACCGGGCGCTCGCCCAGGAAATCGACGACCGGCAACTCCTGCACGAAGTCCTCGCCGAAGATGCAGAACAGGAGCAGCAGTCCTGACTGCATCCCCCTCGCCCTCGGCTCACCAGTCCTGGACGCAGACTCTCACGGCCTGGGAGTTTGGAATCCTGCGCGGGCCGGACGAACGACTGGCCTTCTCCTGCCCGGATCCCTTGCATGGCGCGACCAAGGCCGGACTGGTCGGGGAGCTGGTCTCCCACCGCCGCGTCGCGACGCCGTCGAATCCAGCCAGCCGCCTGCAGGTCGCCCTGCTGCTGCGCGGTCCGCGGCTGGCCGAAGACCAGAGAGAGCTGGACCATTGGTGGCAGGTCCTGTACCAAAAGCACCACCTGGTCGAGATCATCGCTCCACACGAGCCCTCGCTGGACAAGCGGGACGGCGTCGACTGGGACGACCTGAGCGACGCGTCGGCCGCGGCCATCGATGACCTGTCGGCCCCGGAGCATCTGGGGCTGGCCCGAGTCCTGACTGACCTGGCCCCAGCTCGCCTCCTCGACATCGGCTGTGGATCGGGAGCCTGCCTCGACCTACTCCGGGCGATGCTGCCCGGGGTGAACCTGGCCGGGCTGGATATCTCCCAGGACCAGATCCGGCGCGCCCGAGAGCGGCTCGGCTCCTCGGTGCCGGTGATACAGGGAGATGCCCGGCAACGAGTCGGTCGACCCGCGAGCTATGAGGCCTGTCTGCTACGCTGCCTGGGCCGGACGATGGCCGATCCCGCGGAACGCCGGCAGATGATCACCACGGCGGTCGAAGCCCTGGTCCCCGGCGGGACGTTGCTGATCACCGCCGCCACCGGGCTGCCCTTCGGTGCGGAAGTGCTCGAGCAGGCCGGGCTGTGGCGCATCCGGACGGCCATGGCGGTGGAGGGCCGCCTCTTGCCATGTCTCGTCGGCCGCCGCCCCGGAGACCATCGCCACGCCCCGTCCTGAAGTCAGCGCCCCACCACCCGCCCGGTCAGCGACTTTCCACGCCAGCGACATCGGACGCCTGCGCCAGGGCCCGCTCCACCGCGGTCTGGAGCTGCTTCATGACGAAGGGCTTCTGCAGGAAGCTCACCCCGGCGAGCCCGGCGAAGCGATCCCGGACCTCGCTCTCGGCGTGGCCGGACGCGACGATCACCGGCAAGGTCGGGTGGGTCCGGCGTAGGCGGACGCAGGCCTCGTGCCCGTCCATCACGGGCATGGTCAGATCGAGGACCACCAGGCCGATCTCCCCCGGCGAGTCGGCGGGGGGCGTCCCGCGGAGGATCGCCAGGGCCTGCGCCCCATCCGCGGCCTCGCGCACCGGGTAGCCGAGGTGTTCGAGCAGGCGCCGGGTCACGAAGCGCACCCCCGGCTCGTCCTCGACGAGCAGCACGGTGCCGGGGCCGGCCGTCGGACTCGCCGGGACCGGGATGGCCGTGGGTGCGACCAGCGGCGCCGCGGCGGGGAACAGCAGGCCGACGGTGGTGCCCTGCCCGGGCTCCGAGAGGATGCGCACGGCCCCGCCGTGGCTGCGGACGATCCCGAGCACGGCGGCCAGGCCGAGGCCCCGCCCGGTGAACTTGGTCGAGAAGAAGGGGTCGAACACGCGGGGGAGGGTGTCCGGCTCCATGCCGCAGCCGGTGTCCGAGACCTCCAGCAGCACGTGCCGTCCCGCGGGCAGCGGCCCGGGGAACCAGGTCGACGCGGACTCGTCCTCTTCGATCCGGGCCTCGCGGAGCGTCAGGGTGATGGTCCCGCCCACGGGGGCGAGGGCCTCGGCCGCGTTCAGCACGAGGTTGAGGATGGCCTGGTTGAGGTGGGCCGGATCCGCGTCGATGGCCGGCAGGGACGGCGCGGCCTCGAGCCGCAGGGAGGCCCGACAGGCGATGGACGCCTCGAGCATGGGGATCATCCCCCCGACCAGCTCACGCAGGTCGAGGCGCTCGAGCGCGAAGCGAGCCTTGCCCGCGAAGGCGAGCATCTGCTTGGCGAGCTCGGCGGCGCGCAGCGAAGCATGGCTGGCCTGGCCCAGCCCGTCCAGCAAGGGCGAGCCGGGGGGGAGCTGGGCGCACGCGAAGTCGAGGTTGCCGAGGACGACCATCAGCAGGTTATTGAAATCGTGAGCGATCCCTCCGGCCAGCACGCCCAGGCTCTCCAGGTTCTGGACCTGCTGGAGCCGGAGGTCCAGCTTGCGACGCAGCTCCTCCTCCTGCTTGCGGGCCGAGATGTCGCGCGACAACGCGACGATGCCGCGGATGTCCGGGTGGTGGAGCTGGTTGCTGGAGGTGGCCTCCATCCAGGTGTACGACCCGTCCTTGTTGCGGTAGCGGTACTGGATGGTCTCGACCGACCCCGGGTTGGCCACCAGGCGCGCCCACATCCGCTGCATCGGCTCGACGTCGTCGGGGTGCCAGCAGTCGCCCGTGGACCGACCGACGAGGTCCTCCTCCTCGTAGCCGTGGATGCGCTTGGCTGCCTGCGAGTTGAACAGCAGCGTGCCGGACGCGTCGAGCACCGAGACGATGTCGGGCAGCAACTGCGTCAGCGCGAGCACCCGCCCGGTGAACTGGGGATCGCCCGACGAGCCGCTGGAGAAGGCCGTGGCCAGCTCCCCCGCGGGCGCGGGGGGCGCCGGGGACGCAGGGGGCGCTACGGGCGACGAGGAGGCGGCGCTGACGATTGACTCGACCTGGGATTCGGTCCCATCGACCCCCCTGACCGGCTCCAGCATGACCTATGTACCCCTCCGCACCCTGTCAGCGGGTCGGAACAGGTATTATTGCACCGCTGCGGATCGTTTCCAGCACGAAACATCGCGGCCTGGCCACGGCCAGTCGCGCGCCACGCCCCCGGGGGCTGGAGCACGCCCGAGCCGCGACGGGCGCGGGGCTGGTCGAGAAGCTACGGACAGACGGGATCGTGCGTGCCGAGGCCGTCGAAGGTGCCGTTGTCGTGGACGGTCCACTGCAGGGCCGGATCGAAGGGGTCGGCCCCGGAGGGGTCCCCCTGGACGATCCCGCAGGCCCGGCGCAGGGTGCGGTCCTTGGTGGTGACCGTCCCGGAGATCCAGGCCTCCCCGGGGTCCACGCCGATCTGCCCGATCACGTCCAGGGGCATGCTGCGACAGACCAGCTCGACCGCGTCGTCCCCCGAGTAGTTGAGCACGCCCGAGGTCTGGTCACAGGCCGCGAGGATGCCGGCGGAGGCCTTGGAGTTGCAGACGACGAAGGTCTCGCCGCTGCCGAGCTCGACCTCCGCGAGGCCGATGACCGTGCCGCTGGCGCCGGCCCCGTTGTAGTAGATGCGAATGGCGCAGTCGATGAGCCCGGCACCGTTGTCGGCCGCCGGGTTGTAGATCTCCACGGCCTTGCTGTCGCCGCTGCCCTCGAGGTACTCGCTGAAGAAGAGCCGGGGGAAGGGGCTCACCACGCAGCTCCCCTCCTGACAGCGCTCTTCCGGGTCCGCGCAGGCCCCGAACGGCAATGCGGGGCTGCAGAGGCAGTCCGTGGCGGCCGGATCCTGGCGGCAGCTCGGATCCACACAGTCGATCTGGTTGTCACCGTCGTTGTCGACCCCGTCGTGACAGGCCAGGGGACCGTTCTCGCGCTCGGCGAGCTCCTGGCAGACGCTGGTCTGGGGGCTGCTCACCGACTGGCAGTTCAGATCGACGCAGTCGACGTACCCGTCGCAGTCGTTGTCGATCCCGTCGCGGCAGCGCGCGTCGCCGCTCTCGGCCTCGCGCACCTCGGGGCAACAGACGCTGGCCCCGGCAGGTCGACAGTCGGCGTCCGCGCAGTCGGTCCGGCCGTCGCAGTCGTTGTCGATCCCATCGGCGCAGAGGACGTCGCCGCTCTCCGCAGTGGCGCCGGCGGGGCAGCACGGCCCGCCGATCGCGCAGTCGCCGTCGAGGCAATCGACATTGCCGTCGCAGTCGTCGTCGCGCCCGTTGGCGCACAGGCCCATCTCGTCGAAGGTGGGCACCAGGGGGCAGCAGCTCGTGATCGTGGGCGTGCCGAACTCGTCCCGGGGTCGATTCTTCGTGCACGCGAAGTCGTTGCAGTCGACGTAACCGTTGCAGTCGTTGTCGATCCCATCCCGGCAGGTCGCGTCGGAGCTGGACTCGGCGGTGCGCTGGGCCAGGGGTGGGCAGAGGGTGCAGTCGTCGGCCCGGTCGATGCGGCCGTCGTCGTCGTTGTCCAGACCATCGGTGCACTCGGAGAAGAGCAGCTCCGGGAGCGGACAGTTGCACCCCCCCCACCAGCCCGCGACGCCGCAGGTCCGGGTGGCCGTCTCGGTGCCGCAGTCGCAGGCCTCCACGTCGCCCGGTCGGCACTCGCCGGTGCAGCCGCAGCTCTCCCACCAGCCGTCCTGTCCGCAGGTCCGCCGTCCGAGGCCGGAGACGCACTCCCCGACCGGGCTGCAGCTCTCGCCGCTTCCCGGCAGGCACTCGCCCTCGCAGAGGCACGCGTCCCACCAGCCCTCGGCGTCGCAGCTCCGCACTCCGAGGCCGGACACGCAGTCCCCCGCCGGGTGACAGCTCTCCGTGGCCCATGGGAGGCACTCGCCCTGGCAGTCACACCCCCCCCACCAGCCCGACACGTCGCAGGTACGCTGGCCCAGCCCCGAGACGCAGTCCCCGGACGGGCTGCAGCTCCCGACGGTGCCCGGACGGCACACCCCCTGGCAGGTGCAGTCGCCCCACCAGCCATCCGCGGCGCAGGTCTGCTGCCCGAGGCCGGAGATGCAGACCAGCGGCGGGGTGCAGCCGGCCTGGACCGTCCCAGGGCGGCACTCCCCCTGGCACTCACACTCCCCCCACCAGCCATCCGGTGCGCAGCGACGCTCCCCGAGCCCGGAGACGCAACCCGCCCCCGCCGGCACGCAGTCTCCCGTGGTCTCCGGGCGGCACTCCCCCTGACAGGTGCAGCCTCCCCACCAGCCGTCCGCGCCGCAGCGACGCTCCCCGAGCCCGGAGACGCAGGCCTCGTCGGGCGGACAGGATTCCGTGGCCTCGGGCGAGCACTCGCCGGTGCAGAGGCAGCTCTCCCACCAGCCGTCCGCAC
The DNA here is from genome assembly GCA_034005005.1 of Myxococcota bacterium. GTDB lineage: Bacteria > Myxococcota_A > JAVEVO01 > JAVEVO01 > JAVEVO01 > JAVEVO01. The sequence goes on from JAVEVO010000226.1 coordinate 8,963, forward strand.
CGCAGGTGCGCTGGCCCAGCCCCGAGACGCAGCCGTCGTCGGGCTGGCAGCTCCCCGTGGTCGCCGGCCGGCACTCGCCGACGCACCCGCACACCCCCCACCAGCCGTCCCCGCCGCAGGTGTGTACGCCGATCCCCGAGACGCAGTCCGGCCCCGGGGTGCAGGCCGCGATCGCCTGCGGCCGGCACTCGCCGAGGCAGCCACAGACCCCCCAGGCACCATCCTCGCCGCAGTTGCGCGTGCCCAGCCCGGACACGCAGCCGGGCGCGGGGACGCACCCCTCCCAGCTCCCCGGCTCACATTCCCGTCCCTCCCCCTCGCCTTCGGAGCCCTCCCCCTCGCCCTCGGAGCCCTCCCCTTCGCCCTCGGAGCCCTCCCCTTCGCCCTCGGAGCCCTCCCCCTCGCCCTCGGAGCCCTCCCCTTCCCCCTCGGAGCCCTCCCCTTCCCCCTCGGAGCCCTCCCCTTCCCCCTCGGAGCCCTCCCCTTCCCCCTCGGAGCCCTCC
>JAVEVO010000227.1:0-9364 GCA_034005005.1 Myxococcota bacterium
CGATGGCGAGGTCGACGCGCCCGAAGGCGAGGGCGAGGCAGCCGAAGGCGAGGGCGAGGCAGCCGAAGGCGAGGGCGAGGCAGCCGAAGGCGAGGGCGAGGCAGCCGAAGGCGAGGGCGAGGCAGCCGAAGGCGAGGGCGAGGGCGTCGAGGGCGAGGGCGAACCCGAGGCGCGCGTCCCCGATCCCGCGCGCCTCTGGTGCGCGGCGTGGTGGCCCCTGGCGACCAGCGCCGCGGTGGAGGAGCCCAGCGAGCCCCTGTACGCCCGGGTCTGGGCCGTGGGGCAGACTCCCAGCGTGGCCGGAGTCTCGGGCCTGACGGTGGAGATCGGCTGGGGCCCGGGTGACCATCACCCGGGGAGCGAGGCCTGGCAATGGACCAGGGCCACGCACAACCCGGATTGCGGAACGTGCGGCAACGACGACGAGTACGCGGCCCAGGCCCGGCCGACCGCCCCGGGCAGCCTGCGCTGGGCCGCCCGGGTCCTGGAGGAGGGCTTCGCCCCCCTGTACTGCGATCGCGGCGACGCGGGCCGCCTGGGCAGCAACGACGGCTACGCCGCGGCCGACGCGCCCCTGCTCACCGTCCCGGGTGGGACCGACCTGAAGATCGTCTCGCTCAACCTGCGCTGCCTGCTGGACGACTGGGAGGTCCGCAAGGAGCTCATCCTGGACGAACTGCTCGCCCGGACGCCCGACCTGGTCGGCTTCCAGGAGGCCTGCGCGGGCGGGGGCGGCGACAACGTGCACGAGCTCCTCACCGGGCTCCAGGAACGCACCGGGCTACCCTACACCGCCGTGCGGGCGTCCACCCACCGCTCCTGGGACACCTACCAGGAGGGCCTCGCCCTGCTGACGCCCCACCCCATCACGTCCTGGCAGGCCGACGCGCTCCCCGCGGGCGCGTTCCCCCGCAAGCTGCTGCGCGCGCGCGTCGCCACCCCCGCGGGCGAGGTCCTCTTCGCCACCACCCACCTCGACCACGCCAACCCCGCGACCCGGGCGGCCCAGGCGACCGAGGTGCTGCGCCTGCTCCAGGAGGACGCGGCCACGGTCCCGGCCCGGCCGATCGTGCTCACGGGAGACTTCAACGAGGGGCCGGGCGGTGAGGTCGTCCCCCTCCTCGCGCAGGGCGGGCTCACGGACCTGTGGTCCACCCTGCACCCGGGAGAGGCCGGCCGCACCTTCCCGGCCACCAACCCCCAGGACCGGATCGACTACCTCTGGCTGCTCCCCGGGGAGGCGGGCTGGCAGGCCAGGTCCGTGGAGCTGGCCTTCACCGCGACCGCGGGCGCGATCCACGCGTCCGACCACCTCGGCCTGGCGGGGACGGTGGCGCGTCCCTGACTCGCCGGGGGCGAGGCCCACGGTGAGCCACGAGCTCTAAGCCCTTCAGCCCCCCCAGCCTCCCCCAGCTCCCATCATTGTTCATATCTTTTGGGATGCGTGCTTTCGTCCCACCAGGGCCAAGCCAATGCAACGCCGGCGTCGCCGGGCCTGCCGGTCTCAGCAGTCCGACCCGGCGAGCGCGAAACTCGTCCAGTCGTCATCGAATGCAACGCTCCGTTGCACTGACGGGCGATCTGTCGTCCAGTCGTCATCGAATGCAACGCTCCGTTGCACTGATGGGCGATCTGTCGTCCAGTCGTCATCGAGTGCAACGCTCCGTTGCACTGACGGGCGATCTGTCGTCCAATCGTCATCGAATGCAACGCTCCGTTGCACTGACGGGCGATCTGTCGTCTGACCGTCCGCAACTGCCCCCCGGCGCGCTCCGTGAGCGGGCCGGCAACGGGGTCCGGTGCTCATCATGGATCACCTCGTTCCGGATGCGTGCTTTCGCCCCGCCAGGGCCAAGCCGATTCGTGCTCCCTCGACCAAGCTCCGCAGCTCGCCAGCGCCGCGCCGGAGGGTGATCCCGCCCGGCGGTCCGTTGTGCTTCAAGTGCCCGCCGAGCGCGGCAAGAACATTGCGCACCGGGAGGATGGTGGCCTCGTTCGGGAGCTTCTGCCAGTCGACCACCGCCAGGGTGAGCACCGCCAGGTCGAGTTCGGAGATCTCCTGGTCGGCCGGGGTGTCCGGCTGCTCAACGGCCAGGTGGCGTCGCAGCAGCAGGTCGATCGCCACCGTGTCCCGTCATCCGCGAGCACCAGCGAAGAGTGGAGATCGAACCCCTGCTCGTTGGTCGACAGCGTCGACGACCCCTCTCGAAGCTGGCCGCCTCACAGCGGTCCCGATCACCCCGCCGGCTCGACGCACCACTGCGCGATCCGCGGCCATGGTCGCGAACCCGCTCCGCAAGGGCGATCGCTGAGATGTGCTGGATCATGAGCCCCAGCTCCGCCTCGGCCCCCCCTCGGCTCCCCCCGCCACCCGGCCCGCCGCGGCGGCCTGGGCGGTGCGAAACGCCCGCGGGAGCACCCGGGCGGCCTCGTGGACCAGCTCCGCCGTGGTCCCCCGGCCCAGGGAGAGGCGCACGGCCCCGAGCGCGGTGGCCGCGTCGAGCCCCATGGCCGTGAGCACCGTGGACGGGGTCTCGCCCCCCTCGTGGCACGCGGAGCCCGTGGACGCGGCCAGCTCCGGCGCCAGGCGGAGGACCTCGTTCCCCCGCACTCCGGGGAACGAGACGTTCAAGGTGTTCGGCAGCCGGGCGGTCGGATGCCCGCAGAGGGTGATCCCGGGGATCGCCGCCACGAGGCGCCCCCACAGCTCGTCCCGCAAGGCCTGCTGGCGCGCGCCCTCCTCGTCGAGGTCCGCGGCCGCGAGCACGCAAGCCTGCCCGAGCCCGACGATCCCGGCCACGTTCTCGGTGCCGGGTCGCACCCCCCGCTCGTGCCCCGCACCCAGCAGGACCGGGGCCAGGGCGACCCCCCGCCGGACGTACAGCGCGCCCACGCCCTTGGGCGCGTACAGCTTGTGCCCCGCGACGGACAGCAGGTCCACCTCGAGCTCGGCCACCCGGGTCGGGATCTTGCCGACGGCCTGCGCGGCGTCCGTGTGGACGAGCGCCCCGCACTCGTGGGCGCGGTGAGCGAGCTCGCGGACGGGCTGCAAGGTGCCGGTCTCGTTCTGGGCGAGCAGCAGGGTCACCAGCCCCGTGTCCTGCCGCAAGGCGGCCCGGCCCTGGTCGACCGGGACGCGCCCCGTCGCGTCCACCGGCAGCCACGTCACCTCGACGCCCTGCGCGGCGAGCCACGCGCACGGCCGGGCAGTGGCCGGATGCTCGACCGTGGTGGTCACGACGTGCCGGCGGGCGGCCGGCCGGGCGAGCGCTCCCCGGATGGCCAGGTTGTTGGCCTCGGTCCCGCCCCCGGTGAAGACGACCTCGTCGGGCTGGCAGCCGAGCAGGGCCGCGACCTGCTCGCGCGCGCGGTCCACGGCCTGCCGGGCCCGCTGGCCGTAGACGTGCCCGCTCGAGGGGTTGCCGAAGTGCTCCCGGAGGTAGGGGAGCATGGCCTCGAGCACCGCGGGGTGCACCGGGGTGGTCGCGTTGTGGTCGAGGTAGATGGGCAGTCCGACTTCTGAGCTCATATCCGACTCCGATCGCTGGGGAGGTCCCTGCCGCGCGGTCCTGCGCGGACCGGCCCAGGAGATCCCCACGGCGACGGTCGGCCACGCGCCCCCCGGGGATCAGCGCAGGGTGCGGACCGGGCGCAGGCCCGCGCTGTTGCTCTGGCTGTCGGGCGTGTCCATGCCCCGATAGGCCGCCCGGGCAAACTTGGCGCGATGGCGCCAGGAGCCGCCGCGCTTGACCCGGCGGTCATCCTCCTCGGCGCCCGTGTAGTCGGGCGGGGGCTGCTCGGGATAGGACTCCGCGTACTGGTCCCAGCACCACTCCCAGACGTTGCCCAGGACGTCGTACAGCCCCCAGGCGCTGGGGGCCTTCTGCCCCACGGGCTGCGGCCCGGCGCAACCGGGACCGCCAGCGTCCACGAGGTCGAGACAGCCCTCGTACTCGACGGCCGCGCTCCCGCAGAACCAGGCGATGTCGTCCAGCGCCGGGTTGGGCTGCTGGCAGTCCAGCGAGGTCCGCTCCAGGTCCCCCAGGGGGGTCGCGGTCGTGGTCCCGGCCCGGGCCGCGAGCTCCCACTCCGCCTCGGTGGGCAGGCGATAGCCCGTGCAGGCCGGACCTGCCGGCCAGGCCGGGACCGTGCCCGCCGCGGCATCCTCCAGGGTGTAGGGACGACCGTCCGTCGGGTCGGTGTAGCAGGCGGCCCGCCCCTCGCTCTGGGACAGCACGTTGCAGTAGGCGATGGCCTCGAACCAGCTCACCTGCTCCACCGGGCAGGCGGAGCCGCACTCGGCGAACTGGGAGGGAGCGAGCTGGAAAAGCTCCTGCCAGTCGGCCTGGGTGACCTCGGTGGTCCGCATCAGAAACGGCAAGGTGACGGTCGCGGAGTGCTGGTTCTCCGCAGGACCACGACCTTCCTCGTCCTCCGGGCTCCCCATGAGGAAAGTGCCTGGCGGGATGCAGGCCCAGCCCGCGGGGACGACGATCCCCGCAGGGCAGCAGTTGTGGGGGGGCCCGAAGCCAGCGAAGCCCTCGTCAGTCGACTCGTCGCAGTCGTCGTCCAGCCCGTTGCAGACCTCCGGGACGGGTCCCACGGTGCCGACGCAGTCCACGAGCCAGTGGCCCGCGAGGTCGCAGCGCTGGACCCCGCGCACGCACTCCCCCTCGTCGGTGGCGCCCAGAGCGGGGCAAGGTCGCTCGTTGCCGGGCTCACACTCGCCCCCGCCCTCTCCCTCGCCCCCGCCCTCACCCTCCGCACCTTCCCCCTCGCCCTCCGCACCTTCCCCCTCGCCCTCCGCACCTTCCCCCTCGCCCTCCGCACCTTCCCCCTCGCCCTCTGCACCTTCCCCCTCGCCCTCCGCACCTTCCCCCTCGCCCTCCGCACCTTCCCCCTCGCCCTCCGCGCCTTCTCCCTCGCCCTCGCCACCACCGTCCCCCGGTCCCAGGTCCACGAGGCTCAGCGACGGCGGGTCGTTGCGCAGGCAGCCGGCGAACGAGCCAACCCCGAGAAGAAAAAGAGCCAGCGCGCGGCCCCGGACCATCGCGCACACGCCGCTGTCTGAAGAGCAGGAACGCATGGGGAGAGGCTAGCAGAGGCCGGCGGGCGCGACAACCAGAGCGTCGGGGCGGACGCGCCGACCTCCGGCTCAGGCGAGAAGCTGCACGCCGAGGACGATGAACACGGTCCCGAGGCAGCCATTGACGGCCTCGACCGCGAGGAGCCGCCCGGGATAGGTGCTCTGGATCCACATGTTCCAGAAGCGCGGGTAGACGCGCAGCACCGCGAAGACGCCGCCGAGCGCCAGCGCCTCGGGCCAGCCCGTGAGCGGGACGTAGGGGCGCAGCCCGAGGTAGGCCGCGGTCAGCGCGTAGACCTCCACCTGCGTCCCGAGGAACATGGCGAGCATGTACCTGGGCTGCGAGGCCCAGACCCGCAGCCCGGGTTCCTTGCCCGCAGCCTCCGCGTACAGCCGGGCCACGAACGGGTTCTGGTACAGCGCACCGAGGACCACGAAGTGGGCCAGCCCCACCACCAGCCCCCAGAGCAAGATGTCACCGATCATGAGACCTCCGCGCGCGTCCGACCGCGCCTCCACGGAAGAGTCCACCGACCACGGCCGCGCACGCCCCCGCTACGCGCCGACGACCTTGCTGGGCTGCTCCAGGCCGTAGCCCTGCCGCCGGTCCTCGCGCTTCAGCAGCAAGGCGAACACCACGGCCAGCAAGCCGAAGCCGACGAAGATCGCCATGGGCAGGGTGTAGTCGTACTGGACGATCTCGACGTCCCGGAGCACGCCGTCGATGGTCTGGGGCACGGTCGTCCGGCCGGTGATGCAGAAGCCGTCGAGCACCTTGCCGATGCCGAAGGGCACCAGGGTCAGCGCGATCAGGTTCTGCAGCCAGAAGATCAGGGCGTACGCCGTGCCGAGCTGCCGCTCGGGGATCAGCTTGGGCACCGAGGGCCACATGGCCGAGGGCACCAGGGAGAACCCAACGCCGAGGATCAGCATCGCGACGACCGCGATGGGCCACCAGGTCAGCATCGGCAGGGCCAGCAGCACGTGCACGAGGATGATCAGCAAGGAGCCGAGGATCATGATCGAGGCGCCCTTGCCCCGCTTGTCGTAGAGACGACCGAAGACCGGCGTCAGCAGCATGGTCCCGAAGGGCAGCATCGCGGGGATCAGGCCGGCCAGCTCCTCGTCGACCCCGTACTTTTGTACCATCAAGTCCGTGGCGTACTTCAGGAAGGGGAAGACGGCCGAGTAGAAGAGCGCGCAGAGGGTCGCGATGTACCAGAAGCCACGGTTGCGCAGGATCTGGCCGATGTCGGCGAGGCGGAAGGCCTCGTCCGGGCTCGCCGCAGTCTTCGCCTCCGGCGTGGAGGCCTCCAGCCGGCGGTCCATGGTGCAGTAGACCAGGAAGGCGACCAGCCCGGCGCCGAGCAACAGCACGCCGACCAGCACCGGCGTGGACACCCGGGAGGCCGCCGCGAGGGGTGCGCTCGCGCCCAGGGCCAGCGCGGTGCCGAGGCGGGCCACCGCGACCTGCAGCCCCATGGCCAGGGCCATCTCGTACCCCTTGAACCAGCGGGCGATGACCTTCGTCGCCGTGATCCCGGCGATCTCCAGCCCGGTCCCGAAGAGCGCGTAGCCGACCGCGGCGAGCAGCACGGGGGTCTTGGTGGCGCCCAGCAGCGGGATGAGGAACTGCCCGCTCGGGGCCAGATCGGTGAGGGCCAGCCAGTTGAGCGCGGCGCCGAGGACCATCAGGACGGAGGCGAGCACGCCGGCGATCCGGGCGCCGACCTTGTCCAGCAGGATGCCGCCGAGGATCAGCATCCCGAGGAAGACGTTGAACCAGCCGTAGGCCGAGGTGTACAGCCCGTACTCCGAGCTGCTCCAGCGGAGCTGCTGCTCGATCAAGGGCTTCAGCGGCGAGGCGACGTCGGCGACGAAGTAGCCGCAGAGCATCGTGAAGGAGACCACCGCCATCGCGGCCCAGCGGGCCTTCGGGGAGTCACGCAGCGTCTTGCCGATCGCCTCGACCATGTGCACCTGTCCTTCCGGGGTTCACCACCCGTCTTGTCCAACCACCAGCCTCCCGTGGGGGACCGGCCGGCGGATTCTCGCACCTCTGCGCGTGGTTGGGAAGCGGGCGCCCCCGGGCCGCAGCCAGCCCGGGCCGCGACCGGTGAGGAGCGCACCGGCGGTGGAGAGCCCGAAAGCCGCGATCGGTCCCCGGGAGGCGGTGGCCGCCGCAGGGAGGCGGGGAGGAGGAGTTGACGTGACCGCGGGTTCGAGGTACCGCTAGCCCATCGGCGGTACCCTTCCTTTCACCGACAGGAGGCGAGGATGCGAAACGGCAAGCTGCGACTGATCTTGGGCGTGGTGGCGATCGGCGCCCTGGCGTGCGGAGTCCTGGGCTGCAAGGCCAAGACCCCGTCCCAGATCAAGTGCGAGACCGAGGGAGACTTCATGGCCTGCAACGAAGCCTGCAAGGTGAGCCTCGACCAGGCCTGCTGCGCCAAGCGCGATGCGGTCGGCAAGACCGCCTGCCTCGAGCAGGCCGACCTGGCGATCTGCAAGGAGCTGTGCACCCTGGGCAACCAGGAGGCCTGCGCCAAGGCGACGGCCCTCGAGACCCCGCCGCCGGCCCCGGCCCCGCCGGCCCCGCCGGCCCCGGAAGCAGGCAGCGCGGCCGCCGCGCCGGCCGAGGGTGGGACCGCCGCCCCCGCCGCGCCGGCCGAGGGTGGGACCGCCGCCCCCGCCGCGCCGGCCGAGGCCGCGCCCGCCGCGCCCGCCGCGCCGGCCGAGGCCGCGCCCGCCGCGCCCGCCGCCCCCGCGCAGTAGCGCCCCGCCGGCCGCGGACCGGGAGTGAGGGCCAGCCCCGGGCCCTCCCCCGCTGGCCAGGCTCCTCCCCGACCACCTCCCCCGTCGGCCAGTCCACCCGGTACCACGGACCCCGGCGCCAGCAGCCGGCCCCGGCGAGCGACGCACCGGGGCGCGCTTGACCTGCCTCCAGGAGATCGCCACATTCGCTCCAGGTCCCGGAGTCCGAGGAGGAGACCACCATGCCGCAGCGTCCGCGAGGGCGAGGGCGTGAGCCCGCCGACACCCATCCTGCGCTTCCCCCGGTGCCCGCGGGCGCTGGCCGCCCCGCCGCGGGTGCAGCCCGCAGCCCACGCACGCTCGGGCTCGTCGTAGGGCTGCTGCTGCTCCCCCTGGTGGCCCACGCCGAGCCGCCGGCCATCGACGCGCAGGCCTTCAAGCCCTCTCCCTTCTTCGAGGACCTGTTCACGGTCGGCAAAGCCGAGGTCCAGAGCCCCTATCTCTGGAACTTTGGTCTCATGGCCAACTACCAAAACGATCCTTTGGTACTCAGAATGGACGGTAAGCAGGTCCGTTCCGTCCTGACGCACCAGCTCACGGGCGATCTGCTCGTCGCGGGCCGATTGGGCGACTGGTTCGCCTTCGGCGCGGCCCTCCCGGTGATCCTCTACCAGTCGGGGGAGGGCCTGCCCGGCGGGAGCGAGCCGCGCCCCGTCGGCATCGGCGACCTGCGGATCTACCCCCGCCTGCACCTGCTGCGCCTCCTGGCGGACCGCTTCGCCCTCGCGTTCACGCCGATCCTCAGCCTGCCCACCGGCCAGCTCGTCGATCCGTTCATGGGGCGGCCCAACGCCACCCTGCTCCCCGAGCTGGAGGCCTCCTTCGACCTCGGCGGCGCCGGCGTGGCCTTCGACCTCGGCTGGCTGATCACCGAGAACCAGACCGCGCTGAACCTCGACCTGGTCGACGAGCTGAAGTTCAAGCTGGGGGGCTGGTTCGACCTGACCGAGCGCTTCACGCTGATCGGCGAGGTGGCCGGCGCCACGCCCATCACCGCGCCCCTCGCCGAGATCACCGAGGCGCCGCTGGAGTTCCTCGGCGGTGGCCGGTACCGGCTCCTGCCGGGCCTCGACCTGCGCTTCGGTGCAGGCGCCGGCACCACCACCGGCTACGCTTCGCCGGATTTCCGCCTCTTCGCCGGGCTGCAGCGCGGACGGCCGCTCCCCACGGCCCCGCCCCCGCCGGTGGGCGACCGGGACGGCGACGGCCTGGTCGATGCCGTGGACCGGTGCCCCGACGACCCCGAGGACCGGGACGACTTCCAGGACGAGGACGGCTGCCCCGACCCCGACAACGACGGGGACGGGGTGCTCGACCCCTGGGTCGCGAACCAGGGACTGCTGGCCAGGTACGCCCAGCTCGGGCGCGGCCAGGACGCCTGTCCCGTCGTCCCGGAGGTCCGGGATGGCTTCAAGGACGTGGACGGCTGCCCCGACCCCGACGACGACGGCGTCGGGGTGCTCG
>JAVEVO010000228.1:0-9295 GCA_034005005.1 Myxococcota bacterium
AATCCAAGATGGAGCAGACGAACCCGCTGCGCATGAACACCTACATCGCTATCGGCCCGTCGGGCCGCAGCGACCTCGGCATGCGTCACGTCCGCTTGGTCGAGGCCTTCGGCGACCACGGCTTCTTCAGCAGCATCGCCGTCGGCGTTCCGGATGGCCTGGCGCCCGTGGGGGGCGCTGTGGGCGCCCTCACCACCGAGTGCGCGGAGCAGCGACCCGCGCGGAGCCGCACTCCATCGGACGGGTGCTCGCCCGCACCGCGCGCAGTCGCGCCGTCGAGGGCTCCGCCGTGGTCGCCGGCTTCTCCCTCCATGCAGCCCGAACCGTCGATGAGGACGATCGAGAGGGACTGGAACGGCTCTGTCGGTATGGGCTCCGCTCGCCGTTTTCCCAGGAGCGGCTCTCCCTGCTCCCCGACGGCCGCGTCGTCTACCGGCTCGCCAGGCCCTGGCCCACCCCGACCGGACGTACCGAGCTGGTTCTCGACCCCGTCGACTTCCTGCGCCGCCTGGCCGCGCTGATCCCGGCACCCTACAGCAACGGAGGTGGACGGAGCGCAGCGCAGTCCGGCGACGTAGACGGAGGGCCCGAAGGGCCCGCAGTCAACATGATCCGCTACCACGGCGTGTTCGCAAACCGGTCCCGCCACCGCGCGCAGCTCCCGGCACCGCCCCCGAGCCGCTGGGCCGGGCCGGCGGCTCCGTGCGTCGGGCCGGCCACGACGGAGGGCGCAGCCAACCAGGATCAGGAGCGGGCCGAGCTGCCACCCCAGGTTCCTCCGCAGCCTCCGTCGCGGCCAGCCCCGCGGAGACGGACTCCCTGGGCCACGCTGCTCTGCCGGGTCTTCGACGTCGACGCGCTGAGCTGCCCCAGGTGCCTCACCCCCATGGTCGTCCTGGCCTTCCTCACCGACCCCCGCGTGCTCGAGAGGATCCTCGGCCACCTCGGACTGCCCACGACACCCCCGCCCGTGGCACCCCCGAGGCTGCCCCGCGACGACGACCTGGTGCTGGCACTGGACGAGGACCCGCCGGACCAGGTCGGCGGCGAGGGCGCGCCGGGCGCGCGACGCCGCACCCGGTCCCCACTCCCCGACCCCGGGTAGGCCCCCCGGCACTTCTCGCGACAGTTCACCCGCGTGCGCTCCGGCGGAAGGCTCGAGGGAGAAGCCTGTCCACTAGCCGCTCCAGCAGACTGGCTTCCGTCCGGCGCCGGCCACATCCTCCCGGCTCACACGCTCGCCTCACACCCTCGCGGGCTCGGCGCGACCGCGCACCGCTCTCCTCGATCCCCGCGCCCACGGCCGAAACGCAGCGCTTTCACTGCGGATCCCGTCGCTCGCCGACGGCTCGCACGGCTCGCGGGCAGGACGAGCACGGCCCCGCGCCACGACCCCGCGCCGACCCCGCGCTCGACACCCTGGCAACCTCCGGGCTATCTTGACCGGGTAGCGAAAGGGCCTTGAAAGATCCTATGCGCCACGCTACCACTTTCTGAGGCTGCCCGACGGGGGCCCCCGCAGCCCGGAGCACCTGCTCCGCTACCAAGGCGAAGGGACGGGAGGGTGGGACCTCCCCGTGCGCGATCCGGCCGGCGTGGTCGACCTGCCCCTGGCCTACCGGGAGGGGCTCCCCGGGCCCGATGGCGTCCCCGTCCAGGGAGCGCCGATGTGGCACGGCCACCCCTCCATCGACCAGTACACGGGGCCGATGCTGGCCTTCCCCCTGGTCTGGCCCCTGCTGCACGACGAGGGGCTGCGACAGCGGATCAGCCACCACCTGGTCTGCTACCTGAACCGGCTGCAGCGCATCGAGCTGGTCAACCTCGAGGCCAATCCCCAGGTGATGCAGCTGGTCACCGACTTCTTCGCCGGGGGGCGGCTGCGGCTCGACCCGGGCGATATCGACCTGACCGCGACCGACCGGGTCGTCGCCTACGCGCTGCGCGGGCAGAACGTCAGCAACGTCGAGCAGTTCGACCGCAGCTGCCCGGACCACCCGGCCGTGCTGCCCGACCTCGTGCTCGACGCCGGGGCCGCGGACTTCTTCCCCCGCCTCTACGACCTGGTGCTCGATCTCACCGAGCAGCCGGACAAGCCGCCGCGGCCGGGGCAGATCGACCACCTCTACGTGCCCAGCGTGCGGGGGGGCGACGCCAGCCACCTGATCCACCTGGCCGTGCTGGCCTACTTCTTCACCGGGGACCCCCGGTACCGCACCTTCCTCGAGGAGGAGCTGATCGGCCGGATCCGGGCGCCGGAGGTGGCCTTGACGGCCATGGCCTTCCGCCAGCCCGACTGGTGCCACCCCTTCTACGGCGACCACATCACCTACGGCACCCACTGGCAGCTGCTGACGCTGCTGCCGCCCTCCTCCCTGCGCGCCCAGCTGCTGCAGGTGATGGACGAGGAGCTCTGGCAGAAGGCCAAGCAGACCCAGCGGGACGCCAAGTTCGACGTCATGGCCGCCTCCCTCGGCCCCGACCTCCCCTTCTCGGCGCTGGCCGGGGGGGAGGCGGTGGAGCTCCTGCGGGCCTTCGGCGGGGGCGGTGACGTCATCGAGTCTCCCCGCCGCACCTACGCCTTGCCCGCGGGGGAGGTGCTGGCCCGGATGGGCGAGCTGGGGCTGGCCACCCGCTGCCCCACCGCGGACGAGCGACGGCAGTGCGAGGAGGGCACGACGATCCTCGGCCTGCAGCTGGGGGGCGAGTCGATCACCCACACCTGCGACGGGCGCCCCGGAGAGTGCCTGCTCGACGACGGCCTGTGCGCCGAGCCCCTGGCGGTCGCCGGGCTCCCGCCCCGCCTGCGCCAGTACGCCGACTTCCTCTGGCAGCGCAACCCCTACGGGATCGGTGAGGAAGGAGACGGGCGCAAGCAGTCCCCCGGGCTCGACCTCTCCGGCCCCTACTGGATGGCCAGGTACTATGGTCTCATCCAGGAGGGCCGAGGCTCGCTGCTGGCCTGGCAGGACGCGGGCGGGGAGTGCGGGGAGTAGGCAGGGAGGAGGGCTGGAGGGTGTCGTCCGGCGCGGCCAGCACCCGTTGGAGCGACACCCGCTGCCGAAGGGGCAGGTGGAGAGGGGTCCTGCCGCCCGTTACCGCGGCTGCGGCCGCAGTGGCGCTACCGGGGGCCTGCTGGCCGAGCGCGAACCGCGTGCCCCAGCGGCTGATGGGGGGCAGCTGCTCCTCGAGGCGCTCCGTGCCGAACATGTGGAAGGGCGTCATCGCGTTCTTGGCCCGGGCGAACACGGCCAGGGGCCGGCTGGCGACGACGCGGGTGCCGGACAGGTCGCGGCCGGCGGGCTGGCAGAAGCGGCGGACGGCGACGCGTCGCCAGCCCCTGCTTCAGGAAATGCCCGTGGCTCGCGCAGCTCCTGGTGGGCCCTCTCCTGGTGCGAGGAGGCGTACGACCCACCCCAGCGCTGGACACCCCGGCGGCCGCTCGGCTATCCTGCGGGGGCAGCGAAGGGGACTGGCGAGATCCGATGCCCGAGATGAGGCCCGACCGACCCTGGTTCCTCTGGGACGTGGACACCACGGAGGAGGAGCTGCGCGTGCTGCTGCGGCAAGAGGACCGGGACGCGAGGGCGCAATGGCAGGCCTGCATCCTCCGGGAGGCCCGCTATCCCGAGGTCTGGGGCTACCTGACCCTGGACGAGGTCCTCGACAACTGGCCCTTCATCCTTCGCCACCTGGGACGTCGTCGACGCTTCTGGGAGTTCCTGCTGGAGGGCTGGCGCCATGACGGGCTGCTTCCTGCCGCGCCCTAGCCGGCTGACCCGGCTGCAGCAGGAGCTGCTGGCCGGCTTCTTCTCCCGGGACGTCGGCTTCTTCCTGACCGGTGGCGCGGCGCTGGCCGGCTTCTACTTCGGCCATCGGCCCACGGACGACTTGGACCTGTTCTGCCTCGTCGGGGAAGCGCTCGAGGAGGGGCAGCGGCAGCTCGAGATCGCGGCCAGCGGATGTGGCGCCGCGTTGACCCCGCTACAGCGCTACCCCGAGTTCCGACGGCTGCAGGCCGTCCGGGGAGAGGAGCGCTGCCTCGTCGACCTCGTCTTCGATCGGGCTTCCCAGGTCGAGACCGACAAGCCGATGCAGGGGACGGTTCGCCTGGACTCCCTGCGGGAGATCGCCGCGAACAAGGTCGCGGCGCTGGTCGGGCGGGCGGAGCCCAAGGATCTGGTCGACCTGCGGGAGCTGCTCGCAGCGGGCGCCGATCTGGCCCTGGCGGTCGAAGACGCGCTGCGCAAGGAGGGCTCGGCCGACCCCGGCACGCTCGCCTGGCTGCTCTCCGAGCTGACCCTGGGGCCCGGTGCGCGCTTGCCCCCCGGGATCTCGGCCGAGGAGCTGCTCCGGTTCCGCGACGAGCTGGTGCCCCGCCTGCGCTCCCTGGCCTTCGAGATGGCCCGGCGGCGCTGACCGGCTGTCCCCGGCGCTCCCGGTCCTCGTTAGCCGATCGACGCTTCCCTCCTGCGGGGCGCGACGCACGGGGGCCACCCCCTCCCGTGCAGATCTCGCGCAGCGGAGCCCGGAACGCAGCGCAACGTCCCGGCGAGCGGACGTCGCGTTCGGACCAGCGTAGAGCTCTACAACCCTGCCAGCGCGACGTCCGGGCGGGCAAACGTCGCGCTCGAGCCAGGGTAGAGCTCTACAACCCCGCCAGTGCAACATCTTGGCCAGTAGGCGTCGCGCTCGAGCCAGGGTAGAGCTCTACCTCCCTGCCAGTGCAACAGCTCAACCCTGCGGAGCTGCTCGGCGCCACCCGGGCTGTCCTGATGTCCGTTGTGCATGAAGCCAGGGATCAGGGGAGGGACCTCACGGGGCGGAAGCCGCGGTCACTGTCGGCGATGTCCGGACCGTCGTCGTACCGCCGCGCTGCCCGGGAGTCCCCGGCGTAGTAGCTCCAGGAGCCGCCGCGTTCTACCCGATACAAACCCGAATGTGGGCCCAACGGATCGCTCACTGTTCCTGGGTACGTACCGTCGTACCACCAGTCCCAGCACCACTCCCAGACGTTGCCCAGCACATCGTAGAGACCCCAGGCATTGGCCTGCTTTCCCCCGGCCGCGTGGGTCTTGCCGTTCGCATTCCCACAGTACCAGCCTGCTAGGTCCAGGTTCGAGTCACCGCCGCAGTCCGGGGCTGCATGGGTGATCGCCCCCGTGTAGAACGCTGTCTGCGTCCCGGCCCGCGCCGCGTACTCCCACTCCGCCTCGGTCGGCAGCCGATAGCCGAGACAGGCCAGGCCGCTTGGCCAGCTCGGCGTGACATGGTTCACCGCGTCCGCCGTGTCGTACTCCGCGCCGCCCCCGTCCTGGTAGCAGCGCTCCAGCCCCTCGCTCGCTGACAGAGCGTTGCAGTAGGCCACCACCTGGTACCAGCTCACCCGCTCCACCGGGCAGGTGCCGCCGCAGGCCTGGAAGTACGACGGGTTGCTCCCCATCAGCGCCTGCCACTCAACCTGCGTCACCTCGGTGGCCTTCATCAGGAAGCCCTGCGTGATCGTCACCTGGTGCTGCGTCTCATCGCCATTCCGTGCCGGCTCGGCGGCCGGGCTACCCATGGTGAAGGTCCCCGCGGGCACACCAACCCAGCCAACAGGGATGAAGGTACCGGACGGGCAGCCATTGCAGGGGGGACCGACCTCCTCGCCAGAGCAGCATCCGACGATCCCCTCGTTCACCTGCCCGTCGCAGTCGTCGTCCACGCCGTTGCAGGTCTCCGCCGCACCCGCGTGGATGGCCTTGTCCCGGTCGTTGCAGTCGCCCGCGCTGGCCGCGACCCCGTCCCCGTCCGCATCCGGGTCGCAGACGTCCCCGATCCCGTCCGTGTCCAGGTCCTCCTGGCCAGGGTTGCTGCGGCCAGGGCAGTTGTCGGCCTCGTTAGGCGCACCGTCCGCGTCGATGTCGTCGGCCGGGCCGGGGAGGTCGCGGACGCAGCGGACGCCGGTCCACGCATAGGCGAGGCTGGTACCGGCGCGGGCTGCGGTCCTGCCTCCATCGCAGGCATCGACATACGCCAGGCCGCGCATTTGGTGGCCAATTCCGGAGCAGCTGACCGTCCAGGCCGAGCCGTCCACTGGGGCACCCGTGTAGTCAGCGTGCGGGCAGTCCTCCACCCACTCTTGGATGTTCCCTGCCATGTTGTGCAGGCCCATCGCCGACGCGCCGAGGGGAGTGCTGCCGATCTGCATGGGGGAGGCCAAGCCACAGCCGTCGCGCTCTGCGTCCACCCCGGGGCGATCCCCCCACGGGTACGCCCAGTGTGTCTTCCAGGTTGCGGCATACTCCAACTCCGCCTCCGAAGGCAGGCGGCCGCCTTCGCTGAGGCAGAAGTCGCGCGCCGCCCCCCAGGACAGACCGCCTTGGGGCAGCAGAGCAACGGGGTCCGCGGCGTCTCCGCCATCCACTCGGAGAACGCTCACCTCGTGCTTGTCGATGAAGAAACCTCGGGAGAAGCGCACCGGGTGAACCGGAGCCTCGTTCGCAGCGTGACCAGGTTCGTCCGGCGAGGATCCCATCGGGAATGTCCCGGGCGGGGTGAAGATCTGGGCGCGGTGCTCGGCCAGCACGGGGTCACCCTCGACCGCCCGATATTCGCAGAACCCCTTCCCGTTGCAGGCCGCGGGCCAGCCCAGCGGGTGGGCGGGGCAGTCGGCCAGAGGGTCCTGACAGGGGGGGAGGTCGCGAACACAGCGAACACCAATGCTGGCATATCCGGTGGATGGAGGATAAGAGCCGCGGTTGGCAACACGCATGAGCCACTTGCCTTCCGAAAATGTACCACCACGTACAATTCGAACCGGCTCAGAACAATTATCAACCCATGATGAACCATCTTCCGGAGCATTTTGATATGAATAATGGTAACAATCATCACACCACTCGTAGAGACTTCCACCTAAATCGACTAGACCCCTCACTGATGGGTGAGAAATCCTAGCATTAACCGGCGTTGTTGCTCCACATCCCCATGGAAATGCCCCTATCGAGTCATCATTATCAAAAATCTCCATAGAACAGTCAGGGTCCTGTTCACCCCATGGAAATGTATGATGTAGTTCTGACGAGGCAGCGAATTCCCATTCGGCTTCGCTCGGAAGCCTTCCTCCATTGAAGGAGCAGTAAACCTTGGCTTGATACCAATTTACACCATTCTGAGGATGTTCTATCCGACCGATGTTGCTATTGTTTGTTCCCCATCCTCCAGCATCCCATGCAGATGTTGATGCTTCAGAGCAATCACCATGAAGGATACAGTACTCGTAATTCTCAACAGACACCTCAAACTTGTTAATAAAAAATCCCCTATTAAATTCAACAAGATGTGTAGGTCCCTCCCAGCTCTTGCGCAAGGGCTCCCCCTCCGGGCTCCCCATCAAGAACGACCCCGCTGGC
Source organism: Myxococcota bacterium (assembly GCA_034005005.1). Classification (GTDB taxonomy): domain Bacteria; phylum Myxococcota_A; class JAVEVO01; order JAVEVO01; family JAVEVO01; genus JAVEVO01. The sequence continues at coordinate 7,398 of JAVEVO010000228.1, forward strand.
ACCCAGATCTCCTCCTGGTACTTCAGCTCCCCTTCCCCCACGGGCGCGTACTCGCAGTGCGCCTTGCTGTTGCAGGCCACCGGCCAGCCCAGGGGGTGCCGCGGGCAGGTCTCCCCGCCGCAGGACACCGTCCCGGCCCATTCGCAGGCAGCGGCATCACCGCAGCGGTAGCCTCCGGCGCAGCCGCCGCAGTCGACCTCGCCGCCGCAGCCGTCGTCCTGCAGTCCGCACGTGGCCTCGAGCTCCTCGCAGGTGGCGGGCAGGCAGCAGTCCCCGACGAAGCAGACCTCGCCGGCCTCGCAGTCCGCTACCTCGTCGGCCTCGTCGGCCGTGCCGTCGCAGTCGTCGTCCAGCCCGTTGCAGAGCTCGTCGCTGCCCTCGACCACGGCCGCGTCGCACCGGGTCGCGTCGAGGCCATCGCAGATCGTGGCGCCCTCCCGCCGACAGACTCCCAGGCCCACGGCGCAAGCATCACCGATCCCGAAGCCGTCGTCCGGGGTCCCATCGCAGTCGTCATCCTGGCCATTGCAGCGCTCGTCCACGGGGAGCTGCTCGCCATCGCAGAGCGCAGGCCAGCCGCCCTCGGTGCAGGTCTGGGTCCCGGAGCGGCACTCGCCTTCGTCCCGGGTCTCTTGTGGCCCAGAGTAGCAGCTGCGCGTCAGGGGCTGGCCGTCCTCTCCTTCGTCGGTGAGCTCGTCGCAGTCGTCGTCCTCGCCGTCGCACTCCTCCGCGCCCGTGGCCGTGCAGTCGTAGCTGTCGCAGACGTCCCCCCGGCCGTCCCCGTCCCCATCCAGCTGGTCCGGGTTGGCCGCGGCCGGGCAGTTGTCGCAGAGCTCGCCGTAGCCGTCCCCGTCGCCGTCCGGGCCTGCGGGCAGGGCGTCTTTGGGGCAGAGGTCGCAGAGGTCCCCTTCCCCGTCCTCGTCCGTGTCCTGCTGCCCGGGGTCAGCCACGGTCGGGCAGAGGTCCACGGAGTCCTTCACCCCGTCGCAGTCCTCGTCCTGCAGGCCCTCGTCCGCAGTGCCGTCGCAGTCGTTGTCCAGGTGATCGCAGGCCTGCTCATCGGCCTGATATTTCTCAGGATACTCGCACTTCCACCCCGACGCGCCCCGGCAGACCGGCCGGGTGCCCTCGCAGACCCCCTTCGCCAGGCACCCGTCCGCCACGCCGGCTTGCACGCCCTGGTCCGGCTCGCCGTCGCAGTCGTCGTCCTCGCCGTTGCAGACCTCGTCGTCGGGACCGACCTGCCCCGCGCAGCTGCCCCACCAGCGGTCCAGGCCGCAGAGCTGGGTCCCCGCGACGCAGCGGCCCGTGTCCGTGCCGCCCGGACAGGCCCGCCAGGTGTCCAGCGCGCACGCGCCGGCCTCGCAGCGCCCCAGGTCGCACACGAGCCCCTCGTCGCAGAGGTCGTCGGCCAGGCAGGGGCCGCCCTCCTCGCCTGTAGGGATGATCACACACACCAGGGACTCGCAGCGCAGCCCCTCGTCGCAGAGGTCGTCGGCCAGGCAGGGGCCTCCCTCCTCGCCAGCGGGGATCAGCACACAGATCTGGGCCTCACAGCGGAGCCCGGTGTCGCAGAGGTTGTCGACCAGGCAGGGGCCGCCCAGGGTTCCGGAATCCGGCTGACCCTCCCCCTCGCCCTCCCCTTCTCCTTCTCCTTCCCCTTCGCCCTCGCCCTCGCCCTCGCCCTCGCCCTCGCCTTCGCCCTCGCCTTCGCCCTCCCCTTCGCCCTCGCCCTCGCCCTCGCCTTCGCCCTCGCCTTCGGTGCCTTCGCCTTCCCCTTCCCCTTCCCCTTCGCCCTCAGAGCCTTCCCCCTCGCCCTCCCCTTCCCCTTCGCCCTCCCCTTCGCCCTCAGAGCCTTCCCCCTCGCCCTCGGTTCCCTCCCCTTCCCCTTCGCCCTC
>JAVEVO010000229.1:0-9276 GCA_034005005.1 Myxococcota bacterium
GCTTGCCGGTCAGGGCGGCGAGCTCCTGGTAGAAGGGGCCGAGCTGGACGTTGTGGAAGGCCCGCGAGGTCAGGGTGCAGCGCCCCGCCTGCTCGATGAGGGCCGCGACCAGACGGGGATGCCGGTGACCCTGGTTGAGCGCGCTGTAGGCGCTGAGCATGTCCATGTACCGGTGCCCTTCGGGGTCCTCGACCCAGACGCCCTCGGCCTGGGTCACGACGATGGGCAGCGGATGGTAGTTGTGGGCACCGTACTTCTCGGTGATTTCGATGATCTCCTGGGTCGACGCCATGGCGGGCTCCTTCGTGCCGGGTTGGCTCTCTCCCCCCCGGATTTCGCCGGACTCTACCGCGTCGGGCCGCGATTGCAAGGGCCCGGGAGGTGCTGCGGGCCGGGGGCCGGGGCGAGGCGGGGCGGCGCGGGCGGCGCGGCGGCGCGGGCTCAGCGCGGGTGCATCTCGTAGGTCCGCTGCAGGTGCTCACCCGCGGCCAGCTCCACGTCCCGCTCGACCACGACCCCCTCGGCCCGGTTGACCAGGCGGACCCGGTGCCGGCCGGGCGGCAGGGTCCAGCGATGGGGGGTCTCCCGGGGGCCTTGCCCGTCGACCCAGACCTCGGCGTACGGCACGGCGTTGACGGTGAGGCTGCAGGTGGCGCGTCCCTCGCCGCTCGTCGGCGCGGGGCGGGCCGGGCGGGAGGCGGGGGCCTCGGCGCGGGCCTCGGCGCGGGCGTCGGCGCGGGCGTCGGCGCGGGCCGGCGAGCTGGCGGGGCCACCCGGTGGGGAGGGTATCGGGGCGGGCGGCGGTGGCGGGTCCGGCGACGCCACGCCGGCGGGGGCCGGGGCCTCGGGGGGCCGGGCCGCGGCGGCTGGGGACGGCGCCTCCGGAGGCGGCGTGGCGAGCCGGGAGAGTGGGTCGGTCGGGGTCGCCGGGGAGCCGGCCTGGCTCCGCCAGAGACCGAAACCGGTGCCGGCCGCGCCCAGCAGCAGCAGCCCGAGGACCAGCAGCGGGCCCCAGCGGGGAGTCGCGCGGGGACCGGGCGTGGCGGCCGGCCGCGCCTGGGCTGGCGGCGAGACCGGGCGGCGGAGCTCCGCGGAGTCGATGAGGGTGGCCAGGGGGGCCGCGGCCAGCAGGTGGGGCTGGTCGAGCAGGGTCGGAGGCGGTGCGTCCGGGTGTCTCGGCTGGCTGGCCGTCGCGGCCCGTCTGCCGGAGGGGACGCCGCGGTCCGGCCGCTGCCGGCGGGTCTGATCGGGGGGACGGGGGCCGTGGTCCGGCGAGAGGCCGGCCTCCTGGTCCCGCGGGCGGGCCGCGGCGCGGGTGGACGGTTGGGGCGAGGTCGGCCCCGTCCGGGGCGGTCGGTCCACCGCGGGCGCCGGTGCCGCGGGCGAGGCGGCCTCGGGCGGCGGCCGCCGGGCGAGGGCGGCGCGCAGCGCCTGGGTGAGCTGCAGCCCCGAGGTCTCGCGCTGGATCAGCAGGGCGCGCGCCGAGGAGACCGTCACCGAGAGATCGACGACCTCGGGGAAGATGCTGGCGAGGAAGGTCGGCAGCTCGATCTCCTCGGGGCTGCGGACCGCCGAAAAGAGGAACGTGTTGAGATCATGGAGGAATTCTCGGCCGTCGCCGTACCGTTGCTCCCGGTCGCGGGCCAGGGCCCGCCGGAGGATGGCGGCCAGGGCGGGTGGCAGATCCGGGCGGAGCGCCTCGGCCGGTGGGAACTCGGCCCGCACCGTGTTGGCGATGCTGGCGCCGTTGGGCCCCTCCAGCGCTCGCACGCCCGTGAGCAGCTCGTACAGCACCAGCCCGAGGGCGTACAGGTCGCAGCGCTGGTCCAGCGGCAGGCCGCGGATCTGCTCCGGCGCCATGTAGAGCAGCTTCCCCCGGACGACGCCCTGCTCCTCGCCGAGCTCGCTGGTGCGGGCCCGGGCGATGCCGAAGTCCGTGAGCTTCACGTCGCCGTTGAACCCGACCAGGATGTTGCGCGGGCTGATGTCGCGATGGACGATCTCCAGGGGGCGTCCCCGCCGGGAGAACTCGTGGGCGTAGGTCAGCCCCTCGAGGACGTCGACGCAGATCTTCGCCGCCCGGGGCACGCCGACGCGGCGGTCGAGGTCCCGGCAGCGCTCCAGCACCTCGCGCAGGTCTCGCCCGTGGACGTACTCCATCGCGATGTAGTACCCACCCCCCGGCTCCTCGGCGAAGTCGAAGACCTGGGTGATGTGGGCGTGGTTGAGCCGCGCTGCCAGCCGGGCCTCCTCCACGAAGAGCGCGACGTGCTCGGGGTCGGCGGCGCGATCGGGCAAGATCCGCTTGATCACCACCGGCTTGGCGAAGCCCTCCGCGCCCTCGGCCCGGGCGAGGTAGATCTCGGCCATCCCGCCCAGGGCCAGCCGGCGGAGTAGCTGGTACCGGCCGAGGCAGGGGAGCAGCCCCTCGCCTGCCGTGGCTCGCTCGTCGACGTCCATGAGCACTTCCCTACCAGTCCGGTTGACGCCGGCAGTATAGCAGCATCGGCCGGGTCGGGGGATGCCCAGACGAAGGTACCGGGGCGGTCCGGCGGCCAGCGGTAGGCGCGGCCGGCCCCCTTGTGGTAGTAGATGTGAGGCAGCCCTTCACCGACGAGGTGTCCCATGAGCGCCCAGCCCCCCCCTCCTCCCGGTACCCCGCAGGCCCAGGCGGCGGCCGACCATGCGATGCAGCTCCTCGAGCAGGGGCGGGTGGCCGAGGCCGTCCCGGCCCTGGACGAGGCCGCCCGCCTCGCGGGCCTGCTCCCCGATCCCGAGGCCGAGGCGAACCTGCTGTTCTTCAAGGCCCAGACCCTGTTGCACCTCGGCGAGGCGGGCGAGGCCCTGGCCGCGGTGGAGCGCTCCCTCGAGCGGGGGCGCCCCTTCTTTTCCCCGCCGCAGCGGCTGACCCTGCAGTTGCGTCAGGGCGAGACGCTGCTGCTGCTGGGGCGCACCCCGGAGGCGCAGGAGCTGCTGGCGCAGGTGCAGGGGGAGGCGGCCCAGCTCGGCCTGGCGCCCCTGGTCGCGCTCGCGGCCCTGCAGCGCTGTCGGGCCTTGCAGGCTCTGGGACGCTGGACGGAGGCCATCGAGGTCAGCGCGGGGCTGCTGGAGCTCGCCCGCCGGGACGGCGTACGGGACCTGGCGGCCGCGGCGGCGCTCGAGCTGGGCGAGAGCCTCGGGCACAACGGCAACGGGCAGGAGGCCCGGGAGGTGCTGCGGGAGGGGCTGTCGGCCATCGACGGCCTGCCGGCCGCCGCGGGGGAGGACCCCGGCGCCGCGGGCGACCCCGGCTCGCCCCTCGACCCCCTGGAGCTGAAGCGGGCGCTGTTGCTCCGCCTCGCCTGGGCCTCCCTCGAGGAGGGGGACCGGGAGGAGGCCCGGGACTACCTCGAGCGCCACGAGGAGCTGGGCGAGCCCGGCTCGCCGACCAGCCAGGCCCTCGTGCTGCTGATCGGGGCGCTCGTCCTCGCGGAGGCGACGCCCGCGGCCCGCGTGGAGCAGCTCGAGGAGGCCCGCCGGCTCGCCGATGCCGAAGGGCCGACCCCGCTGCAGCTCACGATCCGCCTCTTGCTGGCCCGCCATGGCGAGGATCCCGGGCGGCGGCAGGCCCTGCTCGACGAGGCGGAGGCCCTGGCCGCCGCGCCGAGCCTGGCCGCGTACCGGCCCCGGCTCGCGCTCGGGCGGGCGGCCTTGCTGCTGCAGGCGGGCGACCTCGCCGCGGTCGGCGCGCTGCTCGCTCGGCTGGATCCCGAGCAGCTCGGCAGCCCGGGCCTCGTCGCGGAGCTGCGGCGGCTGCGGGCCACGACCTCCCTGCGCCAGGGGCAGCTCCACGAGGCCCTGGTCGAGGCCCTGGACTCCCTGGAGCTGTATCGCAAGCTGGACCAGACCGAGCAGCTCGTGCTCGGCCACCTCCTGGTGGCGATGATCCTCCGGGGGCTCGGCAAGGCCGAGCTGGCCCTCGCGCACCTCGAGGATGCCCGGGAGAGCTGCGATCCGGCGCGCAGCGCGCTGCTGCTGCGGCTGGCCGTCGAGCGGGCCTGGCTGTGGCTCGCGGTCGGGCAGAGCGAGCGGGCCGCCGCGGAGCTGGCGCCCGTCGGGCGCTGGGCCGGCCTCGGCGAGGAGCCGGGGCTGTGGCGGGAGTATGCCCTCTGCTGGGCCTCGGCCAGCCGCGCCCAGGAGCAGCCGGGGCCGGCGCTGGATCTGCTGCGGGAGGTCGTCGCGACCTCCCCGGGGGGCCCCCTCGAGGAGTTCTACCTGCGGCTGGCGATCCTCGACCTCGAGCGCCGGCTGGGGCTGCCCACCGCGCCCACCGAGGCCCGGGTGCAGGTGCTCGGCGCCCGGCTGGCCTTGCCGGTGTTCGACCCCCTGCACGCGGGCCGCCCCACGGCCTGGTCCCTGGGGGCGGCTTCCCGGGGGCTCCCGGAATGACTCCGACTCCCTCGTCCCCGGCCGAGCCGACCCTGCGCTCCCTGCTCTTGCGCTCCCGGAAGTACACCGCCCAGGAGGTCCGGCTGCTCCTCGCGGAGCTCGGCCTGGACGGCGGGGCCTCCCTCGCCAGCCTCGCCGCCGCGCCGCGGGCCCAGCTCGAGTCGCTGCTGGCGTCGGGCCCGGCCCCCACCGCGGCCGGGGTGACCGTGCCGGTCTCCGCCATCGAGGCCTTCCGGGAGCCCCTGGAGCGCGTGCGGCTGTTGCTCGAGCGCTACCGGCTGCGCCATCGCGCCCCCGACCCGGGCGGGGATCCCGCAGACCTCGGCGGTACCGCGGCCGAGCTGCGGCGCTACCTCGATCCGATCAGCGCGGGCTGGCCCCCGTCCGCCGACCTGGAGGCCCTCGAGCAGCGGCTGCTCCTCGCGCCCGCCCCCGCGGTGGCCCCGGTCCCCGCCCCGGACGCGCCGGGCGACCTCGGCCAGCGGCGGCGGCAGCTCACGGACCGCCTGGCCCTCACGCCCACCGAGGAGGAGCTGCTCTGGCTGCTCCTCGCGCCCGAGCTGCTGCCGGAGTTCCAGTGGCTCTGCGACGGCCTGTTGCGGCAGCCGACCGGTGGCGCCCTCCCGGCCGCCTTCCTCCGGGCGCTGCTCACGGGGATCCGGGAGAGCGCGGCGGTCGAGGAGGCTCTGGGACCTTCGTCCTGTCTGCACCGGCTGCGGCTCGTCGAGCACGCGCCGGGGGGGCGCCTGCGCGTCGTGCCCCGGGTGCTCGGCTTCCTGCTTGGCGGGCCGGTGGGCCCCCCTCCCGAGCTGGGCCACCTGGCGCAGCTCTTGCCGGTCTTCCCGGCGTTGCCCGCGCCGCTGCTGCCGGCCGCCTTCGGTGGCCCCGTCCTGAAGCGCCTCGAGGAGGCGCTGGCGCAGGGCCGGCCCCGCTTCGTGGTGCTCGGCCCGAAGGGCGCGGGCAGCCGGGCGCTCGCCGCGCTGCTCGCCGAGCGCCTCGGCCGGCGCATCCTCGAGGTGCGGGCCGACCTGCTGCTCGTCGGGGAGCCCCACCGCCTGCCCGAGGTGCTGCGCGAGGCGCGGCTGGCCGGGGCCCTGCTCTGCTTCCGGGAGCTCTCCCTGCTCGCGACCGAGCGGGTCGAGCCGGTGGCCGCGGAGCAGTTGCTCGGCGCGCTCGCCCCCCGGGACCTGGTCCTGGTCCTCGACACGGGCTCGGCCCCGCCCTTGCCCCTGGTGATCGAGCTGCTCGAGCGCCTGGACGCGACCCAGCTCCGGCTGCTGCTGCCGGAGCCGGAGGAGCGCCGGAGCTTGTGGAGCTGGGCCGCCCAGCAGCAGGCGCTCGGCCTCGACGCCCTCTCCCGGGAGCGGCTGCGGGCCTTCCCGCTGGGGATCGACAGCATCGAGGAGGCGGCCCGGATGAGCCGCCTCACCGGCCGGGGGGAGGCCACCACGCCGGAGCAGACCGGCGAGCGGCTGCTGGGCGCCTGCCAGCACCTGGTCAGCCACCGGCTCGGGGACCTGGCCACCCGTGTCCAGACCCGCGCCACCTGGAAAGACCTCGTCGTCCCCCCGGAGACCCGCAAGGCCATCGACGAGCTCATCTCCTTCGCCCGCCTCTCTTCCCTGGTGCTGGAGGAGCAGGGCTACGGCAAGAAGCTCACCTACGGGCGGGGGTTGTCCGCCCTCTTCTCCGGCTCCTCGGGCACCGGCAAGACCATGGTCGCCGGTCTCATCGCCGCGGAGCTCGGGGTCGAGCTGTTCGCGGTCGACCTCTCCCGCCTCGTCTCGAAGTACATCGGCGAGACGGAGCAGCGCCTCGCGGAGCTCTTCTCGGAGGCCTGGGCCGCGCGGGCGGCCCTGCTCTTCGACGAGGCCGACGCCCTGTTCGGCACCCGCACCGAGGTCCGTTCCTCCACCGACCGCTACGCCAACCTGGAGGTCAACTATCTGCTCCAGAAGATGGAAGAGCACCGGGGGATCGTCCTGCTGACGTCCAACTTCCCCCGCTCCATCGACCAGGCCTTCCTGCGGCGGCTGCGCTTCAAGATCCACTTCCCGGCGCCCGACGCGGCGGCCCGCAAGCTCCTCTGGCAGCGGATGATCCCCGCGGAGGCCCCGCGCCGGCGGGACCTGCGGCTGGGAGTGATCGCCGAGGAGTTCGAGCTCGCCGGGGGCGCGATCCGCAACGCCGTGCTCCGGGCCGCGTTCCAGGCGGCGGCCGACGGCAAGCCTCTCTCCTTCGAGCACCTGGCCGACGCGGCCGAGGCCGAGTACCAGGAGATGGGGCGGCTCGTGCGGCGGGAGCGCTGAGCCGGTGCCCTGCCCCGAGCCGGCGCGGAGCCTGCTGCTGCGCTACCTGCTCGCGGCTCGCCCCTGGCGGTTGCTCGGCCCGCCGTCCGGCTCCCCCCACCACGCGGGGCTGCCCCAGGCCTGGATCCGCTCCCGCCTCGCGGATCCGGCGGGGCTCGGCCTCTGGGAGGAGCTCGCCGACGCGCTGCCGCCCCTCCCCGACGTGGCGGCCGTGGACCACGCCGGCCTCCTCCCGGCCGGCCTCGTCCCGGAGCTGCCCCCGCTGGCGCGCTTGCTGCTCGGGACCCTGCTCCAGCTCACCGTGGACGTCGAGCTGGCCGGGTGGCTGGCCCGGCTGGGCTGTCTGCGGCAACGGCCCCCCGACGCGCCGGGGGTCGCCTGGTCCTTCGTGAAGGGGGCCCTGGCGCCGTCGGGCGAGGGGATGGCCGCGCTCCAGGAGGCGGCCGCGACCCTGCTCGAGCGGGGGCTGGTGACGACCGCGGACGTGGACCGGGAGCTGAGCGGCCTGGCGGTGGCCCCCGAGCTCAGCGGCCTCCTCGCCCTGCGGCAGCTCCCGGCGCCCCCCGTTCCCCTCGCACTCGGGCCGCAGCTCTGGCTGTGGCCCCCCCTCGCCGAGCCCGCGTTCGCGGAGCTGGCCACGGCCGCCTGGCCGATCCTCGGGGCGGCAGACCCCGGCGCCCCCCTGGTGCTGGCCGGTGGGGGCGTGCCCGAGGCGCTGCTCTTCGCGCGGCTGCGGGCGAGCCGGGTCGGCGCGGCCGCGACCGGGGCGGGCGGGGTGGGGCGCGGCCCGGGCCTGGCCGGCGCCCTGCTCCAGCTCGAGCTGCCGGACGGGGCGCCCGACCGGCGGCGGCTGCGACTGGCCGAAGAGCTGCGTCGGCTGGCCCCCCTGTCCTTGCTGGTGACGGGCTCCCTGCAGGGCCCCTGGTTGCCCGCGCTCACCGCGGGGGTCATGCTGCACGATCCCCGGCTGGTGCTCGCGTCCCGGCTGGCCCGGGGCGAGCATGCGGTCCAGCACGTGTCCTTGCGTCCCACCGCGGCCGCCCAGCGCCGGGTCGCGGAGCGGGTGGCTGCCCAGGAGGCGGCCGCGGGCGGCAAGCCGCGGGAGGCCCTGCTCCTCGGCGCCGGGCTCGAGCTGCGGCAACTGCGCGCGGTCGCCCGGCGGCTCGCGCACCCCGAGCGTGAGGCGCAGGTCGAGGAGCTGGCCGGCCAGCGCCTCGGTCAGCGTCTCGGGCTGCAGCCGGTGGTCGAGCCGGAGCTGCCCCTGGTGCTCCACCCGCAGACCGCGCAGGAGCTGCAGGGGTTGCTCGATCAGATCAGCGGGCGGGAGCGGGCGCTGCGGCTGGAAGGATTCCGGCGGCTGGCCGGTGAGCGCTCCCTGGTGCTCCTGTTCGAGGGCGAGAGCAGCGTGATGCAGCTCAAGGCCCTCTGCCAGGTGGCACGTCGGCTCGGCCGGCAGCTCCTCGAGGTCGACGTGGCCGCGGTCCTCTCGAAGTACCTCGGCGAGACCGAGGCTCAGCTCCGGGAGCTCTTCGTGGAGGCCGAGGCGAGCGGCTTCGGGCTGTTCCTGGACAACGCCGAGAACCTGCTCGGCCGGCGGACCGAGCAGCGGAGCTCGGCCGATCGCTACGTCGCCTTGCAGGTCGGCTTCCTGCTGCAGCAGATCGAGACGTTCCGGGGCTTGCTGGTGCTGCGCACGACCCGCCCCCGGGAGCTCGACGCGGCCACCCTGCGCCGGCTGTCCCACCGGCTGCGGTTTCGGCCCTTGCCGCCGGCCGAGCAGGCCCGCCTCTGGCAGAGCCTGATCCCGGCCGGCGCCCCCGTGCAGCCGGGGATCGACTGGCTGGAGCTGGCCACGGAGCACCCCCTGGACATCAACGGGATCCAGAAGGCCCTCTTCCTGGCGGCGATGCGGGCCGCGACGGGGCGCGGGCCGCTCACCGTCGAGCTGCTCCGCGAGGCGGCGACCGAGGAGCGACGGCAAAGCGCCTGACGATGCCTCCCGCGGCGTTTTCTTTTGCAGCGCCCTCCCCGGGCGCTATCTTCGTAGGTGGATAGAAGAGAAGCCAAATCCGACGAGAGGGACGAAGATGGCTGGAGCATCCCTACAAGAGACCCTGGCTCAGGCCCAGAAGCTCCCCCCCGATCCGATCAAGGCCAAGAAGAACGGGGAGGAGGCCGTCTCCGTCGGTCGCGGGGTCAAGGTCGAGAAGAAGGCCGACGGCGGTGGCAAGGACGCCGTCCAGAAGGAGGAGCCCCTCCCCAAGGACCTCCAGGCCCTCTACCCCGACGCGGACCTGTCCGGCGTCATGGTCCACTACGAGTCCCCCGAGGCCGCCAAGAAGGGCGTGCAGGGCTTCGTCGACGGCCAGACCATCGAGGTCGCCCCCGGCGTCGATCGCCAGACCGTGCTGCGTCACGAGATCGCGCACATCGTCCAGCAGCGGGCCGGCCAGGGCAAGAAGGGCGCCTCCGAGGGCAAGGCCGAGGAGCAGGCCACCAAGGCCGAGACCCAGAAGATGTCCGAAGAGGACCTCGGCGC
>JAVEVO010000230.1:0-9276 GCA_034005005.1 Myxococcota bacterium
GCCGCGGGCGAGGGCGAGGGCGCCGAGGGGGTCGGCGCTGGCGCCGAGGGCGAGGGCGTGGGCGCCGAGGGAGTGGGCGAGGCCTGCGAGGGCGAGGGCGAGGGCGCCGAGGGCGAGGGCGAGGGCGCCGAGGGAGAGGGCGAGGGCGCCGAGGGCGAGGGTGAAGGCGAGGGCGCCGAGGGCGAGGGCGCCGAGGGAGAGGGCGCCGAGGGAGAGGGCGCGGTCGTCCCCGACGACTGCCCGGCGGTGATCCCCAACCCCTGCCTGCTCGTCGAGTCGACGCCCGAGACCTGCCACGACGGGATCGACAACGACGACGACGGCTACACCGATTGCCAGGACTTCGACTGCGCCAACAACCCCTGCATCGCGGGCTGCCCCCCCCGGGAGAACTCGGACCGGCTCTGCAGCAACGGCGTCGACGAGGACGACAACGGCTACGTCGACTGCCGGGACTTCTCCTGCTCCCGCAACCCGTTCGTGACCGTCTGCGGTGGCGAGCGGGACGACGCCCGCTGCAGCAACGGGCGCGACGACGACGGTGACGGCAAGATCGACTGCCTCGATCCCGACTGCCGCAACCCCCTGGTGACGGTGTGCGGCGACCTCTGCCCCGGTGAGGGCGAGGGTGAAGGCGAAGGCGAAGGGGAGGGCGAGGGCGGCTGGATCCCGGACGGTGAGCTGCACTTCACCTTCATCGACGTCGGCCAGGGGGACGCGATCCTGCTGCAGCTTCCCGGCGGCCAGGTGCTGCTGGTCGATGGCGGCCCGTCCGGCGCGGGCGACGAGGCGATCCTGCCCGTGCTCGACCGCCTGGGGATCACCAGCCTCGACCTGCTCATCCTCACCCACCCCGACGGCGACCACTGCGGCGGCCTCGACGAGGTCCTCGAGGAGATCACCGTGCAGCAGGTGTGGGAGAACGGGGTCACGGACGGCCTGCAGTACGCCTCGTACCAGCGGGTGCGGGACGCGCAGCGGATCCCCGTCACCATCCCCCCCGAGGGGACCGAGCTGGTCCTGGGCAGCACCGTCCTGCGGGTGCTCAACCAGAACGCCGGCCGCAGCGGCGACAACAACAACTCCCTGGTCGTGCAGGTCACCCTCGGCGAGATCGAGCTGCTGCTCACCGGTGACGTGGAGGGGGAGGCCCAGCGGGAGATGGTGCGGGACTACGGCGCCCGGCTGGCCGCGGAGGTGCTCAAGGTGCCGCACCACGGCTCCGCCCAGTTCGCGGAGAGCTTCGTCACGCAGGTGGCCCCCCGGTACGCGGTGTTCTCCGTGGGCGAGGGCAACCCCTACGGCCACCCCTCGGCCGCAGCCCTGGCCGCCTACGAGCAGGTCGGCGCCCAGATCTGCCGGACCGATCTACTGGGCGACATCACCGGCTGGACCGACGGCGAGGCCCTGGAGCTGGACTGCACCCCCTGACCCAGCCGACCCCCGTTGACGACTCCCCGCTCCTCCCCTACCCTCCGGCCATGACCGCACGGACCTTCGCCATCGGCGACATCCACGGGGACCGCCACACCCTGACCCGGCTGCTCTCCCGGCTGCCGCCCCTCGAGCCCGCGGACACCCTCGTCTTCCTGGGCGACTACCTGGACCGGGGCCCCGACTCGGCGGGCGTCGTGGCCCTGCTGCGGGACCTGCCGCAGCGCACTCCGGCGAAGGTCGTGACCTTGCGCGGCAACCACGAGGACGGCTGGCTGCGGGCCGTGCGGCAGACCTGGCTGGACTTCACCTTCCCGCGGGGCAACGGCTGCCTGGCGACCCTGCGCTCCTACGCGGGCACACCCGCCGAGGCCGACGACACCGTCCTCCCCGAGGAGCTGGAGGCCCTGCACCGGGGGCTCTTCTTCCCGGCGGACGTCCTCCGCTGGCTCGACGCGCTCCCGTTCTGGTACGAGGACGAGCACGCGCTGTACGTCCACGCCGGCCTCGTGCGTGACGCCGGGCGGTGGCCCCACCCGCGGGAGGTCTCGCCCCCGGAGAAGCTGCTCTGGGTGCGGACGCGGGATTTCTTCAGCAACTACGCGGGCAAGCCGGTGGTGGTCGGCCACACCGTGACCTCCAGCTTGCCCGCGGAGCTGTCGACCTGGACCCCCGAGGACCCGACGGACCTCTGGGCCGGTCCCGGCGTCACCGCCCTGGACACCGGCTGCGGCGGCGGCGGCTTCCTGACGGCCCTCGAGCTGCCGGCGCGCCGCGTCTACGAGTCACGCGACCCTCCCCCTTGACTTCGGCGGCGAGGATCGCCAGCCTAGCGGGTCCCGCAGCGCACGCGGGCAGCCGACGAGAGGGACCCGTGGTCTACGACGAGGTCGCAGCCGACAGCATCGAGGGACGCATCCTGCGCGAGGAGGAGGAGCTCTGCCAGCGGGTGAGGCGCCGCCTGGAGGGCTGGCGGCCCGGGGAGGCCGGCCCCGACTACGACGCGCAGCTCGTCGCTCTGCGGGATCAGGTGGCCGAGGAGAAGCCGGAGGACCACGCCTCCCTGGTCGAGCAGATGACCCGGCTGGCCAATGTCGCCGCCCGCCGGCAGCACGACCCCGCGCAGGGGATCGACCGCGCCGCCCCCTACTTCGCCCACCTCGGCCTGGAGCAGCAGGGGCGCCGGCTCGACATCCTCATCGGCCGGCGGGGGTTCGTCGATCACGCGGCGGGCGTGACCATCGTCGACTGGCGCGACTCGCCCGTGAGCCGGCTGTACTACTCCTGCGAGGAGGGCGAGGAGTACGAGGAGGAGTTCGGCGGCCGGGACGTGGAGGGCCGGGTCGTCGTGCGCCGCGGGCTCACCCTCCAGGGGGGGCGTCTGCGACGCATCGCGGCTCCGCAGGCGGTCCTCGTTTGCGATGAACGGGGCACCTGGCTGCGCCGCGCCGACATACCGGCCGAGCAGCTCGCCGGCGGGGTGGGCAAGGCCGTACGCCCCCCGCGGGCTCCCCGGACCGGTCCGACCGCGGCCGCGCGTGGGCGCATCCTCGGGGACGAACCGGGGCGCAACACCTTCCGCCCCGACAAGCACCTCCCCGAGATCACCGCGCTCATCGACCGGGAACAGTTCGAAAGAATCATCAACCCCGGATCTGGTGTGACCATCGTCCAGGGTGGCGCCGGCTCGGGCAAGACCACCGTGGCCCTGCACCGGGTGGCCTTCCTGCACTACGCGGACCCCACGCGCTACCGGGCAGCCCGGTGTCTGGTCGTGGTCCTCAACGAGTCGCTGGTGGACTACGTCCAGCGGGTCCTCCCCTCCCTCGGCGTCGCCGGGGTGCCGGTGCTCACGGGCCACCGCTGGGCCCAGCGCCTGCGCCAGCGCTTGCTGCCCGACCTGCGGCTCCCGACCATCCCCTACCAGCCCGAGGTGGTCGCCCGGCTCAAGCAGCACCCGGCCATGCTGCCCATCCTCGAGGGGCTGGTCGGCCGGCAGACGCGCGGGATCGAGCGCGCGCTGCGCCAGCGGGTCGCGCCGCCCCTGGCGCTGGTGGAGGACGAGCCGCCCCTGGACGAAGCGGCGGAGGCCCTCTGGCTGCAGCGGCAGGAGCAGCGGCTGGAGGAGGAGGAGGCCGCGACCCAGCTCGCCAAGCGGTGGGCCGCCACCACGGACCAGCCCCTGATCCCTCGGCTGCAATCCCTGGCCGCCTGGCTCGACCGGGCGGGCCTCGCCGCCGGCCCCCGCCACCGGGCACGCGTCGCGGTCCAGGATCTCCTGGCCCGGGCCCGGGACCTCTGGGCCGACTGGGGAGAGCTCTTCACCGACCGGCGGCTGCTCGGGGACGAGCTGGCCCGGCACGCCCCCGGAGCCTTCGGCGCAGCCGAGCTCGACGAGGCGGTGAGCTGGTGCGTGGGGCAGCTCGAGCTCCCCGCGGCGGAGGAGGACGGGGAGCGCCCCGTCGACGCCGAGAACGAGGAGATCCTCGGTGTCGACGGCCGCGAGCTGGAGGAGCTGCTCCCGACCGCGGGGCTCGACCCCACGGACGAGCCCCTCCTGCTGCGGCTCCACCAGCTCAAGCACGGCCGGCTGCAGCCGCCGAGCGGGGGCCCCATCGAGTACGCGCACGCGGTCGTGGACGAGGCGCAGGACCTCTCCGCGGTGGAGCTGCGCGTGCTCCTCGACGCCACCCGCGACCAGTCCCTGACCCTCGCGGGGGACATGGCCCAGAAGCTGGTCTTCTCCAACAGCATCGCGAGCTGGCCGGACCTGCTGGCGGGCCTCGGCGTCCGGGCGCTGACCCTCGAGCCGCTGCGCATCAGCTACCGCAGCACCCGGGCCATCACCCTGCTCGCCCGCGAGGTCCTGGGGGAGCTGGCCGATCCGTTGGCGCCGCGCTGCACGCGCGAGGGCGCCCCGGTGGAGCTGTTCTCCTTCGCGGAGGAGGGCCCGCTCGTGGCCTTCCTGGCCGCGGCCCTGCGCTCCCTGATGGGGCGCGAGCCCTCCTGCAGCGTGGCCGTGATCCTGCGCGAGCCCGGCCCGGCCAGGACGCTGTACGAGGCCCTGGAGCGCGCGGGCGTGCCCCGGCTACGCCACGTCGCCAACCACGACTTCCGCTTCGAGCCGGGGGTCGAGGTCACGGACGTCGCCCAGGTGAAGGGCCTCGAGTTCGACTACGTGGTGCTCCCGGACGCGCACGCCACGGCCTACCCGGCCAACCCCGTGGCCCGCCACGCCTTGCACATCGCGACGACGCGGGCGGCCCACCAGCTCTGGCTGCTCTCGCCGGGGGAGCCCTCGCCCCTGCTCCCCCGCGCCCCCACCGGGGAGCTGGCCGAGGTCTTCTTCCGCCACGAGCTGTAGGACCCGCCGCGCCCGTCCCCGGCTCACGGCCGGGAGGGCTGGCCTACCCGCAGCCGCTGGTTGACGGGGGGCGCGTCGAGCTCGCTGATGCCCCGGGCGGGCGGCGGCCAGCGGATCACCAGCCGGTCGACCCGGCCCGCCGCGCCGAGCCCGAAGTGCACGACCGGCTCGCTGGCGCTCTGATAGCCACCTCCCGTCGTGACCTGGCGCACCTGGACGCCTCCGGGCCCGTGGAGCTCGACGAGCGCGCCGAGCGCGGCGGTGTTGGGGGGTTGGCCGAGGAGCTGCACCTGGAGCCAGGGGAGCCGGTGGCCACCGTCGTTGCGCAGCACGACCACCGGGGAGTCCTGGTTGGCGATGGCCAGATCGACGTCGCCGTCCTGGTCGAGGTCCGCCGCGGCGACGCCGCGGGAGACCCGCCGCTGCAGCAGGCCGGACCCCGAGCGGGAGGAGAGGTCGACGAAGCGCCCCCCGCCCTCGTTGCGCAGCAGGCTGTTCTGCTGGGGGAAGGCCATCCCCGGCTGGAAGGTGGCCACGGTGTCGAAGATGTGGCCGTTGCAGAAGTGCAGGTCGAGGTCCCCGTCGTTGTCGAGGTCGGCCATGCGCACGCCGAACTGCAAGGGTGGGTAGGTGGCGTGGAAGACCCCCGACCGCTCCGCCAGATCCAGGAAGACCCCCCGGCCGTCGTTGCGGAAGTCGTTGGCGGACTGGTTGGCGAAGTTGCTGACCGCGATATCGAAGGTCCGGTCGCCGTCGAGGTCGCCGATGTCGACCCCCATGCCGGCCTCCGGGATGCCGGCCGCGCCGACCGCGACCCCGCGGAACAAGGCCTCCTCCCGCAGCCGGCCGGTCCCGTCGCCCATCCAGAGGAGGTTCGGCACCTCGTCGTTGGCGACGTAGACGTCCTGGTGGCCGTCCCGGTCGAGGTCCGCGGCCGCGACCATCAGCCCGGGGCTCGGGGTGTGGGGCCCGAGCCAGGTCGCGCTAACATCCTCGAACTTTCGTCCCGAGACATTGCGGAGCACCACGTCAGAAATGGGAGGAAAGTCATGGGGGGTGCAGTAGTTGAAGATGCCCTCAGCGTAGCAGGGGGGGTTGTCCCGCGGGTGGTAGCGCAGGTAACGCGCGACGTAGAGATCGAGGAAGCCGTCCTCGTCCAGGTCGACGAAGACCGCCGTGGTGGACCAGCCGGGGACGGCCGCGCCCGTCGTGGCGGTCACGTCCGCGAAGGTGCCGTCGCCGCGGTTCTGGTAGAGGACGGTGCCGTCCAGGGAGGTGACGAACAGGTCCACGTCCCCGTCCCCGTCGTAGTCGCCCGCGGCCACGCCCATGCTGTACCAGGGGCCGGCGACCCCGGCCGCGGCCGTGACGTCGACGAACCCGCCTCCCTGTCGATTGCGCAGCAGCCGGTTGCCCCGCTCACCGCGCGGGGGAGTCCCGGGCAGATGGCCGCCGTCGAGGAGGTAGAGGTCGGGCCAGCCGTCCCCGTCCACGTCGATGAAGCCGATCCCGCCCCCCTTCGGCTCGCAGCTATACTTGCGGCCCGAGGCCCCCGAGAAGCGGGAGAAGCTCACGCCGAGCTCGGCCGCGGCGTCGACGAAGGTGGGCCAGCCCGCGGGCGGCGGACCGGCCGCGGGCAGGTCGGCGGCGGTCGGGTCCCCCACGAGGACGCGCTGCGCCTCTCCCGGCTCCTGCAGGCGCAGCGAGTAGGGGAAGCTGCCGAAGGCCGAGGAGGCGGGCGGGGCCGCGGTCGGGACCACGCCCGGGACCACGCCCGGGACCGCGCCCGGGACCGCAGGGTCCTCCGCACCGTCGGTGGCCCCAGCGCGACAGCCGGCCAGGAGCAGGCAGAGCAGGGCGGCCACTCCCCCGTGACGCCCGCCGGGGACCCGCCAGCTCACGGCGAGTTGCGGGGGAGCCAGGCGTTGCTGGCCCGGGCCGCCCGGAGCAGCTCGTCGAAGTCCCCCTCCCGGAGGGGCTCGCCCTTCTTCCCCGCGAGCGCGAGGCGCAGCAAGGGGAGCAAGGGATAGGCCGGGTCGCGCTGCCCGATCCCGGCCGCGAGGTGCTGAGCGGTGGCCAGCTTCCCCTGCTCCAGGGCCCGCAGCGCCTCCGCGTAGCGGGACGCCAGGTTGGTGCGCAGGTTCCCCGGTCGCTTGCCCTCCTCCTCGATCTGCTGGGCGATGGCCCGGTAGCGCTCCCCGGCCTCCCGGGCCTGCTCCTCCTGCCCCAGGCGAGCCAGCACGGCGGCCAGGGCCCCCGCAGCCGCGGGGTCCCGCGGCAGGGCCGCGGTCGCCTGCTCGAGCAGGGGCCAGGCCGCGGTCAGCTCTCCCTGCTGCAGCAGGGCCTGGCCGAGCGCTCGCAGCACGTGCGGCTCGCCCGGCTGCGCCCGGTGCAGGTCACGGAGCAGGGCGACGCCTTCTCCGCCACGCCCCAGCCGCTGCAGCGCCGCCGCGACCTGCAGGTGGCAGCTCGGACAGACCCCCAGGGGGATCCCCTTCGCCTCGGCCAGCAGGGCCTCGTGCTCACCTTGCAGGGCGAGCGCGTCGAGGAGCAGCTCCCGCACGGCGAGCGCACCTGGCTGGACCTGGAGGTGGGCCCGGGCCGCGGCCGCCGCGGCGGGGAAGTCGCGCAGCTCGAGGCTGTAGGTGCCGTACAAGAGCACGGCCTGCTCTCGCCAGGCGGGCTCACGCGTCAGGACGGCCTGCGCCTCTCCCCGCGCCCGCTCTGCGAGCTGCCGGAACGCGAGCCCGGCGCGCCGACCGGCCTGCTCGCCGAGGAAGCGGGCCAGGGCGAGGCGGGTGGCGGAGCTGCTCGCGGCCGGCAGGTCACGTCCCCCGGAGAGCAGCTCGGCGAGCACCGCAGCCAGCTCCTTGAGCGCGAGGTCCTGGGGATCGGCCAGCCGGGGCAAGGGCTGGGCCAGGGGCAGCAAGAGCGCCCGCGTCTCGACCGTGGCCGTCGCCGGACCGAGCAGGGCGAGCAGGAGCCGGCTGCGCACGGAGTCGGGGTGGCGCTGCAAGGTGGCCCGGGCGACCTCCCGGGCCTCCCCCAGCCCCCGCCCGTCGGGCCGGATCACCGCCAGGGCGTGCAGCTCACCGGCCAGCCGGGAGGTCACGCGGTCGCCGGTGTCCTCCCGGGCCAACCGCTCCAGCACCGGCACTCCCTCTTCCTCCCGCTCGAGCGCGACCAGGGCGAAGCCCCGCAGCAGCTCCTCCGCGGGGCAACGGGCCTGGCCGGAGAGGCGGGCGACCGCCTCGGGCAGCTCCCCCGCGTGCAGGAGCAGGGCGGCCTCGGGGAGCAGATCGGAGCAGGACACCGGTGCGGGCGGGGGCGGGGGGGCCTTGCAGCCGCCCGGACCCGCGGGCCCGAGACCGACCAGCAGCCAGAGCGGCAGGACCGGCAGGACCGGCCGCCAGGGGGAGGCGAGCCGTCGGGTGCCCCCCGAGGTCAACCCGCCGAGCCGGTCAGGCGGGCGCACGCCTCCTCACGGGGGGATGCCGGGAGCCGGTCGCGGGCGACGGTCAATTGCAGCCCTCGATCCGGCAACCGTAATCCTCCACTGGGAACGGCGGGTGGTAGCCCGCATGGTGGTAGATCTCCAGCATCAGGCAGCGAATGTTCTTCTCGACGTTGGCGGCGTACAGATCGAGCATCAGGTCGACCTCCCGCCGGTCGAGCATCCCGATCCCCTCGTCGTAGCGGAGCTGCGCTTCCTGGATCTTGCAGTACTGCTCGTGATCCTCCGGGATCTTGGTCTCCGCGTCGGCCTTGGCGACGTCGATCACCACCCGGATCGCCTGCGCGTAGCCCCATTGCCAGTTGCGCACCCAGCAGCCCTCCGCCTCCGCGGCGAACAGCAGGTTGGCCATGTCCTGCAGGTCCAGCAGCAGCCGCAGGAAGTGCTCGGCGGGCAAGGTCCCGACGTCCTGGAGGTTTTCGTACTTCCAGAGGACGTCGTCCATCATCATCCGGGCCACCTCGACCAGGCTCGCCCCGCCGGGCAGCTCCGGGTCCTGGAGGTACGCGTCCAGCTCCTCCTGGATCTGGAAGATCACGTCGATGCTCGCCGGGATGTCCGTGGCGAGGAAGGGCCGCTTGCCGTTGCGCGAGTAGAAGTACGCGTTCTCCACCTTGAGCACCGCCGCGTCGTACAGCGCGTCCTCCCAGATGAACTCCCAGGCCTGCACGAGGGAGATGTAGGCGGTCTGCTCCTCGCCCGTCCCCACGGCGAACTGCTTCCAGTACAGGACCACCTCGGCGTAGCTGCCGCGCGCCAGCAACTGGGCGTCCTTCGCCAGCGCCTGCGCCACCACGGGCGCCACCAGCTTCAGGGCGGGTCCGGTCATCACCTTGACCGCGTCCTCGATGCTCACCAGGGCGCCGCCCAGATGGCCGCGGCCCAGGGACTTCTGACCCGTCGCGAGGAACTGGTCGATGCTCGCCAGCAGCGGCCGGGCCCCCTCGGGCACCTCGCCCTGGCG
>JAVEVO010000231.1:0-9248 GCA_034005005.1 Myxococcota bacterium
CCCTCGCCCTCGCCTTCACCCTCGCCCTCACCCTCCCCGTCGCCCTCGCCTTCACCCTCGCCCTCGCCCTCCCCGGCCTCGCCCTCGCCCTCACCCTCGCCCTTCTCGCCCTCGCCCTCCCCGGCCTCGCCCTCGCCCTCGCCCTCCTCGCCCTCGCCCTCCTCGCCCTCGCCCTCCTCGCCCTCGCCCTCCCAGGCTTCGCCCTCGCCCTCGCCCTCCCAGGCTTCGCCCTCGCCCTCGCCCTCCCCGGGCTCGCCCTCGCCCTCGCCCTCCCAGGCCTCGCCCTCGCCCTCGCCCTCCCAGGCCTCGCCCTCGCCCTCGCCCTCCCAGGCCTCGCCCTCGCCCTCGCCCTCGCCGACCCAGATGCACAATCCGTCCAGGCAGAGCTGACCGGCCCGGCAGTCGTCGTCCGTGACGCAAGGCTCGAGCGGCTCTCCCTCGCCCTCGCCTTCCCAGCCCTCGCCCTCACCCTCGCCGCCCGTCGATTCGCAGACCCCGTCACGGCAGCGCTCGCCCGGCAGGCACTCGGCGTCGAGGAGGCACTCGCCGCCGGCTCCCTCCCGGCACGCGGCATCGATCTCGTCGCACGGCTGGGCCTCGACGCAGCTCGCGAACAGGAGCAGGGAGGCGCGGCCCTCCAGGGAGAACAAGAACTCGCTCGCGCATTCGGCCGCGCACTCGGCGAAGGCGTCCTCCTCGGGGATCACGATCGTGGTGCAGTCGCACTCGGCGGGAGGGATGCAGAGGCCGTCCCGGCAGACGTCGAAGCCGTAGCAGTCCTCGTCCCGGACACAGCCGACGGCGCCCTCGGGTTCGTAGCTGCCGCCACCTGAGCACTCACACTCCTCGATGAGCTGCCCTTCGCCGCACTGCCGCACCAGCTTGTCGCAGAGCCCGTCGCAGGGGGGCAGGCGCCAATCTCGCAGGCAGGCGATCAGGCCGCCGCACCCCTGGCCGGCCGCACAGGCCAGCAGATCGTCCAGGGACTCCGGGTAGTCGGCGTGCAGCGAGACGACCGCGGCCTCGCAGGCCATCTGGCGCTGCGCGGCGCAGGCCACGGGATCCTGCCCGGCGCAGTCCGCGTCGGGCAGGAAATCGCAGGCGAGGAGCTGCGCGCAGAGGTCGGTAGGGTCATCGGCATCGGCCGCGACCGGCCGCTCCCCACCGACGAAGCTGCCGAGGAAGGCCACGACCGCCAGAGGACGAACAAGCCGCATCCCGGAGAGCGTCGCCATTGCCTCACCTCGCGTCGGAGTTCCTTGCAACCCGCTGCTGGCCGGCTATGTTCCTGCGCCGATGCCAGAAGTGTGTGTTCAGTCGTGGCGGACGGTGGCGCGGGAAGAAGCTCTCCCGGGCAATCCCGCCGCCCGACGGCCCTCCCGTGCCGGCCCGGCGTCGGCGCCGAGTGCTGGCGAGCCGTCGCCCAAACCCCTGCCAACCGTTCGATTCTCGCTTTTCTTCCGGCGAGTTGCAAGGGTTCGTGAAAACGAACTACCTCGGGAAGGGTTCCCCCTCGTAGAGTCCAAACTGGTCGTCTGGCCCAGTGCCACGCCGGCGTCCGAGGAGAGGTCGATGGTATACCAGCGGGTCCTAGCCCTCCGTCGCTTCGTCAACCAGCATCGGGGCGCCTTCCTGATGCTCGCCGGGCTGACCTTGCTCCTCCCGGCCCCCGCGGCGGCGCAGTCCCTCGAGGACTTGCAGCTCAAGCGGGCCGAGGAGGAGGCCAAGGCCAAGGAGAAGGGGGCGATCAAGGTCGACCTGGGCATCCAGGGCGTGCTCGAGACCACCGAGGCGGTCAACCGCGACCGGCCCTCCTCGGCCACGTCCCTGACGGTCATCCCCGAGCTGCGGCTCAACGGGATCTACGCGTTCCAGATCATCGCCAATGGGCTGGTCAATCACCTCTCCCGGGACGCCAACCCCTGGGACCTGCCCGACTGGTCGCTGCAGTTCTCGGACCGGCGCATCTACAAGGAAGAGAACACCGGGATCACCTTCTCCGGCTCCTTGCGCTACAGCTTCCCCACATCCATCGCTTCCCGGGTCGCGGACACCTATGGCTCGCTGCGAGCCGCAGGGCGGGCGAGCTGGGGCGCCGGGCCCTTCAGCCTCGGGTTCGAGTTCGCGGGCGCCCGGTACTTCGCCAAGTACACCACCTCCGACACCTCGCGCTGGCTCGAGGAGGACAACATCGGCAACAACACCGCCTGGTCCCTCACCCAGCGGTACAGCGCCACCTGGATGGCCACGAGCCAGTTGGCCTTCACTCTGTACTGGATCATGCAGCAGGCTGCGGATTACGAAGGTGAGGCCGCGCCGATGTACGGCAGCCTCGCGGACACGCCCCGCGACACGAGCGTCTGGGAGCATTACTACACCGGCTACCTCGATGGTACTTACGCCTTCAATGACAACTGGAACCTGTCGGCCGGCTACTTCCTGTCCGCGCCCCAGCTCCAGAACGGCGGGGCGATCGTCAGCTTGAATCCGTTCAACCCCAAGTACGGTCAGCTCTACGTTGACCTGGTGTTCATGTACTGAAATGACCGGAGCTCGATTTCTGAAACCGCAGGAGCATGGAATTCAGCGAGGGTAGGAGGACCGAACCATGAGGCATAGGCTGATCAGCTTCCTCGTCCTGGGCCTGATGGCATGGGGTTGCGCAACGGAGCCCGAACCGTTGGACAAGACCCAGCCAGACGCAGTCAACAAGGCCATGTTCACCGGTGACTGGTACTACAAGCTCACCGTCGTGGACACCGAGTGGGCGAACAACGCGACGTTCATCGGCGAAGAGGCGTTCTTCGGCGCGGCCAAGGTGCGCTGGGATATCACCGAGGACAAGCTAAACGGTCACATGGTGCCCCAGAAGTACCGGAACAACAAGGGTGAGATGGTGGAGAACACCATCGGTATGGAAGTGATGGTGTTGAGCTTCAACATCAAGGGTCACTTCGATATCAAGTACATGGAGAACAGCACGACCCGTGAGGACCTGAACGTCATCATCGAGAACGACTCGGATCGCCCCTGGTGGGAGCGCGAGTACATGCGAGTCGACTGGAGCGAGAACCAGGTCACCAACATCTGGGCCCCGATGGCCGGCGACCTGCTGACCGGCGACCTGGCCCGGGAGCCCGTCTCCGTCTGGGACAACGTCGAGTTCTACGACACCACCGAGAAGGCCGTCGACACCCGCAAGTGGAACCCCGAGAAGGACGCGCCGGTGGTGGCCATGAACATCGACACCCAGGAGTCCATCCGTGGCGTGCCCCAGTACTGGTGGGACCTCTACTACGGCACGACCCAGCCGCCGGTGACCGTCAAGTGGCGTCACTCGCTGCTCAAGGCCCCCGAGAACCCCGACTACGAGCCCATGGACTTCCGGGATGACTTCTTCCGGCGCTATGGGTACTTCCGTACCGAGTACGAGGTCTACGACGAGCTCCGGGCCACCCGGGAGTCGGACAAGCGCTACTTCATCAATCGCTGGAACACCGACGACGGCCGGCAGATCGTCTTCACCCTCTCGCCCACCTTCCCGGCGAACGACGCCGACCTGGTCGCCTGGACCCAGGAGGTCATCGACTCCTGGAACCGCACCCTGCAGGACGCCACCGGCCGGGACGACGACGTGATGGTCCTGCGCAAGAACGAGCTGCTGTACGACGCCGAGGGCATGCCGGTCATCAACAACGACGGCAACCCGCGCTACCGCTACGAGCTCGGTGACATGCGCTACACCTTCATCAACTACACGACTCGCCCCCAGAACGCCTCCCCGCTCGGCTACGGGCCCTCCTACGCGGACCCCGACACCGGCGAGATCATCTCCGGCGTGGTCAACGTCTACGGCAACTGGATCGACTTCGTCGTGACCCGGGCCATGGACCTCTACGACCTGGTGGCCGGCAACTGCACCGTCGACGACGTGGCCGCGGGCTACTACTTCAACGAGGAGACGGGCAAGTGCGACGCGGGCACTCCCGACACCATCAGCCAGTCGGAGCTCAACGGCCAGGCCGTCGTGCACAAGACCGCCGAGGAGGCCGCCGCGGAGACCGATCGGGTGATCAACTTCCTCACTCCCGGCATGATGGCCGCCTACTATCCCCGGACCGCCTTCGGCACCAAGCTGCCCAAGCTCACCACCGAGCAGCTCGCGGACATGCGCCAGCGGCTGGACGTCATGCTCCGGCACGAGATGGAGAACAAGGCGCCCCTCAACCTCGCTCCCCTCGCGGCCCTCGACGGCACGGGCTACGAGACCCTGATGATGCCCCGGTCCTCCTTCGGCATGGCCCTCCCCGGCGCCCGGTCGGCCTCCGACCCGGCCGTCCAGGAGACCCTCTCCCCGGTGCACCGGCTGTCCGACGAGATGTTCGCCGAGCACCGGCACGAGCACTCGGTCGCCGGGCACTGCCGCATCGAGCCCGATCACTACGACGCCGCGGTGGCGGGGTTCGTCATGCGCAACAAGGACATGTCCCGCGAGGAGATCCGCCGGGAGCTGCGTCACTGGATCTACTACACCACCACCCTGCACGAGCTCGGGCATGTCCTCGGTCTGCGTCACAACTTCCGTGGCTCCATGGACCGGGCGAACTTCCATCCTCAGTACGAGGAGGAGTGGCACAAGCACTGGCAGGATCTGGAGGAGCTCCGCGAGGAGTACGCCCAGGACATCCAGGACGGGGTCCCCGACGCCTACCGGGAGTACGTCACCAAGGCGCGTGACATCGCCAACGAGCGGGTTCGCTTCTCGGGCGCCTCGATCATGGACTACACCGGTGACTGGGAGTCCTGGTACACCGATCCGAACGGTACGCCCGGTGTGCCCCGGTACGATCGGGCCGCGATCCTCTTCGGCTATGGCCACAAGATCGAGGTGGTCGATGCGACCACCATCACCGAGCCGATGAAGGACCGCAACGGGGACATCGCCCGTGACCGCGCGGGCAACGCCATCTACGACCTCAGCTCCGTGGTCAAGGACGCGGAGACCGGCAAGATGAAGTACTCCACCCTCCCGTGGAAGCTCGTCCCCTTCGAGCCGGGCGATTTCGACGCCAGCAAGCGCTGGGATCCCCTCTCCAACGCCAAGGTGACCGAGGGTGTGGCCAAGCGGCTCGTCCGTAACTACCAGTTCGCCTCCGACGAGAAGGTGTTCGACGACGCCTTCTGCACCCGGTTCGACTCGGGCGTCACCGCCACGGAGATCATCCGCAACACCATCGAGGACCAGTACCTCTCCTACCTCTTCCGCAACTTCAAGCGGGACAGCACGGGCTTCGATGGCCGCCGCGGCGGATACTTCATCAACAAGTGGCTGTGGACCTACTACATGATGGCCAAGTTCCTGCCCCAGTTGCAGCTCCACATCATGTGGTACGGCGATCGCACGTGGGATGCCGTGCTGTCCGACGCGACCATCAACAACATGCTCGCGGGCCCCGAGAAGCGTGACATGATGCCCGGTCACATCCCCGAGGGTGGCGAGGATCTGCTGCGAGCCTCTCTGCTGGCCTACCAGTACATGCTCTACGACGTCCTGATGCGTCCGGATTATGGTGACTACGCTCAGGCCTTCGATCGGGCTGGCAACAAGTACTGGGAGATCACCGAGCAGGCCCAGGATCCCCTCGATCCTCAGCCTCGCGGTCACGTCGCCCTGGGTGAGGGCTGGGGCTGGGCCGAGAGGTGGGACCTGCAGTACGACACCGAAACCTACTACGCGCACCTCATCCGCATCGGCGTCGAGCTCGACAAGATCGCGGTCCTCGAGGTCATGTCCATCCCGGCGGCGCTCAACGAGCTCCTCTGGTACGAGAAGGCCAACGGCCTGTCCTTCTGGAACAGCCTCTGGACCGGCGACGGGCGGGAGCTCTGGGAGGTCATGCGCGGCCTGGTGACCGACAACTTCGCCCACGCGTCCAACCCCTGGTGCATCGAGGAGGAGACGGGCAAGCTGGTGGCCCAGCCCGTCAGCCTGATGGAAGGCATGATGGCCGGCGGCCTCTTCTCCGACCTGGTTCGCCCCGACATCAAGACCCGCTGCGCCGAGGGGGCCTACCCCGTGAAGCCCGGGATGGACGCCCTGTTCGCGATCTACCCGATCTTCTGGAGCATCGCGGGCGCGTCCCACCCCTGGTACACCAACTCCTTCTCCGAGCGGCTCGACAGCCAGGTGAAGGGTGGCAACCACCGCTTCGACATCCCCGAGGGGACCGAGGTGGCGGAGTTCACCAACCCCGCGGGCACCAAGGTCTATCAGGCGGTCAACACCAACGACGGGCTGTCCATCAGCTACGAGCTGGTGCGCCAGGCCGAGGGCATCATGAACCGCTACGCCTTCCTCCAGGCCTGCGCCATCGACGCGGAGCCGGTCCAGGGCTGGGGGACCTTCGGTCGGTCTTGCGACGAGGTGACCACGGGCTGCGGCGG
Organism: Myxococcota bacterium; assembly: GCA_034005005.1. Taxonomy (GTDB): domain Bacteria; phylum Myxococcota_A; class JAVEVO01; order JAVEVO01; family JAVEVO01; genus JAVEVO01. Next base: position 6,445 of record JAVEVO010000231.1, read on the forward strand.
CTACCGGACCGAGGACTGGTGCGAGCAGGAGGGCTGGATCAGCTCCTTCGACTACAACGACTACCCCGACGGCATCAAGTACCAGGACGTCGATCGCATCGAGGCCATGCTCATCATGGCCCAGGACATGATCGACATCGCGGGCCACTACGCGTGGCGCGTGCCCGGCGTGCTCGAGGATCCCTGACCTACAGCCTTCCCGGGGGGCCGGCCGACCGGCCCCCCGGGGCTTCCCTCACCTCGTCTCTCCCTCGCTGTCGTCTCCCCGATCTCCTTCGGACGCTGCTGCGTCGCCTATCACTCTGGCTCCGCACCACGCCATCCGCAGCGCGCACCTTCGCACACCCTGCTGTTCGCCGCGCATCCCAGGAGGCGGTGGCCTTCGGCGGGCGGGGAGTGAGGTTACTCGGCGGAGAGGGTGAGTACCTCGTCGATCATCTTGCGCAACGTGTCGATGTTGAAGGGTTTCTGGAGGAAGTGGACCCCCGGCTCGAGGACGCCGCGCTCGCCGATGACCTCGTCGGGGTAGCCCGACATGAAGAGGGCCGGCAGGCCGGGCCGCTGCTCGAGGAGCAGCCGGTGCAGGTCGCGGCCGTCGCGACCGGGCAGGATCACGTCGGTGAGCAGGAGATGAAGGGGCGTACTCCGCTCCTGCACCAGCCGCAGGGCCTGCTCCGCATCCGGCGCGGCGATCACCCGGAAGCCGTCTTGCCGGAGCACCTGGGTCGTGAGCTGGCGGACGTCCGCGTCGTCCTCGACCAGCAGCACGTGGCACTCCCCCGGTCGCGCGCTTGCAGGGTGAGGCCGCGCGGGCCGCGGGGTCGGGCATGGCTTCCCGGCGACACGGGGCAGGAGGATCTCGATGCGGGTGCCCTGGCCGGGAGCGCTCTCGGCGAGCACGCCCCCGCCGTGCTGCTGGGCGAGCCCGAGGACGGTCGCCAGCCCGAGGCCCGTGCCCTTCTCCTTGCCCTTGGTGGTGAAGAAGGGCTCGAAGGCCCGGTGCAGGGTCGCCGCGTCCATCCCGCTACCGTCGTCGGTGACCGCCAGCGAGATATACGGGCCGAGCTTCAGCTCGGGGTGGTGCCGGACGAGGGCCTCGTCGACCTGGACCTCGCGGGTGGTCACCCGGACCTTCCCGCCGCCCGGGAGCGCGTCTCGGGCGTTGACGAGCAAGTTCATCAGGATCTGGTGGACCTGGGAGGCGTCGGCGAGCACTGGGCCGAGGCCGGGCGCGAGGTCGCACTCCACGACGATCCGCTCGCCGAGGACGCGCCGTAGCAGGGGGCTCAGCTCCTGCACGACCTCGTTGACGTCGAGGGGGCGCACCTGCAGGACCTGCCTGCGACCGGCTGCCAGAAGCTGCTGGGTCAGCTCGCGTCCACGCAGGGCGACGTTGAGGATGTTCTGGAGCAGCTCGTGGAGCGTCGAGCCTGCCGGCGTCTCGAGCAGGCCCAGCTCGGCGTTGCCGAGGATCGGCGCCAGCAGGTTGTTGAAGTCGTGGGCCACGGTCCCGGCGAGGCGGCCGATGGATTCGATGCGCTGCAGCTCGTCGAGCCGCTCCGCGAGCTTCCGGCGCTCCTCCTGGGCCTGCACGCGGGAGCTGATGTCGCGCAGCACGCCGTGTACCAGCAGTTGGCCGGTCGGCTCGCGATAGGTGATGGCGGCGATCTCGACGGGCAGGGGGAGGCCGGTCCTGGGGCGTACCAGCACCGACATTGTGGCGGGGCCGCCGGTCTGCGCCAGCCGGGTGAGCTGCTCGGCGAGCTGGCGGACGTCCTCGGGACGCGCCAGGTACTCGACGAGGTTGCGGCCGATCGCCTCGGCGGCCTCGTGGCCCGACACCGCCTCGATGGCGGGACTGATGTAGGTCAGTCGACCCTCGAGGGTGCAGGTGAAGAGCACGTCGCTGAAGTGCTCCGTGAGGAGCCGGTACTTGCGCTCGCTCTGGCGGAGGGCCTCCTCGGAGGCCAGCCGGGCCACGGCACCGCCGATCTGGGAGGCGATCGCCTCGAGGGCCAGCCGCCGCCCGGGGGGGACCTCCGCCAGGGTCGGGGAGGCCAGCACGAGGCAGCCGAGCTGGCGCCCCTGGTGCCCGAAGGGGAGCACGGCGAGGGCCTGGAAGTCCGCGAGAGCGGCCAGCGGCGGGGAGGAGTAGGGGAGTATCCGGCAGCTCGTGTAGATGGGCGTGTCGGTCTGCGAGAAGACCGCCTGCGGTGCGCCCGGCGCATACTGCGAGTTGGCGTCACGGAAGTCCTGGTGCAGCCCGCGGCTCGCGGCCAGCACGATCCCGCCCTGTTCGTCCAGCAGGTAGACCCCGCCCGCCTCCAGCCCGGACAGGTCGCTCGCCGCTTCGATACAGGCCAGCAGCGCCGGCTCCAGGTCATTCGCCGAGGAGAGCGTCAGCGCCAGATCCCGCTGGCGCTGCAGCTCCGCGGCGCGCTCGAGCAGGGTGCAGCTCGTCGCAGTGAAGCCGCTGGGCGGAGGTGGGGAAGGGGCTAGTATGGGCTCACCATCGGTCGAAGCCATCGCTGCAAGCGCTCCTCGATAACGGGCAGCCGGGATAGACGACCGGGCCCGTGGGGATCCTCTCGAACGAGCCGGACGATAGCACCAGGACTGCTTTGCGGGCAAGTCTCGCCAGGGTCTCTAGTACCTCGTCACAGGGGTTTTGATCAGTTGTTCTGGTGGGTGCCGGCCTATCTTAGCTCGGTCAAGGGTCTTTTTGGGCTCGGGTATTGCCTCATTATCCCACACGAATCCCGCTGTCAGGACGATCTGTACGACCGCTGACCACCCTCGCCTAC